>CP082962.1:0-306666 GCA_021730285.1 Desulfovibrio sp. JY
TCGCACCGCAGCTTCCGCCTTCGACGTCCGGCCGTTGCCCTTTCCGCCGCGGATGGGCCCTGGCGTCTGGCTCGTCGCCACACCAGCCGCGCGTTTCCCCAAGGAGGCGTCATGACCGGGATTCATGACAAGGCCAATGCGTTAAAACATACATTCGTCTCGGAAGGACGCGTCTTCATCGTACTTTTTATCTATCTGGCGCTCTTGCTTGGAGGATTTGCCTGGTACAAGCGACTTGTCCTCCTGCAATACAAATTTCAATTTCTCCACTACGGCTACAGTATTGTCGAAGCCGCCGTTCTGGCCAAGCTCATCCTGGTGGGCAACGCCTTTGGTCTGACCAAACCTTTTCGCAAGTTGCCCTTGATCTGGACGAGCCTGTTTCAGACCCTGGCGATCAGCTTCCTGGCCATCTTCTTTTCCCTGGAAGAAGAAACTGTCATCGGCCTGTTCCACGGGCAAGGATTGGCCTGGGGCTTTCACGCCATCATGCGGCACAGTTGGCGACAAATCCTGGCGGACTTCATCATCATCTTCATGTCCCTTGTCCCGCTGTTCTCCATTTGGGAACTGGGAAAGGTCCTTGGCCCCAGACAATGTTACGACATGTTTTTCAAGAGACGGCCGCCAAGCGGCTTTTGCCTGATGCCGCAAGCGCCCTCGGCGAGCGCCGCTTCCCGTGACCAAAAGCACTAAGCGTCTGGTGAAAGGCCGGCAGGGCGGGACGGGATCGTCAGCCGGGGCGCACCGCGACAACGCCTACGGGTTGCGACCTGCCCGGTAGGCGCGAGCCTGAAAGACTGCAAGACCATTGGTTTGCCCCGGCACGAAGAAGCAGCGGATGTTCGTGATCCCGTTGACGCGGGACAGGCAGGACCGCAACGGACAGGCGTCCGGGCATTCTCTTTCCAAGAGGCGTGGCGTGGCGTGGCGTGGCGAATAAAACATAACCAGGGGACAAGGTGAAGAAAATGTCTGATCAGATACAGAAGAACACAAAAGGCTCCTGGGGTGTTCTGATGGCGTTTCTGGCCTTGACGCAGATCGGACTCGTGGCCGACAATGTATTGCTTACGAACGCCATGTCCGCCATCGCCAAGAGTCTGCATGCGACCGTATCCGATTTGCAGATCGCCAACCTCATCTATCCGCTGATCAGCGCCCCGGTCATGGTTGCCGCCGGCATTCTGGGCGGCGCGTTCGGCTGGCGAAAGCTCCTGATCGTGGGGTTGGCCATTGTGGTTCTGGCCGAGGCGCTCGCGAGCGTCAGCACGAACATCCTCTTTTTCAACTACATCGCCCGCACGTTGATTGGCATCGGCGCCGGGCTGTGCGTGCCCGCCGTCCTCGGGTACATTACCGACAATTTCAGTCGCGCCCAGATGACGACGTCATTCGCCCTCCTCAGCGCCTCCGTGGCGCTCAGCGCCGCATTGGCGCCGATCGCCAGCGGGATCGTCGTCATGTACCTGAGCTGGCAAGCCGGGTTCGTTATTCTGGCGGCGCTGTTTCTCCTGTGTCTTCTCGGCTTTTTCTTCTTCGCGCCACGCGACGCCGTAAGCGGCGGCGTGGCCAGGTTCGATTATGCGGGATTCATACTGCTCTTTGTCGGCCTGACGACAATATTGCTCGCCCTGTCAAAAGCCAGCACGTGGGGCGTTTTCTTTGCCAATTCACAAGCGCCGTTCTCGATTTACCAGATTTCTCCCTGCCTGTTCTTCGTGCTGGCGGGCATCGCCCTGTTGTGCATTTTCATGCGACACGAAAACCTCCGCGAACATAAATATGGCAAAGACGCTGTCCTGCTGCGATGCGTGCTTTTGACGACGCCCGGCATCCGGGCCGGCCTGTTTATGACCGGCTTTTATTATTACCTGGCCATGGGCGCCGCCTTTGTCCTGGTGCTCTACTTGCAAATTGTCCTTAAGTATAACGCCATCATCTCGGGCGTCATTTTCGCCGTCGTCTCGGTGGGAATGATCGGAGGCTCGCTGCTGACCCCGAAATTCGGCCAGAACTTTTCCCTCAGGGCAATCAGCCTCGCGGGCATTGGACTGAGCACTGTGTCCACCCTGCTGATCGTCATGGCCATCGGCCCGGACGGCTTTTCCTTCTGGCTGTATGTCGGATCGTTCTTCCTGGGAGTGGGCTCCGGCATGGTCACGGCGGAAGCGCCCTACGCCGTCACCTCGGCCATCGAGGACACCTTCCACGACAAACAACTGGCCGGCCAATCCTCGGGCGCCCAGGGGGCGGCGCGCAACGTCGGCCAAGCCATCGGGTTGGCCCTGGTGGGACTGGTGCTTGTTGTCGGGCTGACGACATTCACGAGAACGGAGATCCTGAAGAACAAGTCGTTTCCCCCTTCCGTGGACAACCTGAGCCGCATGGTCGACAGCATGGCTTTCGTGGTGGACGACAATGTCCGGTCATTTCTGAAAGACAGGAATATCGAGGACCAATATATCGAGGAAATCGTCGCCGAATACAACAAGGGACGTATCTTCTCCGTACGCGCATCCCTGTTGCTGCTCGCTGTCGGCGGCGCCTTGTTTCTCCTCCCGGCCATGAGCCTGACCAGTCGCAAGCTCAAGGACATGCGGGACTGACGCACCGTCGCGGAAGGAGACACCATGCGCAAGCTATCCCGACACGCACGCCGTTGCAGCAGCATCCTGTGGCTTCTGCTCTCCCTTTGCCTTTCCGGCAGCGCCCTGGCCGCCGAGAGCGGCGCCAGCCACTACACCCAGGGGGCCTACGGGGACTTCCTCATGGCCTACGTTCCGGGACCCGGATTTTCCGTGCGCAACGATACCATCTACCAGTCCGCCCACATGGACGGCACGCTCAAGGGCGGCCGCGTCTACGCCGGCCTCGACCAGACCATGGTGATGAACATCAGCACGCTCACCGGCATGCTCGAGGTTGAGGCAATCGGCGGCTTTCTTGGCGCGGGCTTCGGCGTGCCGTTCATCGTCAACGAACATGTCACTGGCGACGTGGCGGCGGACTACAACGCACGGTCCCGCCTGACCGGCCATACGTCCGACCGGCATCTGGCTTTCAGTGGCGGCGGGGACCGGGGGGGCCTTTCCGACCTCTTTTTCATGCCGCTCATCGCAAACTGGACATTCGGCGAATGCCATCTGACCGTCATGCCCATGGTGTTTTTGCCAACGGGCTATTACAATAAAAGTTCGCTCACCAACCTTGGCATGCATTACGCCACGTTCGACGGCAACATCGCGTTCACCTGGCTGCGTAACAAGCAATACGAGTTGTCGTTTGACGCGGGCTACATGATCAATACCGAGAACATGGCCACCCGCTATTTATCCGGGAACCAGATCCATGTGGACTGGACGCTGGCCTACCATGTCAATGAACGCCTGGCCTTTGGCGCGGTGGGGTATCTGTTCGCCCAGACGACGCCGGATTCGGGCCAGGGAGCCAGCATGGGCGGTTTTTACTCCTCGGGCACGGGAATCGGCCCGGCCATCACCTACACCGCAACCCTTGGCGGCAAGGAGTTCACGTTGGTGACCAAATGGCTCCACGGTCTGGGCGCCAGCCACAGCTTTCTGGGGGAGACTCTCTACGGCTCGTTCATTGTGTCTTTTTGAGCCTCGGGCGCGAGGTCGAGGCGGCCCCGCTTCCTGCCTGAAAGCAAGCCCTCCGGTTCTCCAGGGCGAGTGGAGAACCGGAGGGCTGGATAACGTCCGGAGAACCGGAGGGCTCCGGGGAAGATTGGGGTTATCTTGGGAGAGATAACCGCCGACGCCACATGGCGAATGCGTTCAACGGGAATTGGCGCGACACGACGCCGGTGTTCTATTTTCCGAATTTGATCCCGGCATCGATCGTCAGCCCCATGCCGACACTCCCGAACCGGTTGCCCGGGACCAGGCGTCCAGCGGGCACAGCATTCCTACAGGCTTGGGCGATAAGCGGAATCGCCGTGCTGCCGCCGGTCATAAAAAGCGTCTGTATCTTCGAAGCGGCTACGCCGGCTCTTTTGAGACATTCCTTGATCTGGAAAACAATGCCGTCTTTTTCCTTCTCGATATCACTTTCGAACTTTTTCCGGGAGACTGAAGCGCGAAGCCCCTTCTCGACATAGTTTAGCGAGACTGAGGCGGCATCCCGTTCCGAAAGCGCAATTTTGGCAGCCTCGACATCACCGGCCAGGCGATGGCCTTCCTGCTTCTGGATAATCCTGACCAGCCGATCCACCAGATCTTGCCGCTGCGCATGGTAGTGAACGTTTTTTACGCCTTGCAACGCTCTGTTGTTATACAAAAAAACTATTTTATGCCATGTCGCCAGTTCGCGATAATAGGTTGGCGGCAGGTCCAATACCGCATCACCGGGAAAAAGGCTCCTGGTCCGCGTCCTGTAGCCAAAAAGCGGCATTATCTGCTCGAGACTCAGTTTCAAGTCCAAATCGGTTCCGCCGATATGCACGCCCGTGTTGGCCAGGATGTCCTGCTTCCTGTCCGCCTTTCCCCGCCTGTCCGGGGAAACCCGAACAACGGAAAAATCGGACGTGCCGCCGCCGATATCGACAATCAAGGCCAGCTCTTCTCTCGTGACCGATTGTTCGTAATCCAGGGCCGCCGCTATGGGTTCATACTGGAAAAACACATGGCGAAAACCGGCCTTTCTTGTGATGTCCTCAAGATGCCCCTGCGCCAGCGCATCGGCCTGCTCGTCGGCGTCCACAAACCGAACAGGACGCCCCATGACGACATTCTCGATGGCATGGCCGACAGTGGATTCGGCCCTGCGCTTCAACTGTTCTATGAAACTGACGATGATATCCTTGAAGAAAATATTTTCGTAGCCCACTTCCGTCGATTCGTTGATCAGCGAGCTGCCAAGGATGCTCTTGAGGGATCGCAGCAAACGCCCCTCACAACCATCCATATAAAACGCTATCGCCTCATTGCCGAACAGCACGCCGTTTTCTTCGGTGTCATAAAAAATGGCGCTGGGAATCGTTTGCCGCTTGCCTTCCAATTCCACAAGACAAGGAGCGCCGTCCCTTAAAAAACCGACAGCGGAATTGGATGTTCCGAAATCAATCCCAAGAGCCACCGACATACCTTCTCCGTATTTATCTCGCGCCAACAGAGTGACCAACGCATGAAACCCGGCTGAAGAAACAAAAAAGCCCCGTTGGCGCTGCGCCGACGCGACCACCTTACGAAATAGGATTTAAAAAGAGTTTCAGGGTATTAAATCACGATCAGGGGATGTCGGGATGGCATGCAGGCGCGCCCCCTGCTCCGCGGTCCGGGAAACAAACCCCGGAAACAGGCGCGAGGCCCCGCCCCGTCCCGAAGTCCCCACGGGATTTCGGTCCCGAAAAAAAGCCGGGGGACAAAAAGCGTTGGTTTCGTTGGCTGTTGTTGGAGCGGGGGAGCTACACTTCCGGGGACGGGCAGGTCAAGCGCTTTTTCCCGGAGGGGAGCCCCGACTGCGACCGGACATCCCTGCAAGCGCGGCGGGCAGAGTTTTGTTGGTTACCCCATATCGTGCTTTCATGAGACATCCCCGCCAGCCGATGGGGCCGTGTCATGCCGTGTCGTCACCCACTTCGATGAGACCCATTTTGACGGCATAATGGACCAGCTCGGCCATATTGGAAAAGCCGAGCTTGCCGAAGATGTTCGAGCGGTGGTTCTCGACGGTCTTTCGGGAAATGTAGAGATCCGCGGCAATGGCCGCGACGCCGCGCCCCTCGGCCAGCAGGCGCAGGATCTGCTGTTCGCGGCGGGTCAGGGTGTCGTAGGCCGGATCGGCGGGCCGCGAGCGATGGGTGGCGTATTCGTCGAGCTTGAGGAGCACCTGGGGCACGATGGCCCCGTCGAGATAGCGATCCCCCCGGGAAACGGCGTCCAGGCCGTGCAGCAGACTGACCGCGGCGGAATCCTTGAGGACATAGCCGAGCGCCCCCAGCCGCAGGCTCTCCGCCACCAGATCCAGGCGCGTGTGCATGCTGACCACGAGGATGCGCGGCGGCACGGGCAAGGCGCGCAACCGCCGGATGACCTCGATGCCGTCGGCGTCGGGCAGGCCGATGTCCAGCACCACGATGTCCGGCGTCTGCGTCCTGGCCAGCTCCAGCGCCTCCCCGGCCGTGCCGGCTTCGCCAAGGACGGCGTAGGCCGATTGCCCGGCGATCAGCGAGCGCAGCCCCTCCCGGAAGAGCGGATGGTCATCGACCAGGAGAATCTTCAGGGGACCTGACATGGGCCTTGCCCCTCCACCGGGACTTCCACCTTGATGCGCACCCCCTTGCCGGGGCGCGCGCGCAGCGTGAACCGTCCGCCAAGCAGCCGGATACGTTCGCCCATGCTCCAAAGCCCCATGTGCTTTTCCGCCAGGGCCTGGGGAAGGCGCACCTGCGGATCGAACCCCTGGCCGTCGTCGCTTATCCGCAGCAGACAGTGGGGATACGAGGCGACCAGCCGCACGGAAATGCTCGAACAGCGGCCATGGCGGCAGGCATTGGCCAAGCCTTCCTGGAGCACGCGGTAGAGATTGATGCTCGTTTCAAAGGGCATACGGAGCGCTTCCATCCCGTCGGCGGAAAAAGCGATGGGCACCCCGTGCCGGGCGGAAAGCTCCTGGCACAAGCGGCAGGCGGTTTCGGCCAGGCCGAGCTGGGTCAAAGCCGGCGGCAGCAGGTTGTAGGCCAGATCGCGTAGCGCCATGACGGCCGTGCCCAGGCGGGTGGAACACTCCCGGACCGCTTCCCGGGCGTCTTGCGCGCCGTCGTCGAGCAAAGGGAGCAGCCCCTCCAGGCGCAGGCGCGTGACGGACAGGAGCTGGCCCACATCGTCGTGCAGTTCGCGGGCAATACGCTGTCGCTCGTGTTCCTGCGCCTTGAGGAGTTCCTGGGACAACCGCCGCAGCCGCTCCTCGTTTTCGCGCGCCTCGATGATTCTCCCGAGGTGGTCGGCGACCGCATCGAGCAGATGGCGTTCCTCGCGCAGGAAAGGCCCCTCGTCGCAGGGCGGCCGTTTGCCCAGATAGCCCACCTCGATGTGGCCGACGGCTTCCCCATGCACCCGGACCGGACTCGACTGCTTCGCCACGGGCCGCCGCGCCGCGGGCGTGGCAAAGCCACGACCGCCGATCGTCAGCTTCACGCAGGCGATTTCAGGATACTGCCAGGCCCGGGCCACGATGCCGCACACGCCGGACAGGATGTCGTCAAGGGCCAGGTCGTGGCGCTGCGACAGCCGCGTGATTTCGTAAAGGCAGTCCAATTCCTTGATGCGTTCGCGCAGGGCCGCCGTGACGTCCTTGGGCGCGGACTCCGGTCCGGCCGAAGTCCGGCGTTGTTCCCCGGCGGCCCCGGCAGCCCCGGCGTCAAGGTCACGTTGCCTTTCGGTCTTCTCCATGCGTCGTTCCGAATCGAATGCGTCCCTGTCGGGACAGGCCGGACCGGCTTTTTCCCCGGTCCGGCGTCGTTTCTTGCCTGTACGCGCCGCCCCCCTGTCAGGAGAGCAGAATGCGCCTGGCTATGGCGTCCTCGGCCTCCGCGACGTAGGCGAGGCCGGTTTCACGCTGGGTTTCCCGGTTCGCGGCCACGATATCCTCCCGGGAAATGGCCGGGGCGGAGAACTTTCGCGCGCCGGCCAGAAGTTGTTGCAGCCCGGCCCCGAGCTTGTCCAGCAAGGTGAAGGTGGCCACGGCCCCGTAAGGGATGCGCTCCATCTCCGCCGGGCCGAGAAGGCTTTGCAGCGTGTGCCAGGTGGCGAAAAGCTGCTCGGGCGCAGTGCCGAGCGACGACACGGATTTCGGCAGGCTCTCCCAGTTGCCATGCACGCGCTCCCGCCGTTCGGGATGCAGGGCCCCCTCGATGTTCGAGCCGAGAAACCCCGGAATCATGATGGCCCTTCCCATGCAGACGAGCTTGGAAAACGGCGCGCCCAGGGCCAGCGCCTTGAACACGTGGTCCTCCCGGGCGAAGCCGCCGGCCAGGGACATGTCCGCCACCGGCTGTCCCGAGGCGGCGAGCAGGGCCGCGTATTCCCGGGCCTTGGCGTGGAGCAGGATGGACGGCACGCCCCAGGTCTCCATCATGTTCCAGGGGCTCATGCCCGTGCCGCCGCCGGAACCGTCGATGGTGAGCAGATCGAGCCCGGCCAGCGAGGCATAGCGGATGGCCATGGCCAGCGCCTCCATGCCGTAGGCTCCGGTCTTGAGCGAAATGCGCTCGAAGCCCAGGCGGCGCAGATAGGCCACCTTTTCCAGGAAGCTCTCCCGCACCTGCCCCTCGCTGGTCGCATCCGTATAGCCCAGCCGGCTGTGACGGGCGAACTCCCGGATCGCCCCGGAGGCGAAGGCCTGGGCCACCTCGGGCAGCTCGGGATCGGGGTCCACGAGATAGCCGCGCTTTTTGAGGAACACAGCGTAGTCGATGTCCCGCACCTTGATCTCGCCGCCGATGTTCTTGGCCCCCTGGCCCCACTTGAACTCGATGATCACGTCCGGGCCGTATTTGTCGATGATGTACTCGGCCACGCCGTTGCGGGAATCCTCGACGTTGAGCTGGACAAGCATCGCCCCGTAGCCGTCCCGGTCCTGATAGCGCCGGTAGATGTCGATGCGGCGATCCAGCTCCGGGGCGAGCCGGAGGCGTCCGCCTTCAAAGACGGCCTGCCGGTCGACGCCGACCACGTTTTCCCCGACCACGATGGGGATGCCGGCCAGGGCGCAGCCCACGGCGAAACAGTCCCAATGGTGCGCCGCGATGAAGGTCGAGCCCAACGCGCCGGTCATGAGCGGAAGTTTGATCCTGGTCTTGCGGGTCCGGCCGAAGGCCGTTGTCAGGTCGACATTGTGGAACAGGCAGTCGTCCGGGGAGGTGGTCAGTCCCGGAGCCAGCCCCCGGGCGCCGTAGAGCCGCCCCTGGATGCGCAGCGTGTCGTAGGAGATGCCGCTCGGGCAGGCGTTCTCCGCCCCGACGGTCACCTTGCCGAAATCGCGCGGATACAGCATGGCCCGGCCGGCCAGGCTCGACAGCCACGTCTCGCAGCGGCCGGCGCAGTCTTCCCGGCACAAGCTGCACAATCCCGATTCCACAGGGGTCCCGCGATTGGCGGTTCCCAGCACGTCGTTGCTCTTTTGCCCGTTTTGCATGTTGCTCCTCGAAGGGTTGCCTGGCGCTCCATCGTAACGGGAGGCCATGAAAAAAGAAACCGGACGCATCTCTAGCATGCTCCCCCTCCTGTCGGTCGATAGGGGGAAGGCGGCAAATTCCGGGAAGCGCTCCCGGAAAACCGGGAATATTTCCCGATAACGGACAGGTGAAAGCCCGATTTCAAAAAGCGTCGGCCGCGCTAGAGGTGAAAAAAACGCCTGGACAAGCGGCGTCAACGAGGACCGGAAGATGGAAGCCAGCCGACGATTGCAATCCCCCACGCGGGATTTTGAAAACACACGGGAGCCCAGGGTTCCACGACGGTTTATCCGGCAAGCCATGGCCAGATGCAGCGTCGCGGGGGGGCTGACGGCCGTGTCCGTTTCCTGCCTGGACGCCATGCGCTGGCACATCCGGCTGACCCCAACGAACCAGGATTCCAGGAAGGAAATCTACATTTCACCCGAGGACGGCGGTCTTTTCTACGTCACGACCGCAGGCGGCAACATGCATATCACCCTCTACAGCGACCTGGGCGAAGACTGCGTGCGCAACCTCGGCGATTGCCTCGTCAAAGCCCTGTGTGACGAGGCGCGCCGCATCGACATCTGGCTTGGCGCGTCCACGCGCATCGCCGCCGCGGCAGGCGGTATGTTCGAAAGCCTCGGCCGCACCCTAGGGGAAAAAGACCGGCGCACCGATGTCACGATTCATGGCCCCGATCAGGCCGCCCGGATGTTGACCAGGGCCTTTGCCCGGGGAGCATCGCGCGCCAACAAACGCGGAGGTCCGTCATGAACGTCTTGTTGTGGTTGCTCGTGCTGGCCATTCTTGCCTGTCTGCCGCGCTTTTTCGCCAGAACGGGACGGCCGGCGCACAGGCTTCTCCCCCGGGATTTCGACTTCGACGTGTACAAGACCAGGGAGCTCAATCTCCGGGGGCTCTTCGACAAAACGACCTGGACACGATGAGTGCGCGACAACGACCTTACGCGCCAGACGCGGCACCGGCGGCCCGGGGCCCACGTCCGGCCGGGACCGCGCATGATCCCCCAGCAAAAGCCAGGGCCAAAGTCCGGCTCCCCGCCCGTGAGCCCTGGCGCAACGGTCGCCTCTCTGCTACCCTCGGGGCCTTGGCGCTCGGTACGTCTTGACCGGCCGGGCGCCAAGGCCCGACACACCTTTGCAAGCAGGAAAGGCCTATGAAAACGTTTATCTTGCTGTTGGCATGCCTTCTTCTTTCGACAGGCGTTTCGTTTGCGCAAAAGGCATCGCAGGATCCGCAGCCAAGCGATAAGGCCGCGAAAACAACCGCCAATCCATCCGGATACAAGTCCTCCCCCCGCCTCAACTACCATAGCAACCAATCGGACAAGGACAACAAGAGCCTTGAGGGGCTCAAACCAATGTTAAATCAGGCGCTTGGAAATAATCAAAATGGCGCCGCAGGTGGGGCGCTCATGCCGACCACCGGAACGTACAGCTTTTAATGTGCCGCATGAAAAAGGATATCCCGCAGCGGGCCACCCTGGCGGACAAGAAGGCCGACGCAAAAGAGCTGTGTCTGGCCCGGCTTCGGTCCGTGCCCCGCGACAAGCGGGACGCTGTCGCCGACGCGATCCTGGCCCTGGCCGATCCCGAATGGTGGGACCGGCGGCAAAAAGGCTCGGAAGTGTTCCTGCTCATCCTGGAGTCGCGCAAGGCCGAGACCATGAAAATCATCCAGGACGCCACCAAGGAGGCCTAACAGCCTGTTCCGAAATCCCTTTTACACCGGCAACCTTCCTGGCCCCTCCGTATTCGAGGATGACACGCGCCTCCTGCCCTGCTAGTACAGAGCATGGAATGGATCTTTATCAGCCTTGCCGTGGGCATTATCGCCCTGGTAGCCATCTTCGCCATAGCGGCCAATCGCTATGACGGTGCGACCGTCCCCGGGCATTTCGATTTCGACCGGTACAAGCAAAACGAACTCTCCAAGCGCGGGCTCTTCGACAAGACGAAATGGCGATGAGCGCCTGCCCCTGGCCGCCGCCAACGCCGGGTATAAATCCTTGGCCTCTTTTCGGGTCATCCCCGGTACAGTAAAGGATTCTGTACGCCACGCAGGCCGGGTCTCGCTGGGAAGCAACCGACAAGAACCCCTAACACACCGCGAAATAAGGCGAAGGCCGCCAAGAAAACCGATCGCCGCATCTTGGCACGCTCTCTGCTAGAGAGGAAATATCCTTCCTCTGAACAACCCATTTTTGAAAAAGGCTTTTCGGGTGGCTCCCGAAAAGCCTTTTTCCTTTTGCGCCTGTCCCCGTCGCCGCTGATCGAGCGTTTCCGCGCCCTTTGCGGGCTGGCCCGCCTCTCACCGCCAGTCGCGCGGATCACCAGGTGTCGCGGGAAACATCCCTCCGCCCCTCCCCGGCGGGTATAAAATACTGCACCCGGCCTCCCAGAGCCCCCCCGGCGGCTTCGGCCCCAACGCGTCGCGCCGCAGCCTGGGCCTGCCACCACGGACACGACAACGCAAATGCCACCACTTCGCGCCGGATGCGGCGACGCGACAGGCGGGGCTCCCAGGCGCATGGTGCAAAACCTTTCTTTTCCATCGGCCCATGGTTCTTGAACATTGCTTCAGGATACGTATTATAGTAACTTTTTTTGGAAGACTCTCTGGCTGTCCCAGGGCCTCGCCCTTGGAACGAAACGGGCAGCCGTACCGGGCGACGTCGACGGAGTGTGCCCATGCCGCTAAAAAGGTCCCAACGCTGGCTCGTTTCTCTCCTGCTCCTGCTCCTCGCCGCCGGGGGCTTTTTCACCTGGTACAAACTCAAGCCCCGCGACCTTGGCGGCGCGTTTGCCGTGGGCAACGGGCGCATCGAGGCCACGGAGGTGGATGTCGCCACCAAACTGGCCGGGCGTCTTACCGCCGTGACCGTGCGGGAAGGCGACGACGTCACGGTGGGGCAGGTGCTGGCCAGGATCGACACCAAGGTCCTCGACGCCGATCTGCGCGAGGCCCAGGCGGCCATCCTCCAGGCCGCGCACAAAAAAGCCAGCGCCGCGGCCTCCGTGGCCCAGCGCCAAAACGAAATCGCCGCCGCCGAGGCCCTGGTGGCCCAGCGGGCAAGCCAGCTCCAACTGGCCGAAATCGAACTGCGCCGCACCAAGGTCCTGCATACCGGCGGCATCGTGGCCCGCGAAAAGCTCGACGTGGACCAGACCGCCCGGGAGACCAACAATGCCCTGCTCGAGGCGGCCAAGGCCCAGGTTTTCGCCGCCAAATCCGCCTTGGAAGCCGCCGAGGCCGGCGTCGAGGAGGCCCAGGCGGCCATCGAGGCGGCCAGGGCCAAGGCCGAGACGATCCAGGCCGACATCGCGGACTGCACCCTGACCGCGCCCATCGACGGCCGGGTGCTCTACCGCCTGGCCGAACCCGGGGAAGTCCTCGGCGTGGGCGGGCGGGTCGTCACCCTGCTCGACCTCACCGACGTCTACATGACCCTTTTTCTGCCCACCTCCCAGGTGGGACGCACGGCCCTCGACGCCGAGGCGCGCATCGTGCTCGACGCCCGGCCGGACCTGTCCATCCCCGGCCGGGTCACCTTCGTCTCGCCCCAGGCCCAGTTCACGCCCAAGGCCGTGGAGACCCGCACCGAGCGCGAGAAGCTGATGTTTCGCATCAAGATCAACATCCTGCCCGGGTTGCTGCGGCGCTACGCCAAGCTGGTAAAAACGGGCCTGCCCGGCGTGGCCTACGTGCGTCTCGATCCCGCGACCCCCTGGCCGCGCGAAGTGCCGCCCGTGGTCGAAGTGAGGGAACCCGCGCCATGACCCCGGCGGGCGCGGCCCGGCTGACCGGCGTGGGCCTGCGCTACGGCAAGGTCGTGGCCCTTGAGGCCGTGGACCTCGACATTCCGTCCGGGCGCATGATCGGGCTTATCGGCCCGGACGGGGTGGGGAAATCGAGCCTGCTCGCCCTGGTGTCCGGGGCGCGGCGCATCCAGCGGGGGACGGTTGCGGTCCTCGGCGGCGACATGGCCGACGCGAAGCACCGGGATGCGGTCTGTCCGCGCATCGCCTACATGCCCCAGGGCCTTGGCAAAAACCTGTACATGACCCTCTCGGTGCGCGAAAACGTGGATTTTTTCGCCCGACTCTTCGGCCTGGGGCCGCGCGAACGCCGCCGTCGCATCGACCGCCTCCTTTCCAGCACCGGCCTGGCCCCTTTTGGCGACCGGGCCGCCGGCAAACTCTCCGGGGGCATGAAGCAAAAGCTCGGCCTGTGCTGCGCCCTGATCCACGACCCGGACCTGCTCCTGCTCGACGAACCGACCACCGGCGTGGACCCGCTTTCCCGCCGCCAGTTCTGGCGGCTTATCGACGACATCCGCGCCGGCCGTCCGGGCATGAGCGTGCTGGTGGCCACGGCCTATATGGAAGAAGCCCAGGGCTTCGACTGGCTGGCGGCCATGGACGCCGGCCGTATCCTGGCCACGGGAACCCCGGCCGAGATGCTTTCCCGTACCGGCGCGCCGGACCTGGACGCGGCCTTTATCCATCTGCTGCCCGAATCCAGGCGGCGCGGGCACAAGACGCTGGTGGTGCCGCCCCTTGCGACCGGGGGGGACGAACCGCCGGCCATCGTGGCCGAAGGGCTGACCATGCGCTTCGGGTCGTTTACCGCCGTGGACCACGTGAATTTCGAGATCCGCCGGGGCGAAATCTTCGGCTTTCTCGGCTCCAACGGCTGCGGCAAGACCACCACCATGAAGATGCTGACCGGGTTGTTGCCGCCGACCGAGGGCCGGGCGCGTCTTTTCGGCAAGGCGGTCGATCCCCGGGACATGGCCACCCGCAAGCGCGTGGGCTACATGACCCAGTCCTTTTCCCTCTACGAAGAGCTGACCGTGCGCCACAACCTCACCCTGCACGCCCAGCTCTTCCAGATGCCCCGGGCCCAAATCCCGGCCCGCGTGGACGAGATGCTCACGCGGTTCAACCTCACCGCCTACGCCGACGAGTTGCCCGAGCGCCTGCCGCTCGGCATCCGCCAGCGCCTGTCCCTGGCCGTGGCCGTGATCCACGGCCCGGAGATGCTGATTCTCGACGAGCCCACCTCGGGGGTCGATCCCGTGGCCCGGGACGGCTTCTGGGAGCTGCTCGTCGATTTGTCGCGCAACCAGGGCGTGACCATCTTCGTGTCCACCCACTTCATGAACGAGGGCGAACGCTGCGACCGCATTTCGCTCATGCACGCGGGCAAGGTCCTGGCCAGCGACGCGCCGGCGGCCCTGGCCAGACTTCGCGGCAAAGCCACCCTGGAAGAAGCCTTCATCGACTACCTCGAGGAAGCCTCGGGCCTGAGCGGCCCCGGCGCCCCGGACAAGGCGGACGCCGCTCCCCTGCCCCAACCGGAGCCCGAGGAAGCCGAACCGGCCCGCATCCCGGGACTGAGCCTCATGCGCCTTTCCGCCTACGCCGGCCGGGAACTTCGGGAAATCCTGCGCGACCCGGTGCGGCTTCTCATCTCGCTTCTGGGCTCGGTGATCCTGCTCGCCATCCTCGGCTACGGCATCACCTTCGATGTGGAAAACCTGCGCTTCGCGGTCCTCGACCGGGACCAGTCGCCCGAGAGCCGGGACTACATCCGCAATTTCAGCGGCTCGCGCTATTTTAAGGAACTCCCTCCCCTGGCCGACACCATGGACATGGACCGCCGCATGGCCACGGGCGACGTGAGCGTGGCCCTGGAGATTCCCCCGGATTTCGGCCAGGACGTGCGGCGCGGGCGCAAGACGACCATCGGCGTCTGGGTGGACGGGGCCATGCCGTTTCGCGGCGAGACCATACGCGGCTACGTGGAGGGCGTGCACAGCCTGTATCTGGCTAACCTCGCCCGCCAAAGCGGCGCGGCGACCGTTGCGGCCCCGGCCGGCGTCCAGGTGCGCTACCGCTACAACCAGGATTTCAAGAGCCTCTACGCCATGGTCCCTGCCGTCATCCCGCTCCTGCTGGTCTTCATCCCGGCCATCATGACGGCCCTTGGCGTGGTGCGGGAAAAGGAGCTCGGCTCCATCGTCAACCTCTACGTCACGCCGGTGACCCGGGTGGAATTTTTGCTCGGCAAGCAACTGCCCTACGTGGCCGTCAGCATGGTCAGCTTTTTCGGCATGTGCGGCCTGGCCGTTTTCGCCTTCCACGTGCCCGTGAAGGGCAGCTTCGCCGCCCTGACGCTCACCGGCCTGGTTTTCGTGATGGTGACCACGGGCATCGGGTTGCTGGTCTCGTCGTTTACCCGCACCCAGATCGCCGCCCTGGCCGTGGCCGCCATCACGACGCTTTTGGCCACCGTCACCTTTTCCGGGCTGACCACGCCTGTTGCGGCGCTTCAAGGACCGGGGGCCTTTATCGGCACCGTGTATCCGGCCACCTATTTCCTCAACATCAGCCGGGGCATTTTCACCAAGGCCCTGTCGCTTCGCGACCTCATTCCGGATTTTCTTGTCCTTTGCGCCTATGTGCCGGCCCTGACCGGCGTCAGCGTCTGGCTGCTGCCCAAGCAGGAGAAATGACCATGCGTCGCCTGCGAAACATATACCGCCTCGGCATCAAGGAACTGTGGGGGTTGTGGCACGACAAGGTGCTGCTGGTGGTCATCGTCTGGGTTTTCACCGGGGGCATTTACGTGGTGGCCCGGGCCACGTCCCAGGAGCTGCACAACGCGCCCATCGCCATTGTCGACGAGGACGATTCGTCGCTGTCCGTGCGCATCACCCAGTCGTTTTACGGCCCCTATTTCAAGACGCCGCGGCGCATCGCCCCGTACGAGATGGACCCGGCCCTGGACGCCGGGCGCTTCATCTTCGTGCTGGATATCCCGCCGGAATTCGAACACGACGTCCTGGCCGGCCGGCAACCGGACATCCAGGTCAACATCGACGCCACCATGATGTCCCAGGCCTATATCGGCGCAAGCTACATCCAGAACATCATTGCCGATGCGGTGCGCGAATTCGTCCAGCGCCACCGTGGCGCGGCGGCCACACCAGTCGCGCTTGCCGTGCGCGTCAAGTTCAACCCCAATCTGACCAGCTCCTGGTTCGGCAGCGTGATGGAGATCATCAACAACATCACCCTGCTTTCCATCCTCCTGGCCGGCGCGGCGCTCGTGCGCGAACGCGAGCGCGGCACCCTGGAGCATTTGCTGGTCATGCCCATCTCGGCTGTGGAGATCCTGGCGGCCAAGATCTGGTCCATGGGCTTCGTGGTGGTGACCGCCGTGGCCTTGTCCCTGGCTTTCGTCGTACGCGGGGCGCTCGGCGTGCCGCTGGCCGGATCGGTGCCGCTTTTCCTCGGCGGCGCGCTGCTCCAGTTCTACGCCACGTCCTGCATCGGCGTCTTTCTCGGCACCATTGCCCGCAACATGCCGCAGCTCGGGCTGTCCATGATCCTGGTCATCCTGCCGCTGGAAATCCTGTCCGGCAGCATCAGCCCCCGGGAGAGCATGCCGGAGCTGGTCCAGGACATCATGCAGATCGCGCCGACCACGCACTTCGTGAGTCTGGCCCAGGCGATTCTCTATCGCGGCGCGGGATTTTCGCTTATCTGGCCGAGCTTCGCGGCCATCGCCGCCATCGGCACGGGCTTTTTCCTGCTGGCCCTGGCCCTTTTCCGCAGGAGTCTGGCCAAGGCGCGATAAGGCGCGCTCCAAAGGAAACAATCGAGCGAAGCGGGGGGAGAAAAACGCCGCGAACGCGGCTCAGGCTTGCTTGGAACCGACGAGCACGGCCTTGTGCTCCTTGCGGCCGGGCCGGTCCTCGGCCGTGATGGTCAGCCGGTAGTCGTACAGATGCGTTTGGGCCAGCCGCACCAGTGACGCCCGGGAAAAAAAGTGCAGGCACATGGGGTCGGCGCGGCCGCTGTCCCCCACGGGGAGGATGCAGAAGATCCGGCCGCCCGGGGCGAGCAGGCGCATCCACGAGGCGAACGCCGCCTGCGGGCACGGTTCGTATTGGAGCACGAAATAGGCCAGCACCACGTCGAAGGCCCCGATCGGCGGCGCGCACCGGTCCACCGTGCCGGCCCGGATGTCCCGGCCGAAAGCCGCTCTCCCCCGTCGGGTCATGGTCTCGTTGATGTCGCAACCGGCGACGGTGTGCCCCCGGCGACCAAGCGCGTCGATGAGCCGCCCCTCCAGGCAGCCCACCTCGAACACGCGGCGCGGCGGCCCGGACCGAAACCCCGCTTCGGGAATGTACCACTCCAGCTCGTCGAATCGCCCGGCCAGCCAGCCTTCCCACTGGGCGTCGTCCTCCAGGGAAAAAATCCCCTGCCGGTTGTAGTTGGCGGCAAAGTAGGACTCGCCCTGAAACCAGGCCCAAATCTCCTGGGCGGACGGCTGGTCCTGTACGAAAGCGTGGCCGCAGTCCCGGCAGCGGGCGCTACGCCGCATGTGGGCGATTATGGCCACGATATCGAATACGCCGCCGCAGATGGGGCACGCGTTGTGGGTGATGCCGGTCATGACCTGCCTGTCCTTTCGCGCCGCCCGCTCAATCGACGATCTTGTCCTGGGCGTCGATGTAGTGCTTCGGGTCGGTGATCGGCGCGGGCGTGACAATGGGCGCGGCCTCGTCAAAGCCGAAAAACGAGGCGTAGTCGCCGTGGAAGCCGTCGCAGATGCCCCGCGCGCCGCAGGCGTCGCAGGCCGGGGCGTACCTGTAGCCGCAATGCTCCACGGCCCGGATGCGGGCGTTTTCGCGGTAAAGCTCCTCGGTGGTGAAACGCTCGGCCACTTCGGCCGGGATGGCCCGGTAGAGCGGCGAGCGCAGGTTGGCCTCGCGCAGGGTAATGAGCGGCGACAGCTCGCCGTCGCGCATGCGCTGGGGCTTCATGTCCGTCCAGGACCAGGAGGCGTAGTCCCACTCGTGGGAGTCGTAGGGCAGCTGCTGGAAGTCGTAGATGTTTTTCCGATAGGCGTCCGGCACTTGGCACAGGGGAAAATAGCGCACGTTGGCCTCGATGCCGGCGCGCCCCAGGCTGTCCAGGGCAGCGACCAGGGCTGGCGTCACCTCGCCGTAGGCCGGCACGTCCTTGCGGGAGCGCTCGCCGGTCTGCTGGTCCTCGAAGGGATTAAAGGCGATAAAATTGACCACCCGCGCCCCGACATCGGCGGCAAGCTGGGCCACATCGCCAAGCTGCGGCAGGGCGGAGCGCGTCAGCACGCAATTAAACCGCACGGGCAGCCCCACGGCCAGGCAATTGGACAAGGCGTCCATCTGCTTCTTGTGCGCGCCGGGCACGCCGACCACGTCGTCGTAACTGTCCCCCAGGCCGTGGACGCTGACGAGCAGATCGCGCACGCCGGCCTCGGCCAGACGCCGGCAGGCCTGCCGGTTGGCCAGGGCCAGACCGTTGGTGATGAGCGTCGGCGTCAGCCCGATGTTCGCGCAGTGCTCGCAGAGGCGCTCGATGCCCGGGAAAATGGTGGGCTCGCCGCCTTGGATGTCGATGGCCCGGTTGTCGTAGTGGCCGCGCAGGGTATCGACGATGGCGGTCGCCTTTTCCAGGCCCATGAAGGGATGCTCGGGGTGGTCCTTGGCTTCGATGCGCGTCTGGAAATAGCAGAACCGGCAGCGCAGGTTGCAGGTCTGGCCCAGCCAGACCACGCCGCGCCTGGTCAGGGAGCGTTTTTTCGTCGTGGGGAGGCGCGCCGACGCGTTCATGCCCGCTCCTCCGTCGCCCCGGCCGCGTCCCCGGCCGTTTCCCCGGTTTCGAGACGCCGGGCGATGCGCGCCCGGCAGGCCAGCTCCTCGCCGCGATCGATGGCCGACATGTACCAGTTGGGCCCAGGATGCCAGTCGGCTTCCAGGCCGCCGTGGAAGACCTCCACCTTGCCGGCCGCCGCCTTGGGCGAACCGAGGGCGGTAAGCCGCCGCAGGTTCCCCGGGCTCACGTCGTCGATGCCCTGCGCGCTCGGCCGGCGCGGCAAGGCGATGGCGCAGCCGCAATGCGGGCAGGCGCGCGCCATCTGGTCCCCATAATCGCCGGGAGCGCGTTTCCACCAGCCGGGCTCGACGGGCCAGCCGCCCGGGCCGTCGAACAGCATGTCCAGACTTGCGGCAACCTCGCAGAAAAACGCGCCCTTGGGCGTGATGGACGCCGACCAGTAACGCTGCACCCAGCAGTCGTCGATGAGCCGCCACATTTCCTCGGGATCGGCGACGACCTCCTCGGCCGCCACCAGCACGGGCTGGTGCAGGATCTTGTCCAGGCTGTGGTCGTTAAACGACTGGTAGCCGAACACCTCGCGGATCAGCGTCCCGTATTTTTGGCCCAGGGCCTTGGGCACGGTGGACCACAGGCCCCGGCGTTTGCGGTCCGGGACGACCGAAGCCAGGTAGGCGGCCATGGCGGCGAAGTCCGGGTGCACCAGCGGTTCGCCGCCGATCATGCCGACGACGCCGGGAAAATCGGCCAGCGAATCGACCGCCCGCCGAAACGTGTCCATGTCCATAAAAAACGGCTCGCGGTGATGCCCGACCAGCCGCGTGCAGTTGGAGCAGCGGTTGGGACAGGCATTGGTCACATCGATCTGGATGATCTGCATCCGGGAAAGGGGAATCATGTCGCCTGCCTCCCATCCGGCCGCGCGGGGCCGGGCCTTTCGTCCCGCGTCGCCGCGACCGGCAAAATCTTGAATTTCTCGCTGACCGGGGTCCGCGAGCGCGCCCAGGCGGCCCGTGTCGCCAGCCACAGGTAATGCGCCGTGGCGCGGGGAAAGATCTCCGGATACCGGGCCACCAGCCCCGGCAGCTCGGCGGGCCTGACCAGACGCAGCAGGAACCGGACCAGCCCCTTGCCCATGAAGATGGGATAAAAGAGGTCCCTGTTCTCGCACACGTGGCGGATGATGGTCTGCCGGAAAAGGTCGTGGGGCGGGTGTTTGTCCAGGTCGCCCACGCTGTTGATGTTGCCGAGCACCGGGTTGGAGCCGAAGTTGTTTTGCCCGTGGCGGCGGTAGCAGCCGTGGATGGTGGGCACGAGCAGCGAGTCGCCGATCAGGTGGCAGAAATGGGCGATGTAATAGTCGGCGCAGATGCGGAAGGTGGTCCCGTCCCGGGGCATGATCCGCTCCACGGTGCTGCGCCGGAATACCATGGAGCTGGAGGTGGCCCAGACCCAAAATCCCTTCTGGAAGCTCGTTTTGCGCACGTGGCGGAAATAGCCCTTGGACTGGTGGTCCATGTGCTGCCCGGCGATCACCTCGCCCGCGCCGTTAATCTGGTACTGGTTGGTGCTGGTCATGGCCACCGTGGCCACGGCGAGGTGCGCCCGCATGTGGGCGGTCAGGAAATCGGGCAACAGCACGTCGTCGGCGTCGAGCATGACCACGAAGCTGCCCGTGGCCCGGTCCAGGCCGTCGCGAAAGGCCTCCATCTGGCCGCCGTTGACCGGGCGCTCGATGAGCCTGAAGCGCTCGGGCGCGGCGGCGCTTGCCAGAAACGCCCGAACCCGGGCCACGGAATCGTCCGTGGAGGCGTCGTCGACCACGAGGCATTCCCAGTTGTCGTAGTCCTGGCCGGCCACGGAGGCCAGGCAGTCGGTGATGTAGCGGCCGTAGTTGTAGCTGGTGAGGATAAAGCTCACCCGGGGGCACGTCACCGGGACGGCAAAAAGACGCGTATCCTCCAACGCCCCGGGCAGGGCAACGGGCGGGCCGGCCTCGGCGGCGTCGCGCGCGGCCGCGATCCTCTCGTGGACGTTCATCGCGCCGCATCCCCCTTCCGGCCCAGCCGGTAGTCTTCCAGAAACGCGGCCAGGGCTACATCCGCCTCCTCCCGCACCCGGAAGGTCTCTGTCTTGTCGCAGGGCAGCCCGGCCACCTTGGGCATGCAGGCAAACACCCGGCTCCAATGGGTCAGGTAGGCCGGAGCCGGCCGGTGGAGCTGCGGGATGAGCTGACGGTCCACGGTCTTGTGCAGCCAGATCGGGAAAAAGTCCCCGCCGCCGTCAACGCGCGCCATAAGCTGCGGATCGACGGGGCACAGGGGCAAAAGTCGCGCCGTAAGCGGGTCCTCGAGCAGGGTATGGTACATCTTCTCCAGCATCCGGCCGTCCAGAAAGGGCATGTTCCAGGGCAGAAAAAAGGTCAGGTCGGCCTGGGTTCCGGTCTCCAGGGTCAGCTGGAACTCCCGGAACAGGTTTTGCCCCTCGATATTGAGAAAATTGCAGGGATGGCCCCGGAAAAATTCCGGGCAGGCCATGGTCCTGGCCCCGAGCCCCTCCCCCGCCGCCGCGATCGCGGGAACGTCGGTCACGACGCACACCGTATCCACGGCCCCGCTTTCCCGGCAATGTCGCGCCACCCGCGCAAGCAGCCCTTCCCCGGCGAGCCGCCGGTCCCACAGCGCCGCCGTGCCCGGATCGAGCCAGGACAAGGCCAGAATGACGGCGGAGGTGTTCATGGCGCCCCCTCCTCCCGCGCCCGGTCGGAAAGGTAATGCAGGGCAAAGGGGATGTCGTCCGCGTGCTGGAAATCGAAGCCCTCCCGGGACGACACCTCGTGGTAGCGCGT
This sequence comes from Desulfovibrio sp. JY, assembly GCA_021730285.1. Classification (NCBI taxonomy): domain Bacteria; kingdom Pseudomonadati; phylum Thermodesulfobacteriota; class Desulfovibrionia; order Desulfovibrionales; family Desulfovibrionaceae; genus Desulfovibrio; species Desulfovibrio sp. JY. The sequence continues at coordinate 21,728 of CP082962.1, forward strand.
GACGATGTCGCCGGTATTGGGCATGGTATGATCGACCACGGCCGCGCCGACCATGCGGAAAAGCGGCGGATTGGCGTCCGGTGCCCGGTCCGTGTCGTTCCAGATCGGAAACAGCCGGCCATTGGCGGAATTTTCCAGGCACAGCCCGCCGGCCACCCGGCTGACGGCCTGGACGCGAAACACATGGCCCCGGCTCCCGCGCAAGAGGTCATACATGGTCCGCAGGCTCTCCGGCCGCAGGCACACGCAGTTGCAATTGAGCGGCACCACGTAGTCGTAACGCCGGCTCAGATGCTCTTCCATTTGCTTGTCCTGGGTGCGGCACCACTCGCCGAACGTCCAGCTGCCGCCGAAATAATGCACCATGTCCCTGGGGCGCGGCAGGGCCACGGCCCCGGCCTCCCGGGCGACGTCGGCCAGTTGCGCGTCCTCGGTCCAGACGAAGACCGTGTCGATGAAACCGGCCTGCCGCAGGATGTCGATGGCCCAGGCCAGGACCGGCCTGCCGTGGAGCCGAAAGGCGTTTTTCCGGTAGAGCGTGGAACCGCCGCCCCGGGCCATGATGAGCCCCACCACCAACGGATCAGTTGCCATGGCGACAAGCCTCCGGTGTCGGTTGCGTTCCCACGAAAAGCGTCCCCAGCCGCTGGCGCAGCCGGCTAAGCCAGATGCGGCCTGGAACGGGCGGCGGCGGCACAAAGGCGGTCTGGGGCGGATCGATGACCATGAGCCGGGCGTCAAAGGGACTGCGGTCATAAGCCAAGCGCGTCAGGCGGAACCGGACATAGCGGCGCAAAAGCCCCCGGCCGCAGGGCGCGAACGTGTCCGCGTGGTCCGTAAGAATCCGGCGCATCTCGTCGTAGCGGGCCAGCCGGTACAGCATGACCAGCACCCCCACCGGTCCGAAAATGGGCCTGAAGCGGTCGTAATGGGCCAGCACATGGGCGATCATGGCCCGGCGAAACGCGTCGTGGGGCGGATGTCTGGCCACGTCGCCCAGGGCGTTTATGGCCCCGACCAGCGGGTTGGCGCTGAAATTGTTCTCCCCATGGCGGCGGTAGCAGCCGTGGATGGTGGGAATGAGGATGGAATTGCCGACCTGCTGGCAGAAATGGGCGATGTAGTAGTCGGCGCAGATGGGAAAGGACACGCCGGGATCGGGCAGGATCAGGTCCAGGGTGGCCCGGCGAAAAACCATGGAACTGGCCGTGGCCCAGATCCACCAGGTTTTCTGGAACACCTGCTGGGGCACGTAGCGGTAAAACCCCTTGGCCAGATGGTCCGGGTGGTCGCCGCCGATGACCGCGCCGGAGGCGTCGATCTGGTACTGGTTGGAGCTCGTGAAGGCCACGGCCTTGGTGCCGAGGTGCACGGCCATGTGTGTTTCCAGGAAATCGGGCAGCAGCACGTCGTCGGCGTCGAGCATCATGACGAAGGGGCCCCTGGCCAGGGCCAGGCCGTCCCGAAACGCCTCCATCTGGCCGCCGTTGCCCTCCCGCCGGACGTAACGAAAGGCCGCCCCGCTCCCCGGCCCGGCCAGATAGGCGGTCAGGACCTCGTGCGTGTCGTCCGTGGAGGCGTCGTCCACGACAACGCACTCCCAGGCCGTGTAGGTCTGGCCGCGCACGGACTCCAGACACGCGACGATGAACCGGGCGTAGTTGTGGCTGGTGACGATGATGGAAACGAGCGGCCGGTCGACGCCGACGGCTTCCAGTCTGGGATCCCATGCAAACATGTTTTTTCCGGCTCTCCGACAAATATCCTGCCCCGTTGGGGCGCCCGTTCACGATAGCGCCAACGCCTTGGCCTGACGCGAAAATTTGCTTCCCGGAACATACGCCAGCCGGCTTCGGGGCGTAAAGGACCCGGGCACTGCGCCGCGCATGGCGGGGAAACCCTTTCCCGGCTCGTGGCGACCGGACCAGGTGGCGGCCGGCATCCCCCTGGACCAGACGGCGCTTTGTCCCGTACATCCGGGGAGGCGTCCGACCCGCAACCGGGAAAAAACGGCCGTGATACGAACCGCATGCGCCGATCATGCCAAACTTTCGCCGGTCCCGCGAGGTGCCGCGCCATGCCGCAATCAGCCCCCTTCCCCACGGTGTCCGTGGTCGTGCCGGCCTACAACCAGGCCCGCTATTTGCGTGCCTGCCTGGATTCCCTGTGGTTTCAGGACTATCCGGCCCTGGAAATCGTAGTCGTGGACGACGCCTCGACCGACGACACCCGGGGCGAACTGGCCCACTTCCAGGACGACCTGGAACATCGCCAGACCTCGTTCGCCAGCCATTACGACGCGGACAACGACGTCATCGAGCGAACCCGGCACCCGGTCTACCGCACCGCCGGCCGCGCCTTGCGCATCGTGCGCCACGAGCGCAACCAGGGACTCGGCCAGACGCTCAATACCGGCATCGCCGCCAGTTCGGGCGACTACTGCACCTACGTGCCCTGCGACGATCTGGCCTATCCCCACATGCTGGCCAGCCTCGTCGCCGCGCTTACGGAAAGCGGCGCGGATTTCGCCTACGCCGACATGCACATCGTGGACGACGCCATGCGCGTGCTGCGCCGCTTCGCCCTGCCGGACTACGGCTTTACGGCCTGCTTCGGGAACTGGTACCTGCTTGGCGTGTGCAAGCTCTACGCGCGCGCCCTGCACGACCGCTGCGGCCTCTACGACCCGGCGCTCCTGGCCCACGACCACGACATGTTCCAGCGCTTCGCCCTGGCCGGGGCGCGCTTCGTCCACGTGCCCCAAGCGCTCATGGCCGTGCGGGACCATCCCCAAAGCCGGCGGGTGGACATCCACGCCCCGGACAACTGGGCCCGGCTTCTGGAAGAGTCCAAGGCACTCGTGCGGCAAGCCCGGGCGGCCGTGGCCAGGGGGGACGTCGCGCCATGACCTTTCCCGGCGTCGCTTTTCACACGCCAGGACACCTCGGCCGCGGCGCGGTGCTCGACCTGGGGCTACGCTGCCCCCACTCCTGCGCCTTCTGCTATTACAGCTTCTTGGAAGGCGGACCGGAACAATTTTCCGCCCTGCGCCGGGCCAAAATGCGCGATACCGCCTCGTGCCGCGCCATCGTCCGGGCCATTGCCGCCAATGGGCTAACCCATCTCGACATCACCGGCGGCGAGCCGACCGTGCACAAGGGACTGCCGGAGATCGTGTCCGAAGCCGTCGCCGCCGGGCTGGCCGTGCGCTGCATCACCCTCGGGCAGTTTCTCCTGCGCGAGCGCGACGGGCGCACGCTCCTCGACCGGCTCCTCGAAGCGGGCCTGACGGACCTGCTCTTTTCGCTCCATGCCGCCGACGCGGACGCCTTTGCCGCCACCTGCGGCGGGTCGCTCGCCACCCTGCTCGCGGCCATGGACGCCCTGGACGCGCGCGGCTTCCAGTACGCCTGCAACACGGTCATGCTGGAGCGAAACCGCCGCAGCCTCCCGGACATCGCCCGGCTGGCCGTCTCCCGAGGCGTCTACGCCGTCAACTTCATCGCCTTTAACGCCTACCATGCCTGGCGCGGCATGGAGCAAGCCGCCGCCCTGGCCGCGTCGTACACGAAAATCCGGCCCTATCTGGAAGAAGCCGTGGCCATCCTGACCGCCGGCCGGGTCGCGGCCAACATCCGCTACGTGCCGTTGTGCGCCTTTCCGTCCCTGGCCGCCCATGTGGTCGGGGTCCTCGGCGTGCCCTACGACCCCTACGAATGGCGCAACCGCTGCCTCAACCACGACCAGCCGCCGGCCTACTGCGCCGAGCCCCTGGCAATTCCGGCAAGCGGCGTGCGCCCGGTTCATGCCTTCTCGCCGCTTGCCGAAACGCTCCCCGACGGCACAACGCTTTGCGGCATGCGCGGTGACCGCTTCAAGCTCTTCCCGGCCCAGTGCGCCGACTGCCCGGCCCGAGACGCCTGCGACGGCGTGGACCCGGTGTACCTGGGCCGCCACGGCGCCTCGGAACTCGCGCCTCTCCGCGAAACAACCGTCGGGCCGCTGCTCCGAAAACGCCTGGACTACCTCCCCGCCTTTCTGGTCAAGGTCCGCCCCGACGCCGACATGCGCGGCGCTATGCGTGAGGAATGGGGGGGAGGAAAAAAGGAAACTGGGGGGAAACCTTTCTGAAGAAAGGTTTCCCCCCAGGCCCCCCTTCCCAAGACTTTCAATAGAATTCAGTTGGTACGGTGAAAATCGTATCCATTGAAAACTTTAGGAAGGGGAGAGCGCGAGAGGGGAGAACCCTTTCTTGAAAGGGTTTCCCCTCTCGCACCCTCTTCCCTCCTAATGCTCTTCAATTCCCGGAAATTTCTCAACATCGGTAACGAGGCGGCGGTCGCGGGACAGGGGACGCTGCCGGTGGCGTTTGGCGAGGTGTTCCGACCACCAGCCGTGGTAATCGGCGAGGGACTGCACATCCAGGGCTTCGTGGTCCATGCGGGTGGCGACTTCCAGGTAGGCGTCGAGGTTGGTCAGGTCCGGTCGCGGCAGCCGGCCGGCTTTGAATGCTTCGAAGGCCTGGGCGTAGAGTTCTTCGAGCTTGCCGACGAGCAGCTGCATATTGAAGAGCACGCAGGAATCGTGGGCGTCGCGCAGCTTTTCCCGCACGACCCGCAGGGCCTCGGGGTCCTTGCCGAAGGCCACGGCCCGCTGGATAAAGGCCTCGGGCGTCTCGCACACCATTTCCGGCAATCCGGCCGCGCGCACCAGGCTGCCGCAGACCCGGGAGGCGAACGATCGGCCGCTCAGGGTCAGGACCGGCACGCCCATCCACAAGGCGTCCGAGGCGGTAGTGTGCGCGCCGTAGGGCGTGGTGTCCAAAAAGAGGTCCGCCAGGGGATAGCGGGCCAGATGGTTCGGATTCTTGACCTTGGGCGCGAACACGAGCCGTTCCCCGGCGATGCCGCGTCCGGCCGCGTAGTCGCGCAGCCGCTTCTCCACCGTCTCGGGGCCGCCGAGCAGCCATAGCACGCTCCCCGGCACCTCGGCCAGGATCGACAGCCAGCGCTCGAAGGTGAACCGGTGCACCTTGTGCAGGCCGTTGAAGCAGCAATAGACCATGGCATCTTCCGGCAGGCCCGCCTCCGCCCGGGTGGGACGTTCCGGGGCCACGGTCCTTGTCCGGTTGCTCGGCTGGTAGCACGGCAGGCGCAGGACCTCTTCCGTATAATAGAGCTCGTGATCCTTGGGGATGATCCAGTCGTCGGCGATGATGTAGTGATGGTAGGGGCTGGCCATGGTGCCGGGATAGCCCAGCCAGTTGATGATGACCGGCGCGGGGCGCAGGGCGATCAATTTGAGGCGCGCGTCCCGGGTGTAGCCGTTGCAGTCGACCAGGATATGGATGCCGTCGTCGACGATTTTTTGGGCCGCCGCCGCATCGTCCAGGTGGCTGATCGACGTCCAGTGGTCGGCTTCGGCCTTGTACTTCGCGTGCAGGTCGTCGGTGGCCTCGATGCCGCAGTAGTAGGCGTGGACCTCCACCTTGCTCCTGTCGTGGAGCCCGAAGATTTCGGTCATGAGGTAGCCCATGGCGTGTTCGCGCATATCCGAAGAAAGGTAGCCGATGCGCAGCTTGCCGGTCTGCTCCATGGCCTTGGGCCAGGCGAAATGCGCCCCCTCGGGCTGGCCGACATCGAGCAGGTTGTACCTGGCGGCGATGGCCAACTGCAAAACGGGGTCGTCGGCAAAGGCCCCGGCGGAAAGGGGCGACATGCCCTCGAGGAGCAGCGTGCGGTCCACCCGCTCCGAGGGCAAAAGCACCGGCCACTCGCATTGCCGCTGCCTAAGCGCGACCAGATGCTGGATGACCTCCCGCTGCTGTCGGTCCAGTTCCAGGCTCTCCCGCAGCATGTTTTCCGCGCTCTCGTCCTGGCTCAACGCCTCCAGCGCCCGGGCGCTCTGGTTGAGAGCCGTGGTCTTGTGCATGACGGACGTGCCGGTGACGCCCCCCATTTTGGCCAGGCCGGCCGACCACTGGATGACGGCCAGGCCGATCTTGCCCTGCCGCTCGTAGATGCGCCCGAGATTGATGTAGGCCGGCATGAATTCCGGATGTTGGGTGATGGCCTGCTCGAGGCATTCCCGGGCCGCGTCCAGCTTGCCGACGTCCTGAAGCGCGACCGAATAGTTGAAGAGCACCGCGTAGCGCAACGGATCGTCGGGATGGTGCCCCAGCCAGGCGGCGTAGACCGTCTCGATCGAGGCCGTCTGTCCGCTGCGCTTGAGGGTTTCCGCCGTCTTGATGAGGTCGGTGACACTAAACGAGGCCGTCATGGACTGGAGCAAGGCCGGAGACAGAATATCGTTGGTCATGATGCCGCCTGAATATTTGCGAGGTGTAAGGTGATGCCGTCAGCCCCGATGCGGGGCGACGCCGCCTGGAAACGGCGTCGCTTCATGTCGGGACCGTTGTTTAAGCCTTGGCGTTTTCCACCGCTTCAAGCTGTGCTTCCGTCATAGAGGCCAATTGCGTCGTCGTAAAGGCATTGAGCTGGGTTGCGTTGAGCGCGTCGATCTCTTCCGTGGTCAGGGCCGCGATGGTCGTGGTCGAGAGCCTGGAGATGGTGGTCGTGGTCAGGCCGCCGAGCTGCACCCCGGACAGGGAGCCGATCTGGGTCGCGGTCAGGGAACCGAACTGCTCGGCGCCCATGGCCCCGATCTGGGTGGAGGTGAGGATTGCCAGTTGGGCCGCCGTGAGGTTCTGCATTTCTGTTGCGGTCAGGCTGGAGATCTGGGTTTCGTCCATGGACGCGACCTGGGTCGTGGAAAGCGCCTGCAACTGCTCGGTGCTGAGCGACCGCAGCTGCACGCGGTTGAAGCCGTCGATCTGGGTTGTGGTCAGGGCCGCCATCTGCGTGGTCGACAGGGAGTCGATCTCGGTGGTGGTCAGAGCCCCGATCTGGGTGGAGGTCAGCGCGCCGAACTGGGTGGTGGACATCTTCGCGATCTGCGTCTCGGTCAATCCCTTGATGCCGTAGACCGACAGCGCCGCGACCTGGCTGGTGGACAGGGCCGCGAACTGGGTATCGGTCAGCGCGCCCACCTGGGTCGCGGTCAGGCCGCCCATCTCGGTCGCGGTCAGCATCTGCACCTGCGCGGTGGTCAGGCTGGCCAGCTGGGTGGCGGAGAGGCCGGAGACGCCGGTTTCGGAAAGGCTCTTGAACTGGGTCGCGGTCAGGCTGGACAGCTGCGTCGTGCTGAAGCCGGCGATGGCCGTGGCGGCAATGGCCCCGATCTGCTCGGTGGAAAGCGCCGCCAGCTGGCTGGTGGACAGGCCGGACAGCTGGGTCGCGGTCAGGCCGGAGATGCCCGTGGTCGAAAGCGCCGCCAACTGCCTGGTGGTCAGTTCGTCGATCTGGGTCGTGGAAAGGGCCGCGACCTGCGAGGACGTGAGCCCCGAGAGTTCCGTGCTGGTCAGGACCGCAAGCTGCGTGGCCGTCAGGCTGGCGATGGCCGTGGTCGAAAGCGCGCCCATGCCGGTGGCCGAAAGGCCGCTCAACTGGGTCGTGGACAGGGCCGCGATGCCCGTGGTCGTCAGTCCCGAGAGCGCCGTGGTCGAAAGCGCCGCCATTTCCGTGGTCGTAAGCGCGGCCAGCTGCTGGGTGGACAAGGCCGCGATCTGGTCGGCGGTCAGGCCGGAAACGCCCGTGGTCGAGAGGCTCGCGATCTGGGTCGGGGTCAGCGCCGCCAGCTGGGTCGGGGTCAGCGCGCCGATCTCGGAGGACGTCAGGCTCGCGATCTGGGTCGTGGTCAGCGCCGCCAGGCGGGTCGCGGACAGGCCCGCGATCTGGGTGGTGGTCAGCGCGCCAAGCTGCGTGGCGGTCAGGGCCGCGAACTGCTTGGTGCTCAGGGACTCGATTTCGGTCGCGGTCAGCCCGGCCATGGCCGTGGTGGAGAGGTGCGCGACCTGGGTCGTGGTCAGCGAGGCCAGCTGGGTCGTGGTCATCGCCGCCAACTGGGTCTCGGTCAGGCCCGACACCTGGGTCGTGGTCAACGCCGCCGTCTGCGTGGTCGAGAGCGCGGCCAGCTCGGTCGTGGTCAGCGCGCCGATCTGGGTCGTGGTCAGCCCGGCCAGCTGGGTCGCGGTCAGCCCGCTTATCCGCGTGGGATCAAGCGCGGCGATCTGGGTCGTGGTCAGCCCGGCCAGCTCGGTCGTGGTCAGGGCCGCGAACTGGCTATCGGACAGTCCGGCCAACTGGGTCGCGGTCAGCCCGGCCATGGCCGTGGCGGCGAGCGAAGCCAGCTGGGTGGTGGAAAGCGACGTCAGCTGCGTCGTGGTGAGGGACGCCAGTTGGGTGGAGGTGAGCCCGCCCATCTCGGTGGCCGTCAGCTGCCCCAACCGGGTGGTGGTCAGGGAAGCCAGCTGGGTCTCGGTCAAGGCGCCGATCTGCGTCGTGGTCAGCGCTTGCAGCTGCCGGGTGGTCAGCGAAGCCAGCTCGGTCGTCGTGAGCCCGGCCACGGCCGTGGTGGAAAGCGAGGCCAGCTGCGTCGTGGACAGGGCGGCCAGCTGTTCGGCGTCAAGCGCCGCCACCGCGTCGCTGGTCAGCGCCCCGACCTGGCTGGTGGTCAGCGCCGCCATTTGGGTGGCGGAAAGCGAGGCGATCTGGGTCGCGGTCATGGCCGCGATAGCGGCAGTGGAAAGCGCCGCCAGCTGCGCCACGTCCAGGACGTCCAGCTGGGTCGTGGTCAGGGCCGCGGCCTGGGTGGCGGTCAGGCCGCCGATCTGGGTCGCGGTCAGCGAGGCCAGAAGCGTGGTGGACAGCGCAGCGATGTCCTCGGCCGAAAGCCCCCGGACGGCGGCCACGGAGAGCGCCGTCAACTGGCTTTCCGACAGGGCGGCCAGCTGGTCGGCGGTCAGGGCCGTGATCTGGGTGGCGGAGAGGCCGCCGATCTGGGTCAGGCTCAACTGGGCGATCTGGGTCGCGGACAGCGCCTGCACCTGGGTTTCGCTGAGCCCTTCGATCTGGGTCGTGGTCAGGGCCGAAAGCTGCGCCCGGCTCAATGCCGCCAGTTCGGTCGCCGTCAGGCCGCTTATGGCCGTTTCGGCAATCGCCGCGATCTGCGTCGTGGACAAGGCGGCGAGCTGCGCCGTGGACAGGGAGGCCAGCTGGCTATCGGTCAGGCCGGAAATCTCGGTGGTGGTCAGGGCGGCCATCTGGGTCGCCGCAAGCCCGGCCATGGCCGTGGTGGTCAGGCCGCCGACGGCCGTTTCGGAAAGAGCGGCCACCTGCTCCGTGGACAGCCCGGCCAGCTGGGTCGAAGTCAGGGACGCCGCCTGGGACCGCGTCAACCCGGCCATGGCCGTGGTGGTCAGGCTCCCCCACTGGGTCGCGGCCAGGGACGCCAGCTGCGCCGTGGAGAGCGCCGCCATTTGCGCGGCCGTCAGGGCCGCCGTCTGCCGGGTCGAAAGCGCCGCGATCTCGGTCGCGGTCAGGCCGCTTACGGCCGTGGTGGAAAGCGACGCCACCTGGGTGGCGGCCAGCCGTTCCAGCTGGGTTTCCCGCAACGCGCCCACCTGGGTCGAGGTGAGGCTCGCCATGGCGGTCATGGTGAAGGCGTCGATCTGGGACGTGGTCAACGCCGCGATCTGGGACGTGGTCAGGTCGCCGATCTGGGTGGTGGAAAGCGCCCGGATCTGCGTCGTGGTCAGGGCTTCGATCTGGGTCTGCGTCAACGAGGCGATCTGGCTGTCGCTTAACGCCGCGATCTCGGTGGCGGAAAGCGCCGCCACCTGCTCCGTGGACAGCGAGGCCACCTGGGTGGTGGTCAGGCCGCGCATGGCCGCGGCGGAAAGCGCCGCCAGCTGCTCCGTGGTCAGAAGGCCCAGCTGGGTGGTGGTCATGGCCCCGATCTGGGTACTGGCCATGCCCGACAACGTGGTGGTGGAAAGCGCGGCCAACTCGGTTTCGGTCAGGGACGCGACCTGGCTGGTGGTCAGGGCCGAAAACTGGGTGGACGTCAGCGCGGAAAGCTGGGAGCCGGACAGGGAGGCCATCTGCGTGGCGGACAGGGCCCTCAGCGTGGTCGTGGACAGCCCCGCGATCTGCGTGGAGGAAAGCGCCGCCAGTTGCTCCGGAGACATGGCGGCGAACTCGTCGGCCGTCAGGCCGGCCATGGCGGTCACGCCGAGAGCGGCGATCTGGGTGGTGGCGAGCGTCGCGATCTGGTCCGTGTCCAGGGCGGCCAGCTGGGTGGCGGACAAGGACGAAAGCTGGGTCGTGGTCAGGGCGGCCAGCTGCGTCGCGTCGAGGCCGGAAAGCGCCGAGGCGGCAAGCGCGCCGATCTGCGCCGCGGTCAGGGCCGCGATCTGCTTCGTGGTGAATTCGCCGAGATCGGTGCTGGTAAGCGAGGCGATCTGGGTGGTGGAAAGCGAGGCGATTTGGGTCGTGGTCAGCTTGGCAATCTGGGTCTCGTCGAGGCCGGAGACGCCGTTGCCGCTCAAGGCCGCCAGCTGGGTGGTGGAAAGCGAAGCCAGCTGGGTCGTGGTCAGCGACGCCGCCTCGGTGGCGGTGAAGGCCGCAAGCTGGGTGGCGGTCAGGCCCCGCAGTTGGGATGTCGCCAGCGAAGCGATCTGGGTGGCGGAAAGACCGGCAAAGGCCTTCGTGGTCAGCGCCCCGATCTGGGTGGAAGAAAGCCCCGAAAGCTGGGTGGCGGAAAAAGCCGCCATGTCCGTCGCGTCGAGGCCGCTTACGGCGTCGGCGGAAAGCGCGGCAAGCTGGGTGGACGTCAGGGCCGAAAGCTGGGTGCTTTCCAGGGCCGCGATTTCCGTACTGGTCAGCCCGCCGAGCTGGGTGGTGGTCAAAGCGGCCATCTGCGTGACGGCCAACCCTTCCAGCGCGGTTTCGGAGAGCGCCGCGAACTGGGTCGCGGTCAGGGCCGCAAGCTCGGTCAGCGTCAGTTCGGACACGTCCGTGCTGGTAAAGCCGCTGATCTGGGTGGTGGTCAGGGCGGCCAGCTGGGACGAGGTCAGGGCCGCGACCTGGGTCCTGGTCAGGGCGCTGACGCCGGTGCTGGAAAGCGACGCGATCTGGGTGGTGGTCAGGGACGCCAATTGCGTATCCGTCAGCGAGGCCAGCGTGGTCGTGGTCAGCGCGTTGAGCTGGGTCGCGGCCAGCCCGCGAAGCTGGGAGGTTTCAAGCGAGGCGATCTGGGTCGCGTCGAGTCCGGTCAGGGCGCTCGTGGTCAGGGCCGCGATCTGGCTGGAGGAAAGCCCGTCCAGCTGGGTCGTGGTCAGGGACGCCAGTTCGGTCTTGCTGAGGCCGCCGATGGCGTCGGTGGAAAGCGCCGAAAGCTGGGTGGAAGAAAGCGCCGCCAGCTGGGTGGTGGAAAGGGCCGCGATCTCCGTGGCGGTAAGGCCCGACAGCTGGGTCGCGGTCAGGGCCGCCAGCTGGGTCGCGGTCAGCCCTTCCAGGGCGTCCTCTGACAGGGCCGCCAGCTGGGTGGAGGTCAGTGCGGCCAGTTCGGTCAGGGTCAGCTCGGACACGTCCGTGCTGGTCAGGCCGTTTACCTGGGCCACGGACAGCCCGGCCAGCTGCCGCTCGCTCAGGGAGGCGATCTGGGTGGCGGTCAGGGCGCTGACCGCGGTGGCGGTCAGTCCCCGCAATTGCGTGCTGGACAGGGCGGAAAGCTGTTCCTCGGTCAGGGCCCGGACTTCCGTTTCGGTCAGCGCGCCCATCTGGGTCTGGGTCAGGCCGTGCAGCTGGGTGGTGGAAAGCGACGCCATCTGGGTTTCGGAAAGACCGGCCAGGGCGGTGGTGGAAAGCGCGGACATCTGCCCCGCCGTCAGCCCGGCCAACTGCTCCGTGGTCAGCGCGGCAAGCGCGTCGCGGCTGAGCCCGCTTATCGCGCCGGTCGCCAGCGCCGCCAGCTGGGTGGCGGCCAGCGCGGCCAGTTGCGAGGTCTCCAGGGAATTGAGCTGCGTCGCGGTCAGGCCCCTGGCCTGCCTGGCGGTCAGCGCCGCGATCTCTTCCGTGGTCAGCCCCTGCAGGGCGTCGGTGGAAAGCGCGGAAAGCTGGGTGGAGGTCAGGGCGGCCAGTTCGGTCAGGGTCAGTTCGGCCACGTCCGTGCTGGTCAGCCCGCTGAGCTGGGTGGTGGTCAGGGCGGAAAGCTGGGTGGTGGTCAGGGCCGCCATCTGCGTCGACGTCAACACGCTCAGATCCGTGCCGCTTAAGGCCTTGGTCTGGGCCAGGGTCAGGGCGGCCAGCTGCTCCGTGGAAAGCGCGGCGGCCACCGTGGTCGTCAGCCCGGCCACCTGGGCCGTGGTCAGGCCGCGCAGCTGGGTCGTGGACAGGTCCGCGACCTGATCGGCGGTCAGGCCGGAAAGCGCCGTGGTCGTCAGGGCGGAAAGCTGGGTGGTGGTCATCGCCGCAAGCTGGGTCTCGGACAGCGCCCCCACCTGGGTCGCGGTCAGGCCGCTAACGGCGGAGGTCGAGAGGGCCGCGACCTGTTCGGCGGTCAGGCTCCCGACCTGGGTGGTGGTCAAGGCGGCGCTCTGGGTCTTGCCCAGGCCCCGCAGCTGGGTCTCGGTCAGGGCGGCCAGTTGTTCGCGAGACAGCGCCTCGATAGCCTCGGCGGTCAGGGCTCCGATCTGGGTGGACGTGAGGGCGGAAAGCACCGTGAGGGTCAGTTCCTTCATGTCCGTGGCCGAAAGTCCGCTTATCTGCGTGGCGGTCAGCGCCGCGATCTGCGTGGCGGTCAAGGTTCCGAGCTGGGTGGCGGTCAGTTCGCTCACGCCGGTGCTGGTCAGGCCCCGCAGCTGCGTCACGGTCAGGGCGGCCAGCTGTTCGGCGGTCAGATCGCCCACTGCCGTGGAGGTGATCGCCGCCAACTGGGTGGAGGTGAGCCGGGAAAACTGGGTCACGGAAAGGCTCGAAAGCTGGGTGCCGTCAAGCGCCGCGATCTGGGTGGCCGCCAGGGCCGAAATCTGCGTGGTGGCGAGCATGGCCAGTTGCGATTCGGAGAGCGAATCGATCTGGTCGGTGGTCAGGGCCGCAATCTGCGTCGTGCGCAGCGACCTCATCTGTTCGGCGGAAAGCGCTTCCAGTTGGTCCTCGCCAAGGGCCCGGATGGCCGTGGTGGTGAGGCTTCGCAGCTGGGTGGTGGTCATCGCCTCCAACTGGGCGTCAGTCAGCGCCGCAGCCTGCGTGGCCGTCAGGGCGCCTATCTCGGCGGTGGAAAGCGCCGCGATCTGCGTGGTCGTCAACTGCGCGATCTGGTCCTCGCCAAGCCCCTTGATGCCGGCGGCGGAAAGCCCCGCGAGCTGGGTCGTGGTCAGGGCCGCCAGCTGCTCGTCCGTGAACCCGGACACGGCCGAGGCGGTCAGGGCGGAAAGTTGCGTCGCCGACAGCGCGGCCAGCACGGTCAGGCTCAATTCACCGATGTCGGTGCTGGTGAGGGACTTGAGCTGGGTGGTGGTCAGCGCGGCCAGCTGGGTTTCGGTCAGCGCCTCGAGCTGCGTCGTATCGAGCTGGCTTATGGCCGTGCCGGTCAGCGCCTTGAGCTGGTTGAGGCTCAGCGACGCCAACTGGGTTTCGTCCAGGGACTCGATGACGGTCTGCGAAAGCGAGGCCATCTGCACCGCGCTCAGGCCGTCGAGCTGGGTGGTGGTCAGCACCTCGACTTCGGCGGCGGTCAGGCCCTTCAGCTGGGTCTTATTCATGGAGCCGAGCTGGGTTTCGCTCAGGGCGGCGAATTGCTCGGTGGACAGGTTGCCGATGTCCGTGCTGCTCAGGCCCCGAATCTGGGTCGTGGTCAGCCCGGCGATCTGGGTGGTGGTCAGGGCCGAAATCTGGGTGTCGGCCAGCGCCCCGAGCTGCGTGCTGGTGAGCCCGGCCATCTGCGTGGCCGAAAGCAGGGCCACCTGCTCTTCGCTGAGCCCGGCCAGGGCGGCGGCGGTGATGTACTTGATCTGGGTCGCGGTCAGCGCGGCCAGCTGGGTCAGGCTCAATTCGCTGATGTCGGTGCTGGTCAGGGACTGGATCTGGGCCGTGGTCAGGGAGGCCACCTGGGCGATGGACAGGACCGTGAACTGATCCTCGCTGAGGCTACTCAGCGAGGCGCCGGAAAGGCCCTTCAGCTGCGTTTCGGTCAGCGCCCCCAGTTCGTCGGCGGTCAGGGCCTTGGCCGCCTTGGTCGTCAGGTAGGCCAGCTGGGTCGCGGTCAGCACGCCGATCTGGGTCGTGGTGAGAAAGGGAATCTGATCCTCGGTGAGGCCCCGTATCTGCGCGCCGCGAAGGACCGACAGCTGTTCGGTGGTCAAAGCCTGGATCTGGGCCGTGGACAAAAGCGAAACGCCCGTGACCGAAAGCCCCGTCAGGGCCGTGGTGCTTATGGCGGCGATCTGGGTGGTGGAAAGGGCCGCGATCTGCGTATCGGCCAGGACCGAAAGTTCCGCCTTCGTCAACCCGGCGATCTGGGTCGTGGTCAACGACGCGATCTGTTCCTCGCTGAGGCTCTTGACGGCCGCCGCGTTCAGGGCCGCGAGTTGGGTGGACGAAAAGACGGACAGATCGTCCATGGACAGCTCATCGATATCGGTGCCGGTCAAGCCGCTGAGCTGCTTTTGCGTCAACGCCGCCAACTGGGTTTCGGTCAGGGCCTCGAACTGCGTCATGGTCAGCACGCTGACGCATTTGCTGTTGAGCCCCTGTATCTGCGTTTCGGTCAGCGACGCCAGCTGGGTTTCCGTCAAGACGGCGGCCTGGGTCGTTTGCAGGTACGCCAGCTGGGTCGCGGAGAGGCCGGCCAGCTGGGTCGTCGTCAGGTACGCCATCTGCTCCGTGGTCAGATACTTGATCTGCGCGTTGGTCAACGCCCCGATCTGGGTCTGGGACAAGGCGGCGATCTGGGTATCGGCCAGACTGGAAACGACGTCCTTTGTGAGCCACCGGAGGGCCGAGGTATCCAGGGCCGCGATGTTTTCCGCCGACAGATATTCCGCCTGGGCCGTGGTCATGGAGGCAAGCTCGGTCAGGGTCAGGGCGGCCGCCTGGGTGGTGGACAGGCTCGCGATCTGCTCGGTCGTGAGGTATCTGAACTGATTGCCGGTCAGGGAGGCGATCTGCGTCGTGGAAAGCGCGGCCAGCTGGGTGGTGGAAAGCGCGGCGACGCACGTGGTGGAGAGGTAGGTGAACTGCTTTTGCGACAGGGCGGACAGTTGCGTCGTGGAAAGGGCCTTGAGCTGCGTCGCGGAAAGCGAGGCGATCTGGGTCGCACGCAGGGCCTGCATCTGCGTGGTGGCCAGGGAGGCGATTTGCGTGGGCGTGAGCGCCGCGACCTGGGCCCGCGTCAGCTCCGTGATGTCGGTTTCGGTCAGCCCGGCAAGCTGGGTGCTGGTCAGGGAGGCGATTTCCGTGGTGGTGAAGGTCGACACCTGGGACCGCCCCAGGCCGGAGAACTGCGCGGCGCTCAAATTGACGATCTGATCCACGGTCAGGGCAGCGGCCTGGGCCGATGTCAGCCAGGACATTTCCGTCGTGGTGAAGGCTTCGACCTGCGTTTCCAGCAACGCGGAAAATCCGGTGGCGGCCAGGCTTCGAAACGCCGTCCGGGACAGATTCGAGATTTCCTCTGCGCTGTACGATGTGATGAGTGATACAGTCACGTTGGATTTCTCCTTGCCTTTTGTATTGCATGGCAGCGATGCGCTGCCCGACTTGTCCTTGTTGCCGCCATGGTCGCCCAATGCCGACATGCAGGAAATTTCTTCCCGGCAACGGTTAATGTGCAAACTTTAAACCATATTTTATCAAACAAAATAAGTAACTTAAAAACAAGCTCAATCCGGCGGGCTGCAAAAATTGCCGTTTGGAAAGGTTTGCCGTCAGCGGCAACCGAGGGGAAGGTGGGAGAAGAGGAAAGGACGCCGGTCCGTATCGCGGTCAAAGCAAGGCCGTCGGAAAAATCCGGCCGGGGCCGCCTGGCCGGCCGAGCGGATGGGCCCAGCCCCGACCAAGCGGGCTCAGCTCGCTTCGAAGGGCAACTCCAGGCAAAACAGGCTGCCGACGCCTGGCGTGCTCTCCGCCGTGACGCGCCCGCCGTGCAGCCCGGCCAGCGCCTGGGCAATACTGAGCCCCAGGCCGGCCCCGCCGAATTCCTTGCTCAAAAAATCCTCGGCAATGACGAAGCTGCGAAAGATCTCGGCCAGCTTGTCCGGGGCGATGCCCACCCCCGTGTCGCGCACGCAAAAGCGCAGCCACCGCCGCCAGGGGGTGCGTTCTTCGGGATTTTCCCGGGCGTCCGCCGGCGTGTCCATGGGGGTCGCGGTCAGGACCACCTCGCCCTGATGCGTGAATTTGACCGCGTTTTCCAAAAGATTGACCAGGGCCTGGACCAGCACGGCCTGGTCGCCGACCACGAGCCGGGGCATCTTCGGGGCGATGTCCACCCGCAACACGAGCCCCCTGGCCGCGGCCTTGCGGGCGAAAGCCGCCGTCAGGGCCTCCAGGGTGTCGAACAGGTCGTAGGGTTTCGGCGCCAGGACCAGTTTGCCGGCTTCCAGCCGGGACAGCTCCATCAGGGCGGTTAGAAGCGACAGGAGGCGGTTGGCGGAGACCTTGAGATAGGCGGCGAATTCCCGCTGCTGCGCGTCGAGTCCGCTTTCGGCCAACAGTTCGATCATGCCGTGGATGCCGTTGAGCGGCGTGCGCAATTCGTGGCTCATATTAGCCAGAAAGGCGGTTTTGGCCCTATTGGCCGCTTCCGCTTCCTCCTTGGCCCGCAGCAAATCGGCCGTGCGCGCCGCGACCATGGCCTCGAGCACCTGCTGCTGCCGGTAGAGCTTCAGGTGGGCCATGACCCGGGCCGCGACCACCGAGGGCTTGAAGGGCTTGGTGATGTAGTCCACGGCCCCCAGCCGCAGCCCCCGCTCCTCGTCCTCGCCGGCGCTCAGGGCCGTCACGAAAATTACGGGGATATCCCTGCGTGCGGGGTTTTCCTTGAGACGCCGGCACACCTCGTAGCCGTCGAGATCGGGCATCATGACGTCGAGCAGGATAAGGTCCACGGTCAGGGAGGAGGCGAGCAGCTCCAGCGCGTCGAGCCCGCCGAGAGCGATGCTCACGTCGTAGTCGCCGCGCAGGATCTCGTTTAACATCATGAGGTTGTATTCCTCGTCATCCACCACCAGAATCCGAAAACGTGGTTCAGACATGCGAAGACTCCTTACGGCTGCGAAACGGCGGGGGCCAGGGCCTGGCGTTCCGCGTCGCAATCGGCATGGGCGAGGGAAATTTCGCGGATACGATCCTCCTGGCCGAGGAAAATGGCGACAATGGCCGGGTCGAAATGGGTCCCCCCGCCCTGGGCGATGATTTCCAGAGCCTTCGCATGGGGCATCGGGGCCTTGTAGACGCGCTCGCTTATGAGCGCGTCGTAGACATCCACCACGGCCATGATGCGCCCGGGGATGGGGATGGCCTCGCCGACCAGGCCCTCGGGATAGCCGGTCCCGTCCCAGCGCTCATGGTGGGTATAGGCGATGTCGCGGGCCAGGCTCAGAAACGAATCGCGCCCCAGGAAGTTCTCGGCCCGGGTCAGGATATCGCGGCCGTGCACGGTGTGCAGCTTCATGGTTTCGAATTCCTCGGGCGTCAGCTTGCCGGGCTTGAGCAGGATGTTGTCGGGAATGGCCACCTTGCCCACGTCGTGCAGCGGGAGGGACTTGTAAAGGACGTCGATGGAGACGGTTCGAAAGAAATCGGCATAGGCGGGCAGAAGCTCCATCTTCCTGGCCAGGAGCCGGGCCACGCGCTGGGTGCGCCGGAAGTGGCCGGCCAGTTCGTTGTCCCGCGATTCGGCCAGGGCGGCCAGGCTCAAAATGGCCACGTCCTGGGTGCGCACGACCTCCCTGGTCCGCCGCCGCACTTCCTGCTCCAACCCGTCCTGATACGCCTTGAGGCGCAGGTGGTTGCGCACCCGGGCCAACACCACCGGCGGCCGCACCGGCTTGGTGATGAAGTCCACGGCCCCGAGTTCCAGGCCCCGGGTCTCGTCGCGGACGTCGTCGAGGGTGGTCACGAACAGCACGGGGATACGCCGCGTGGCGTCCATGGCCTTGAGCCGACGACAGACCTCGTAACCGTCCATGCCCGGCATGAGGACGTCGAGCAGGATGCAGTCCGGCCGAGGCACGTTCGTGGCGACCTCCAGGGCCTCGGGACCGTTAAGCGCCGCCAGCACGGTGTACTCGGGGGCGAGGATCTCCCGCAGAATGAAGATGTTGTCCGGGGTGTCGTCGACAACGAGCACGCGCTTCTTTTCACTCATGCGCCGCTCCCGGGACGCTTTGCGACAGGCGCGCCTCCTCGCCCAGCCTGTCGCGCAGCCTGTCGGCCTGGGACCGGGCCGCCTTGAAATCGAGTTTCCGCAAGGCGTCGGACAGGGCGGCGACGCCGTCCGGGTCGCGGCGACGGGCTTCGGGCGCCAGGGCGGCGAACACATCCAGGGCGCGGGTGTCGCTATGGGCCAGGGCGTCGACCAGCTCGCCGGCAAGCGTCAGCAGCGCGTCCCGGGACAACGGTTCCCCGGCCGCCTCCAGCGGGGACGAGGACGTTTCCGGCGGCGGCGCGCCGAGGTAGGCGGCGATTTCCTCCTGCGCCGCGGCAAGTTCCCGGTCGAGCCGTCCGATCAGGGCGTCGCAGTGCTCCGGCCTGTCCCTGATGCAGGCCTCGACGTCGGCGGCAATGGCATAAAGCGCCATGGCCCCGATATTGCCGGCAACGCCCTTGAGGGTATGGGCCTGCCGCCGCGCCACGGCCGTGTCCCCCGCCCCCAGGCGCTCGGTGATCGAGGCGGCGATCTCGCTGAATTTTATAGGGAATTCCCCAAGGATCTTGCGGTACAGGACTTCGTTGGACCGCACGCGCGACAGCCCCAGCCGGACGTCGAGGCGCGGTCGCTCGTCCGTTTCCGTCAGGAGCGGCACGGCCGGGGCCGCCTGCGTCCGGCCCGCGTCGGCGCCACCGCCGTCCGGGAGCAGCCAGCGGGCCAGGATGCCATAGAGCTCCGCCGGATCGATGGGCTTGCCGATATGGTCGTTCATGCCCGCCTCCAGGGTCTTGCGGCGATCCTGATCCATGGCGTGGGCGGTCATGGCGATGATCGGCAGGGCCGCATGGGCGGGGTTGGCGCGGATGCGGCGGGCGGCTTCCAGACCGTCCATCACCGGCATCTGCACATCCATGAGCACGGCCGCGTAGGCATGGGCATCGACCATGTCCACGGCCTGCGCGCCGTCCTCGGCCACCTCCACGACGAGGCCGGCCCCTTCGAGCAGCTCCCGCGCCACCTGCTGGTTGATGTCGTTGTCCTCAACCAGCAGGACACGCGCCCCGCGCGCGGCCGCCAGGCGCTCGGCCCCGTCGGCCGAAGCGTCGAAACGCCTGGTGCGGCAGGACACGCCCTCGGTGGGCACCCCGACCACGGCGGCCAGGGTGTTGAAGAGCACGGAGCGGCCCACTGGCTTGAGCAGGAAGGCGTCGACGCCGGTGTTTTCGGCCTCGCGCCGCACCTCCTCGCGCCCGAAGGCGGTCACCATGACGATGGCCGGCCGGCGCGGCAGCGACATGGCGAGGATGTGCCTGGCGCAGGCGGTGCCGTCCATGCCCGGCATCTTCCAGTCGAGCAGGACCACCCGGATGTTGTGGTCGGCGCGGGAAAGCACACGCAACGCCTCCTCGCCGCTCGCCGCCGTGGTCACGCTGAAACGCAGAGACAGCAGGACATCGCTTAGAATCTGGCGTGAATTGGCATTGTCGTCCACGACGAGCACGTGCATTCCGGCCAGGGCCTCGGCGTTTTCCGGACACTCCGCCTTCCCATCCTGGGCGACCGGCAACGTGAGGCTGAAATAGAATTCGCTGCCCTGGCCGGGAACGCTTTCCACCGCCAAGTTGCCGCCCATGAACTCCACCAGTCGATGGCAGATGCTCAGCCCCAGCCCGGTGCCGCCGTAACGCCGCGAGATCGAACCGTCGGCCTGGGAAAACGGGAGAAACAGCTTGTTTTTTTGCTCCGGCGTCAGCCCGATGCCCGTGTCGCGCACGGCAAAGCGCAACCGCGCGCCGTCCGCGAGCATCGCCTCCAGACGCACGTCCACGAGCACTTCGCCGGATTCGGTGAACTTGACGGCGTTGCCGACGAGGTTGAGCAGCACCTGGCCCAGGCGCAACGGATCGCCGACCAGCCAGGACGGCACGTCATCGCCCACGGACAGCAGGAATTCGAGCTGTTTTTCGGCGGCTCCCGGCCCCATGATATCGACAACGTTGCCGAGCACGACGTCCAGGTCGAAGGGAATTTGCTCGATGACGAACCGGCCGGCCTCGATCTTGGAATAGTCCAGGATGTCGTTGATCACGGCGAGCAAGGTGTCGGCGGAGGAGCGGATCTTGGTGAGGTAGTCCTCCTGTTTGGGCGTCAGTTCGGTTTTGAGGGCCAAGTGGCTCATGCCGATGACGGCATTGAGCGGCGTGCGGATCTCATGGCTCATGCGGGCCAGGAATTCGCTTTTGGCCAGATTGGCCTGCACCGCCTCCTGGCGGGCCGCGTCGAGCAGAAGCTGGGCGTTTCTGCGCTCGGTGATGTCCCGGGCCAGGCCCCTGCGGCCGAGAGTCTCCCCCCCGGGCGGACGCCGGGGCACGCAGCTGATTTCAAGCGACTTCTCGCCGCCCTCCCCCTCGCCGGGAAGTGTTGCCTCCCAGGTTTTGGGTGTGCCGTCGGGGGTGTCGCCGCCGGGGGGGAGGAACTGCGCCATTTTCGTGCCGAGCAGCCCTTCCGACGGCACGCCGAGCAGACTGGCCGCGCGCGGGCTGACGTAGGTAAAATACCCGTCCATGTCCGTTTCCCAGATCAGGTCGGGCGAGGTTTCGACCAGGCCGCGAAAACGCGCCTCGCTGAGGCCGAGGGCCAAGGCCGCGGCCTGGCGCTCCAACATGCGGCTGGCGTGCAGATAGGCCCCGAGAGCGCTCAGAATGAGAACCAGCGACGAGGCAATGAGATACATGGGCCACTGCTTGAAACGAACCTGGGCCAGGACGGCATCGGGCGTCAGGGACACCACCTTCCAGGTCTGCCGGAACTGCTCGGGCACTTCGCCGCGATGGACGTCGGAACCCGGCAACCTGTCCGGCGTGAGCACGATGGTGGCGAAAGTGTAGAGGCCGCCCGGCCCCATCACCTGGCCCGAGGTCGCGGCATTGATGACGCGCCACAGTTTGGGATGGCTGGCCGCGAACGTATGTCCGGCACGTTCCGGAAACATGAAGGACCAGTCGTTCTCCCCACCGCCGTGCAACCAGAAGCCTTCGTGGTTGAGCAGCATCACGGTCTGCCCGGCAAACTCCAGCCGGTTGTGCAATTTTTTGAGCAGCACGTCGCCCAGGTAATTGAGGACCAAAACAGCGGCCACGTCCCCCTTGGCATCGCGCAACGGCGCGGCGAGCCGCAACATAGGCTTGTACGGCAGTTCCAGTTTGCCGAATTCCATATTCAGGTCGAGGGGGGATGTATAGATTTGTCCGGGAGGGAGATCGACGGAATTCTTAAAATAATACCGGTCTGACTTTATTTGCAGTTCATTGCCCGGGACCACCCAGGGCTGGCCGTCCTTGCTGTTGATGCGCAGGATTTCCTGGCCGTCCTTGGTGAGCAGACGCAATTGATCGTATTGTGGATTATCCTTTGCAAAAAGAAGATAAGACGCCTTGACTTCACCCAGAGTCTCCGTATCAGGCTTCTCCAAAAAATGGACAACCGTCCTTCGGTGCATCAGTTCATAGAAGTCCTTAAAAAGCGTTCCCATCTCATACGAAACGAGTTCGGCCACATACTTCAGCTTTATCTGTTCAATTTCCTTGAATAGCTTTTCCCTGTTCGATATATCTATATATATCACGAAATATAAAATGGCGATCAACACAGTGGATAGCGGAATGAATCGCACCAAGAATGGCTTTACGACTTTTCTGGATAACTTCATCCCCACCCTCCCCTCGTTTGACGACATCCGTCAGCCGGCCCTGCATTCTCCCTGTCCCGCATCGCGTCCGATGCCTCGCACCGGACACGACACCTATTTTTCACCTATAGAATATTTGGAACCAGTCCACAACACGTTCCGGAAAAAATCGCCGTTCCAAAGGCCGGATTCACCGGTAAGAGGCGGAAAAGACCCGAACGGCGAAGCCGCCGGGGCCGGTTGCCAACCGTAAAAACGATATAGGGGAAAAGGAGCGACAGGCCTGAGAGGACAACAGGCACGGCCCTTCGAAAAGCCGCCCGAACCGTCTCGTCACGGTGCGGGCAAAGCCCGGAAAGCCTCCGGATCGAAAGGAGCGGACGGCACGGGCCGGGCCGGCAAGCCGGTCCACCTTACCTTCCCCCCGCTTTTTTGGTAGGCTGATCCTCGGGGCGTCCCCGGAGTCAGACGGCTCCCGCTTTGGAGATACCCCGAGGACCGCCGGCCAGGCCGGACCGAAGCGCCAGGAAGCTGCCTATGGAACGCACCATCTATCCCCCCCTGTCCCAGGACCACATGGACAACATCACCTTGCAGTGGCGGCGCTTCCAGGCCGACGCCCCGGTCGATCCGGAAATGGTGCGGCCCATGATCCATGCCTCGTGGCAACGCTGCCGCCAGGAAAAGCTTCCGGCCGACGACATGCCGCTTTGCCCCATCGACGCCACGGCGCTCGCCCTGGCCACGTCCCGAAACCGCGACCTGGTGGAAAGCGCCAAGCACCTCATGGACAAGCTCGTGCTGTCCATCCACATGTCCAAAAGCGTGGTGACCCTGGTCGACACCGACGGGCTGGTGCTGCACGCCTCGGCCACGAGCCAGGACCTGGAGAACGTGCCCTACGGCGTGCCGGGGCGGCGCTGCGACGAGAAAACCATAGGCACCAACGGCATGGGCCTTTGCATCATCGAAAAACGGCCCGTCCACGTCATCGCCTCGGAGCACTACAACGCCTCGCTGCATTACCTGAGCTGCGCCGCCGCGCCCATCCGGGGCGTCGGCGGAGAACTTATCGGGGCGCTCAATCTGGCCATCAACACCGAGAACTTCCACCAGCACACCCTGGGGCTGGTGGAAGCGGCCGCCCACGCCATCGAGGAACACCTGCGGCTGCGCAGCCTGGTGCGCAACCAGAAGGTCATCCTGGAACTGCTCGACGACGGCGTCGTCGTGCTCGGCGGCGACGGGGCCATCGCCAGCATCAACCGGCAGGCCTGCGACATGCTCGGCCTGGACGACAGCCAGGCGGTCGGCGGCAACATTCGAAACTTCCTGGCCGACAGCGCGGTCCTGGATTCCATCCTGACCTGCCGCACGCCCTTCTACGACCGGGAGATCACATTTCAACTCAAAGCCGGCAGGCTGTCGTGCGCCCTTTCCTGCGCGCCGTTCGGCGATCTCGGCGTGATTCTGACCCTGCGCGAAGCCCGGCGCATGCGCAAATACGCCGCCCGGGTGGCCGGGGCCAAGGCGGTCTATACCTTCGAAAATATCGTGGGCAACGCCGCGCCCCTGCACGAGGCCCTGCGCCTGGCCCGCGTGGCCTCGGGCAGCGAGGCCACGACGCTTCTGCTCGGCGAATCCGGCACCGGCAAGGAACTTTTCGCCCAGGCCATCCACAACGCCAGCAGCCGGCGCAAGGGCCCCTTCGTGGTGGTCAACTGCGGCGCGTTGCCGCGAAACCTGGTGCAAAGCGAGCTGTTCGGCTACGTGGCCGGGGCGTTCTCCGGGGCGCTCAAGGAAGGCAGCCCCGGCAAGTTCGAGCTGGCCGACGGCGGTACGCTCTTTCTCGACGAGATCGGGGAAATGCCGCTCGAAGCCCAGGTGAGCCTCTTGCGCCTGCTCCAGGAAAGCGAGGTCACGCGCCTTGGCGGCCAGCAGGCCAAGCGCATCGACGTGCGCATCATCGCCGCCACCAACAAGGACCTGCCCACGGCCGTGCGCGACAAGGCCTTTCGCGGCGACCTCTATTACCGCCTCAACGTGCTCACCATCAGCATTCCCCCCCTGCGCCAGCGCCCGGGCGACGTGGCGCTTCTGGCCCGGGGCTTTCTGGAAAAGTTCGCCGCCACCCTGCGCAAAAAACAGGTCCGCATTTCCCGGGAAGCCCTGGACGCCCTGGAAGCCTACCCCTGGCCGGGCAATGTCCGGGAACTCGAGAACTGCATCGAGCGGCTGGTCAACATCGCCCCAAGCGACTGCATCGACATCGCCGACCTGCCCCAGAACATCTGGGCCGACATGGCCCGCGGGCCGCGCGGCAAGTCCGGCGAAGCCTCCATGTCCCTCAAGCGCGTCCAAAGAGCCCTGATCCTCGAAACGTTGCGCGAAACCGGCGGCAACTTCCGCCGCACCTCCTCCATCCTCAACATCTCCCGCACCACGCTTTATACCAAGCTCAAGCAGTACGGCATCGCGGCGGACACCTTTCGGGTGTCGTAGGGAGGGGGAGAGGAGGCGCCTCCGGCGGCCAGGGGGAAACTTTTTGAAAAAAGTTTCCCCCTGGACCCCCTTCAAAAACTTTCAATGGGGTTAAGGGGTGGAGCTTCACCCGATATGGTGAGGAAGACTTCTTCATACGGGAAGACAAGAAGCCAGTTCTTGTCCCCTGGGAGTGCGGCGGTCGATTGCATCTTGAGCCAGTGACGGGATTGCTCCCCGGACAAGATGCAGTTGGAGCTTCCCGCCCGGCGGGCCTGTACCGCAACGGTTGTTCCCCGGGCATGAGGCCTACGACCAGGGTCGGCGGATGCGAAAGAAATGGCCCCCGAGCATGAGACTTACGACCAGGGCCGGTGGATTTGAACGGGATTCCCCGAGTATGAGACAGACAACCAGGGCCGGCGGGGGGCGGGACGGGCGCGAAGGCGTATTCTTCAAATATGCGCCGCACGCGGCCGCACCGCCCCCCCCCGGCCCGTAGCCAGCCAGCCAGTCAGTCAGTCAGTCAGCTAGCTAGTCAGGCAGGCATCCGTCTCCGGCCCGCCCGGACCACCGTCCGCTGCTTCCGTCTTTCGCCCCCGGCCCCTCCTCCGGCACCCCTCCCCGGTTGTCCACTCCGGTGTTCAGCCTGAAAACATGTCAAGCTGACATGTCCAGTTTCCGGACATAGCCTTCTTTCGCCGCGCCATCCTCAAAAACGCATCTATTTGAATTTACACATACAAATAGACAGTCCAGGCCGCAAGCAAGGATGGTCCGCCTTTTGCTCATGAATCGTGACTGAAGGGAAGGATGTCGCGCACACGCAAAACGCGGCTTTTCGGAGCGATGCACTCTCCGTTGCGGCTTAAGCGGGGGGGTAAACGCTATGCATCGCGACCGGAAAGCGACGGTGCCGCCGGAACGTGACAGCCGTATACACAACGCTTCGCCTCCGGAAAAAGGGGTCACCACGACCGGACGTGAAAGCGGCCCTGCAGCAACGACAAACAAAACCACCAACTTCGGAGGACGTCATGGCAGTTCAGGAACAAGTCTACGGTTTCTTCATCCCCAGCGTGACGTTGATCGGCATTGGCGCAGCCAAACAGATTCCCGATAAGATCAAGGCTCTCGGCGGCAGCAAGCCGCTTCTGGTCACGGACAAGGGCGTTGTGGCCGCCGGCATCTGCAAGCAGGTGACCGACCTTCTCGACGCCGCTTCCATGCCCTACGTCATCTATGACGAGACCGTGCCCAACCCCACGGATAAAAACGTCGCCGACGGCGTCGCCATCTACAAGAAAAACGGCTGCGACAGCCTCATCACCCTGGGCGGCGGCTCGTCCCACGACTGCGGCAAGGGCATTGGGCTGATCATTTCCAACGGCGGCCAGATCCACGACTACGAAGGCATCGACAAGGCCACCAAGCCGCTGATGCCCTACCTGGCCGTCAACACCACCGCCGGCACGGGTTCGGAAATGACCCGGTTCGCGGTCATCACCGACACCTCCCGCCATGTGAAGATGGCCATCGCCGACTGGCGCATCACCGCAGGCATCGCCATCGACGACCCGGTGCTCATGGTTGGCATGCCCCCGGCGCTGACCGCCGCCACGGGCATGGACGCCCTGACCCACTCGGTGGAAGCCTACGTCTCCACCATCGCCAACCCCATGACCGACGCCTGCGCCGTGGAGTCGATCAAGCTGGTCTTCAAGTACCTGCGCAAGGCCGTGGCCAACGGCCAGGATCTGGAAGCCCGCGAAGGCATGTGCTTCGCCCAGTACCTCGGCGGCATGGCGTTTAACAACGCGAGCCTCGGCTACGTCCACGCCATGGCCCACCAGCTGGGCGGCTTCTACAACCTGCCCCACGGCGAATGCAACGCGCTGCTGTTGCCCCATGTCGAGCAGTTCAACCTGATCGCCAAGGTCGAGAAGTTCGCCGAAATGGCGCGCATCATGGGCGAGAACACGGACGGCATGTCGCCGCGCGACGCCGCCGAACTGGCGCTCAAGGCCATCCGCCAGCTGTCGACCGACGTCGGCATTCCGGCCACCCTGGTCGAGCTTGGCAAGCGCTACGGCAAGGACGTCAAGGCCAGCGACATTCCGACCATGACCGCCAATGCCCAGAAGGACATCTGCAAGTTCACCAATCCGCGTTGCGCCACGGATAAGGACGTGGCCGCCATTTACACCGGCGCGCTGTAAAAGCCTCCTTCCCGGCGGATTCCGGCGGCCAACCCCGGAATCCGCCGACTCCCCAAATGGCCGGTTTTCCGGCCATGCTTTCGACAAAGGGTCCGTCAAAGCGGCAGGCAGCCGAACCGCCATGGTGCCAACCTACGGAAGATTCTTGCCAAAGCCCGGGCGGGCCCTTTGTCCGGAGCATGCCTCCCCTCCCCCTGCCTCCGTTTCATCCCCTGCCAAGAAAAAAGGCCGGGAGGACTATGTCCTCCCGGCCTTTTGTTGCGCAGCCTCGTGGCGCGATCACGCCTCGCCGTTTGTCGACGTGGCCTTCCTGCCCGCGAAGAGGTTGGAGACGACCACGAAGAACAGCGGAATGAAGATGAGGTCGATGAAGGTGGCGGAAAGCATGCCGCCGCAAACGGCGGTGCCGATGGCGTTCATGGCCCCGGCTCCGGCCCCGTTGGCCAGCGCCAGGGGCAGGACGCCGAAGAAGAAGGCCAGGGAGGTCATCATCACCGGGCGAAACCGCACCTTGACCGCGCCGAGGGTCGCCCGGACGAGCCCTTCGCCATGCCCCATGCGCTCCTTGATGAACTGGATGATGAGGATGGCGTTCTTGGTGGAAAGGCCGAGGGTGGTCAGAAAGCCGATCTGGAAATACACGTCGTTGGGCAGGCCCCGCATCGACGTGGCCACGATGGCGCCGAGCACGCCGAGCGGCAGCATGAGCATGTTGACGATGGGGATGGTCCAGCTCTCGTAGAGGGCGGCCACGCACAGGAAGATCACGAAGATGGAAAAGGCGTAGAGAATGGGCCCCTGGGCCGTGGCCATGCGTTCCTGATAGGACAGCCCGGTCCAGTCGAAGCCGATGCCCTGGGGCAGCTTGGAGGCAAAGGACTCCATGAGGGCCATGGCCTCGCCGGTGCTGTGCCCGGGGGCCGGTTCGCCCCAGAGGTTGATGGACGGGAAGGCGTTGTAGCGTTCGAGCTTGGGCGAACCGATGGCCCAGCGGCCCTTGGCGAAGGCCGAGACCGGGACCATCTTGCCGGCGGTGTTGCGCACGTAGAGCTTGTTGAGGTCCCTCGGCAACATGCGAAACGGCGCGTCGGCCTGGACGTAGACCTGCTTGACCCGGCCGCCCTGGATGAAGTTGTTGACGTAGGAGCTGCCGAAGGCCGCGGCGATGGTCGTGTGGATGGAGTCGATGGGGACGCCGAGCGCCCCGGCCTTGTCCCAATCCACGTCCAGGTAGTATTCCGGCACGTCCTCCATGCCGTTGGGGCGCACGCGGACCAGCCGCGGATCGTGCCGGGCCATGCCGAGCAGCTGGTTGCGGGCGGCCATGAGCTTGTCGTGGCCGAGCCCGCCGCGATCCTGCAATTCGAAGTCGAAGCCGGTGGCCATGCCGAGCTCAACCACCGGCGGCGGCGGAAAAGCAAAGACCTGGGCCCCCTTGATCTGGGAGAACTCCCGCATGGCCCGGGCGGCGATGGCCTTGACCTTGAGGTTGTCTCCCGGGCGCTTGTCCCAGTCCTTGAGCTTGACGAACCCGAGGGCCATGTTCTGGCCCTGGCCGCCGAAACTGACGCCCGAGATGTCCATGAAGGATTCCACGGCGTCCTTTTCCTTTTCCAGAAAGTAGCTCCTGACCTTTTGCATGACGGCCTGGGTCTGCTCCAGGGTGCTGGTGCCCGGGGGCAGCGTGGCCTGGACGGTCAGGATGCCCTGGTCCTCGTCAGGGATGTACGAGGTGGGCATGCGGTGGAACAGATAGCCGACCAGGACCACGATGCCGCAATAGAGGATGAGGTAGCGCGTGGCCTTGGAAAAGGAATGGCCCACCAGGCCGACATAGGCGGCCCGGACCTTGAAGAAGACGGCGTCGAACCAGCGGAAAAAGGGTCGCAGGAAAAAGACCACGTTCTCCGACGATTCATGTCCCTTGGCCACGGGTTTTAAAAACGTCGCGCAAAGGACCGGCGTCAGGATCAAGGCCACCAGCACCGACAGCAGCATGGAGGCGATGATGGTGATGGAGAACTGGCGGTAGAGCACGCCCGTGGAGCCCTGGAAAAAGGCCATGGGGCCGAAGACCGCCGAGAGCACCAGGCCGATGCCGATAAGCGCGCTGGTGATCTCGTCCATGGACTTGGCCGTGGCCTGCCGAGGGGAAATCCCCTCCTCGGACATGATGCGCTCCACGTTTTCCACGACCACGATGGCGTCGTCCACGAGCAGGCCGATGGCCAGCACCATGGCGAACATGGTCAGCATGTTGATGGAGTAGCCGAAGAAGTTGAGCACGGCGAGGGTGCCCATGAGCACCACCGGCACGGCGATGGTCGGGATGAGCGTGGCCCGGATATTGCCCATGAAAAGGAACATGATCAGGAATACGAGCACCACGGCCTCGAAGAGCGTCTTGACCACCTCGTGGATGGCCACCTTGGTGAAGGGCGTGGTGTCGTAGGGATAGACAACCTTCATGCCATGGGGGAAATAGTGGCTCATTTCCACCATCTTGTCCTTGATGGCCTGGGCCGTGGACAAGGCGTTGGCCCCGGACGCCTGCCGGATGGCCATGGCGGCCGAGGGCCTGCCGTTGTGATAGCCCACCACGTCGGAGCGCTCGGAGCCCAGTTCCGTGCGGCCCACGTCCTTGATGCGCACCATGGAGCCGTCCTGGTTGATCCGCAGCGGGATGTCGGCGAACTGCTGGGGCGTCTGGAGCAGGTGCTGCACGATGATGGGGGAATTGAGGTGCTGGCCCGGCACGGCCGGCGCGCCGCCGAACTGGCCGGCGGAGACCTCGACGTTGTAGGCGTTGAGCGCCGAGATGACGTCCCCCATGGTCAGGTTGAAGCTGTGGAGCTTGTCCGGGTCGAGCCAGACGCGCATGGCGTACTGGGTGCCGAAGTTTTCCACCTCGCCGACCCCGGGCACCCGGGACAGCACCTTTTCCAGGGTGGACTGGGCGTAGTCGCGCAGGTCCTCGCCGCTCATGCTGCCGTCCTCGGAGATGAGCCCGACGACGATGAGGTAGTTGCGGGTGGACTTGCTGACCTTGACGCCCGACTGCTGCACCGTCTCGGGCAGGCTGGCCATGGCGAGCTGCAGCTTGTTTTGCACCTTGGACCAGGCGATGTCCGGGTCGGTGCCCGGGGTGAAGGTCATCTCCAGCCGGGCCTCGCCCGAGGACGAGCTGGAGCCGGTCAGGTACAACATGCCGTCGAGGCCGGTCATCTTCTGCTCGATGATCTGGGTGACGGTATTTTCCACCGTCTCGGCCGACGCGCCGGGATAATAGGCCGTGATCGAAATCGACGGCGGCGCGATGGGCGGATACTGGGCGATGGGCATGCTGTAGATGGAAAGCCCGCCCAGAGAGAGCAAAATGATGGCGATGACCCAGGCAAAGACGGGTCGGTCCAGAAAAAATTTCGAGAGCATTACTTGCCCCCCGCATCCTTTTTCGCAGGTTTGGCCTCGGCCTTGGCTGCCGGGGCGTCCCCCTTGGGCTTCTGGTCAAGCTCCGTGGCCTTGACCACGGTTCCCGGGCGCAGCATCTGCAAACCCTCGACGATCACCCTGTCGCCCGGGGCCAGGCCCTTGTCCACGAGCCAATCGCTGCCGATGGCCCGATCCAGGGTCAGCATCCGCAACTCGACCTTGCTTTCCTTGTCGACGATCAGGGCATAGGGCTGGCCCTTGGCGTTGCGGGACACCCCCTGCTGGGGCACGAGGAGGCCCTCGGGATTGACGCCTTCGGTGATCACCGCCCGCACGAACATGCCCGGCAGGATCTCGCCCTTGGGGTTGGGGAAGATCAGGCGCAGGATGACCGAGCCGGTGGTGGGATCGACCGTCACGTCGCTGAATTGCAGCGTGCCGTCCAAGGAATACGGCATCCCGTTCTCCTGGATGAGCCGCACCTTTTCGTGGCCCTTGGCCTTCGGATCGATGAGGCCTTCCTTGAACCGGGCCTTCATGCGCAGCATCTCGGCCGTGGATTGGGGCACGTCCACGTAAATGGGGTCCAACTGCTGGATGGTGGCCAGGGCTGTGGACTGGTAGGCGGTCACGATGGCCCCGTCGGTCACGCTCGACTTGCCGATGCGGCCGGAGATAGGCGCGGTCACCTTGGTGTAGCCCAGATTGATGCGGGCCGTTTGCACCCGGGCCTCCAGGGAGGTGATGCTGGCCCGCACCTGGTCGAGGTTGGAGGCCGCGTCGTCGTAGTCCTGCTGGCTAAGCGCACTGTTGGCCACCAGGGACTTGTAGCGCTCGGCCCGCAGCTTCGTCGTCGGCAGCTTGGCCTTGGCCTCGGCCAGGGCGGCCTGGGCGTTGTCGAGCTCGGCCTGGAAAGGGGCGGGATCGATCTGGTAGAGGACCTGTCCTTCCTTGACGTTGCTGCCCTCCGTGAACAGGCGTTTTTCAATGAGCCCGTTCACGCGCGGCCGGATCTCGGCCACCCGGAAGGCGGAGGTGCGCCCCGACAGTTCCGTGGCAAGCGAAACCTCGTGCGGTGCCAGCGTCACGGTGGACACGGCGGGCATGGGGCGCTGCTGCGGCATGGCCGACTTGTCGTTACTGCAGCCGACAAGCAGAAAAAGAGAAACACAGGCCACGAGCGTCAGTTTGTACGAAGAGAAACTTCCAAGGCGCTGCATCAGGGACCTCCGACTGTGCTACTTCAGATGAGTCGTAACGAAAACGCACGTTATGCATCTCCAACCTTGCCCGGCGATGCTGCCAAGCATCCGGGATGCCCGTTTGGCACTGGCTGGGGAGAATCTTTCCGGCGAACGCATGTGTATAATTACAATATTAACAACATTTTTATAAAAAAAATTCTTGTATCATGAAAATGATACGTTTTAAAATACTATTGCAGCAAGGAAGCTGCTTTGGAAAACCGGCGAACCTGATCCATAATATGTTTTGTAACAGTCCCTTGCTCGAAATATTCCGAGGTTACTCCATTTAAATGTATGGCAATGACGGAATACTGACAATATCCGATAACCGTACTGGTCAAATAAATCGCTGCCAGTCTCGGGTCTGGCGTATCAATATAATCATCTATAATTTCTATGATTGTATCAAATGATTCTTGAAATATATTTTGCGTTAAAAACTTCAACCGATCCTTGTCGTCTGTCAGCAATTCCCTGAAGAAAAGCTTCGACAGAACATCATCCTCGAAAAGAAGCGCCACAAACCATGCGATGGCATGTTCCAGGCGCTCTTCCGCATTGGCGCCGCTGGCCAGGGCCTCCGCCAGGGAATGGCTCCTGCCGATGAACACAAAGGCCAGGACGGACCGAATAAGCTCTTCTTTATCCTTGAAATAATAATACAAATTAGCCTGCGTCATGCCGACCGTCGTGGCGATGCGGCGCATGGACACCGCGCTGTATCCCTCGCAAGCAAAAAGCTGGGACGCAACGACAAGGATCTTTTCACGCATATTCGGAGCAGGCATGACACCTCGTCATGTAAACAAGTGATTACTGAACGATCGTTTAAGAACCCTTCCGGGTGGTTTGTCAAGGTCGATTCGACGCCCGCCGCATTTGCTGCGGACGCCGGCGTGGCCGCAACGCGCCTTGGCCGTCGGCCAACAACGCCAAACGCCCCCACCGCCGCGCAGTGCAAGGTCCGGGACAAGCGCCCCGCTCCCGCGCCGCGAAAACGCGACAGGCCGCTAGCCGCCGGCAAGCTTTACGGTATAGCCGAGTTCCTTGAGGGCCAGGGCCAGGGCGTCACGGTGATCGCCCTGGATTTCGATGACGCCGTCCTTGACGGTCCCGCCTGCCCCGCAACGCTGCTTGAGCTTTTTGGCCAGGGCTTCGAGCGCCTCCGGCGGCAGGGGGACGCCGGTCACGCAGGACACGCCCTTGCCTTTGCGGCCCTTGGTCTGCCGGGATATGCGCACGATGCCGTCGCCTTGGGGCGCGCGTTGCTTCCCGGCGCAGGCGCAGGCCGCCACGGGCCTGCCGCAGCCGGGACACATCTTGCCCGCGTCGGTGGAATAAACGAGACTGGAATTTTGCCTTTTTTGCATGGCCATGGGGAGCCTTCCAAGGCGGTGCGGACCCGAACGAGGCGCGCAAATGGGCCGTCCGGGTCCGCGCCGATGCGTTAACGGTTATCCGGCTGCGACCGTACGGCCTTGAGGCCCGTCAGGCTGATGCGGTACGGCATGCCCGCTTTCGAGGCAATAAGCCGCTTGCTCCTGAGCTTTATGAAAATAGCCAACGTGCAGTCTGAAAGCACAAGCCCATCGCGGGTATGGCATTCGACAGCTTCAATGCGGCCGAACGCATCGCGATAATGCACGATGTAGCCGCCTTTGGCCAAAACGTGAAGGGTCCTCTGCTCGAGCTTGGAAATGTTCATGTCGGAGATGCTCACTGCGGTAATCCAATGTACAAAACCGGCGCGCATCAACGATGCCGCCGTCCTTTCGCACAAGCTGACAACCAAAGGCCCGGATCAAACGGGGTTTGGTTATCGGATTACCGCAATCTCCAACATGCACCCTCATCAAGCCGATCAGGCTTACAAAACGCGGATGGCATCGGCTAGCAAACACGCCATAGCCGGTCAAGTAATTTATGCACAACCGTCGATCAGGCCCGCAGGCAGCCGCGGCCAGGGCTCTTCGGCCGTCCGGAGCGGCCCCGCAGGGGGATCGGGGAAAAGAGAAACGCCGCGCGGGACGCGGGCCTCGTGCGGCGATGCCCGCCTGGGCGATCCGATCACCCGCTTCACGAAGGGCTTCGGCTCCTTCCAACGGGCAAGGTATTCTTTTTCAATGAAAACCAACACGTTTTAGAGACAGGACATATTCCGATCGGGGAGAATGCGACACATTTTTTTAAAGAACTTTCCCGCCCTTTGCGCTATGCAGGAACGAAACATTTTATTCCCTATGGAATACGCCGAAACCGGAGGTTTTGTAGCATGAGAATTCTTCTGGTTTATCCCCTCTATCCGGATACTTTCTGGAGCTTCAAACATATCTTGCCGTTTATTTCCCGAAAAGCGGCCTTTCCGCCGCTGGGCCTGCTGACGGTTGCCGCCATGCTGCCGACGCAATGGGAAAAACGACTTGTCGATGCCAACGTCGCGCCCCTTCGCGACGAGGACCTGGCCTGGGCGGACATGGTTTTCATAAGCGCCATGGTCGTGCAAGAAGCCGGCGCCAAGGACGTCATCGCCCGGGCGCGGGCCATGGGCAAATGCGTCGTGGCCGGCGGACCGGCCTTTACCGCCCAGCCCGAGCGTTTCCAGGGGGTGGACCATTTCGTCCTCAACGAAGCCGAGACCACACTGCCGCTTTTTCTCGAGGACTGGCGCCGGGGCGAGCTCAAGCCTCTTTACACCTCTTCCGAGCGGCCGGACATCGCCTGCACGCCCATCCCGCAATGGGATCTGATCAACTTCCGGGACTATGTCACCATGTCCGTGCAATACTCACGCGGTTGCCCGTTCGACTGCGAGTTTTGCGACATCGTGGTCCTAAACGGCCGCCGTCCCAGGGTCAAATCCCCCGACCAGATGCTGCATGAAATCAAAAGCCTGCACAACGCCGGCTGGCGCGGCCCGGTCTTTATCGTGGACGACAATTTCATCGGCAATATCGCCTCGGTGAAGCAGTTCCTGCCCCGGCTCATCGACTGGCAGACGCGGCATGGCTATCCCTTCAAATTCATGACCGAGGCGAGCATCAACCTGGCCCGGGATGGCGAACTGGTCGCCATGATGAGCAAGGCCAATTTCCATAAGATCTTTATCGGCATCGAGACGCCTTCCACGGACAGCCTCGAGGAATGCGGCAAAAAACAGAACGTGGCCATGGATTTCCCCCAAGCCATCAAGATCCTGCATCAAAACGGCTTGCAGGTCATGGGCGGGTTCATCGTCGGGTTCGACAGCGACACGGAAAGCATCTTTGAACAGCAAATCCGCTTCATCCAGAAGATCGGGGTGGTCACGGCCATGGTCGGCATCCTTACCGCCATGCCCAAGACGCGGTTATGGCGCCGACTCAAGGCCGAAAACCGGCTTCTCGGCGATGCCACGGGCGAAAACACGGACGCCAGCCTGAACTTCATCCCGACCATGCGCCGCGAAACCCTGATCAACGGCTACAAAAACCTTCTGTCCACGCTTTACGCACCCGAGTATTACTATGACCGCATCAATACCTTTCTGAAAAATTACAATCCGACCGCCCGGGGCAAACTTGCCTGGAGCGATTTCCAGGCCTTTATCAAGAGCCTGTGGCGCATCGGCATTCTGTCCCGGGCCAGGTTCGACTACTGGAAGCTTCTTTTCAAAACGGCCCTGACCAAGCGGAAGGCGCTGCCCGTGGCCGTGGAACTGGCCATCCTCGGCCGGCACTTTCAGTTGGTGGCCAAGCGGGCCCTTTTGGCCACGGATGCCTGGGCCGAATCCACGGCAAACGAGTCATCCCGGACGGGATGAGGCCCGGGTGACGGGAGGGCACAGCGGTCGGCGGGGGGGGAAACCGGCAGCCCAGAGCCGGGCATGATCCAGGCGTGCGCGGCCTGAAAGCCGCCTCGACTTAGAAAGGAAAGTCCTCGCCCATGGCGGGGGACGGCGGGAGCGCCTTCTCCACCGGTTTTTCGGCCTGCTTGTGGACCGGATTCGCCCTGACGTAAATGGCCTTGTAGGGCCGGGTGGGACAGGCGTGCTCACAGGCGCCGCAACCGACGCAGATGGCTTCGTTCACTTCCGGGATGACCAGTTTGCGGTCCGCCATGGTCAGATACGGCACCATGTGCACCGCCTTGGTCGGGCAGTGCTCGGAACAGGCGCCGCAATTGGTGTTGTCCGTGTGCACCACGCAATTTTCCTTGACGAACCGCGCCACGCCGAGCTGGGTGCGTTGCTTGAGCGCTTTCGCCACCGGCAGGATGGCCCCGCTTGGACAGATCGCCGAACAGGCGGTGCAGTCGAAGTTGCAGTAGCCGGACCGGAAATCCAGCCGCGGCTGCATGAGGCCGGACGGACCGTAATCGAGAAACGAGGGGACCAGCACCCGGGACGGGCAGGCGGCGACGCACAGGTGGCAGGCCGTGCACCGGAAGGTGAAGTGGGCCACGCTTTGCGATCCGGGGGGTGAAACCGGGCCGGTGCGCTCCTCGGGGATGGTGGTGGGACGGCTTTGGACGAATCCCGCCGGCTGGGCCGGCGTCGTTTGGGGCGCGGCCAGACCCAGGCCCGTGGCGGCCAGGCCGATCAAAAACCGCCTCCGGCCCGGACTTTCCGTGCCCGCTTCGGGCGACTTCCCCTGCCCCCTTCCGAATCGCAGGGCCTGGTCGGGACAGACCGCCAGGCAGTTGCAGCAACCGACGCAACGGGAAAAATCGACCGTCTTTTCCCGGAAGTCGATGCAGCCCGCCTTGCACACGCGCTCGCACCGTCCGCACGCGCCGCAGGTTGCCGGGTCTATCCGCAGACGAAACAAGGCATGCTTCGAAACCATCCCGAGCAGGGTTCCCACGGGGCACAGCGTGTTGCAGTAGAGGCGGCCGTGGCGCGCGCCAAGCCACCCAACCGTCAGCAGCATGGCCAGGGCCACGCCGACGGAAACCGGGGCCATCGCCGGCCACGGGACCTGGTACACGGCATGGATGCCCCACCGTTCGGCGACAAACGCCGCCAGGTTGTTGGCGGCAAGCACGACGGGCTCGGCGAGGTTGGCGAGAATCCGACCGAAATTGCTGAACGGATCGAGCAGGTTGAGCAGCAATCCGCTCCCGGCCAGGAGCAGGAGCACGGTGAGGGCCAGGACCGTGTACCGGATCGCCGCGTGCGGTTTGGAAAACGCGTAGCGTTGCCGCTTTTTCCCGGCGATACGCCGCCTGGCGTCGGACAGGCGGCGTATCGCGTCCTGCAACGTCCCCAAGGGGCAGAAGGTGGAACAGTAGATCCGCCCGAAAAGGAGCGTGAGGGCGATGACGACCAGGAAACCCGTCGCCCCGAGAGCGGCGTTTCCCAGGAAGCGCAGCAGCGACGGGACGAATTGCAGGTAGAGCACGCCATCGGCCAGCCGGCGGACCCCGACGCCCCTGAAGTCCAGGAAAAGCCCCATGGTCAGAACCAGGAAGACGAGGGCGACGGCGACCCGTATGGGCTTGAGCCAACGAAGCGACATCTTAGCCGAGCTTGATGCGGTTGATGGCCAAGTCCTTGAGGTCCATGCGGCCGAGTTGCATGTCCGAGGCGAGCTGGATGTGCCGGATCTCGCCGGGTTCCAGGCCGAACAGCTTGGCCGCGGCCGCATCGGCGGCCACGCAGTCCCGCGAGAGGAGCTGCGCCTTCATGATGGCGACGTCGCTTTCCGACACGCCGCGAGGGCCGTTTCGCTTCATGATGGAGTAGGCGTCCACGACGATGAGGTCCGGTTTGCGCAACGAGGCGAAGTCGGCGATGCACTGGTGCAGGTCGTTGCGATGCCAGTAGCCGCGATCCCAGACCACGCCCATCAGGTTCTTCATGCCGGCGGTGAGCCTGGTGGAACTGTGGTCCTTGAGCACCGGCGCATTGATGAACACGTCCGCATCCAAAAGCGCCTGGTGGACCAGCGCCTTGGTCAGCCGCTTGCCGCGCGGGACCGCCACTTCCCGGTAATACCCCTCGCTGTCGGCCGAGAGCATCTTGCCCCCGGCGTCCTCGACCGCCTTGCCGATGCCGCTCGTGGCATAGCACTGTCGCCAGTTGTCGCAGGTGTGGTCGAAGACGACGACCTCCTTGGCCCCGGCCTCGAGGCACCGCGTCACGATGCGGCCCACCAGCGCGGGGTGGGTATTGGCTCCCCGCTCCGGCGGCACGTCCCAGCCGATATTCGGTTTGACCACGACCTTGCTGCCCTTGGGCACAAAGGCGCCCATGCCGCCATAGGCCTCGATGGCCGCGTCGAACATGGCCTCCGGCTCGCCGCCGCGAACGGCCACCAGATCCCAGTCCTTGCCCTTTTCGGCGGCGACGGCCGCCCTTCCCAAGCCGCCCACGCCGCCGAGCGCAAGACCGGAACCGGCGACGATGCCGCCACGAATGGCTGTCTTTAAAAAGTCACGACGATCCATGGTCTTTCCTCCTGGGGTTGATGCAACATGCGGAGCCCTATTTGACCACGACCAGTTCGTACTCCCGGGTTCCCAGGCCGATTTTTTCGGCGTGCTCCAGACAGGTACGCCATTCGGACTCGGGTCGGGAGTTGGTGAAATGGTCGTGATGGTCGACAAAATCCGGTTTGGCCATGTTGTCCGCAAGCTGGCTGCCCGGCAGCGGCGTGGCTCGCAGGCAGGCGTCCGCGCAGGCCTGATCCAGCGCCAACGGGTCGAAGGAGGCGAACATGCCGATGTTGGGCAGGATGGGCGCGTCGTTTTCGCCGTGGCAGTCGCAGTTGGGGGAGACATCCACGATAAGCGAGATGTGGAATTGTGGACGGCCATCCACCACGGCCTTGGTGTATTCGGCCATCTTGCGGTTCAGCATCCCGAGGGCGGTCTCGAGTTCGAAGGAAATCGCGTCGAAGTTGCATGATCCAAGGCAGCGGCCGCATCCGACGCAGTTGTCATGGTTGACGGCAGTCTTCTTGGTTTCCGGGTCGAAGTGGAGCGCGTCGTTGGCGCACTCCTTCAGGCAGGTGCGGCAACCCTTGCACTTTTCGGGGTCGATGCGCGCCTTGCCGTTGCTGTGTTGCTCGGTCTTGCCCGCGCGCGAGCCGCAGCCCATGCCGATGTTCTTGATGGTGCCGCCGAACCCGGTCATCTCATGCCCCTTGAAATGGGTCAGGCTGATGAACACGTCCGCATCCATGATGGCGCGCCCGATCTTGGCTTCCTTCACATATTCGCCGCCAGCCACGGGCACCGCGATATCGTCCGTGCCCTTGAGCCCGTCGCCGATCAGAATCGGGCAACCGACCGTCAGCGCCGTGAAACCGTTTTCCCAGGCGCACTGGAGATGCTCCAGGGCGTTTTTCCGGCTGCCCGGATACATGGTGTTGCAGTCGGTCAGGAAGGGCTTGCCGCCGAGCTCCTTGACCACGTCGGCCACGGCCCTGGCATAATTGGGGCGCAGGTAACTGATATTCCCCAACTCGCCGAAGTGCAATTTGATGGCCGCGAACCGGCCCTTCATGTCGATCTGTCCGATCCCGGCCTTCTTGATCATCTTTTTCAGCTTGGTAGGCAGACCGTCGCCGAAAGCCTTTGTGCGGAAATCCGTAAAATACACTTTTGCTTTGTCCATGCCTTTTCACCTTTGTTCGCCTACGCGGGTCTCCGCTTTTCCACGCGGCATCCAGCAAGGCTCAGAAATGCAACCGTTTTGGGTCCGATGCCTCGGCTGTGCGATGCCGCTTCCAAAGCGCCCCCACCCACCGCGTGAAGCGCTGCGGCCTGCCGTCAAACCGGACAGGCGCGCCGCGCTTCGGGGTGAGCAGGCGAACGTGCCTGTCTCTGTCTGTCGTGACCGTTCGTGGCATGGCGCTCCACTTATGTCGGGGTGTTGCCGGAGGCCGTAAAATCGGCTGTCGGGATTTATTGCATACTCCCCGGAAAGGAC
Organism: Desulfovibrio sp. JY; assembly: GCA_021730285.1. Lineage (NCBI taxonomy): Bacteria > Pseudomonadati > Thermodesulfobacteriota > Desulfovibrionia > Desulfovibrionales > Desulfovibrionaceae > Desulfovibrio > Desulfovibrio sp. JY. The sequence continues at coordinate 60,980 of CP082962.1, forward strand.
CGGGGGGAGGCACGATCCTCTCAATTTCTTGCCTAATCCGACAAGTCTCTCCCGAATTATCCAACCAGGATGCTGTTGCCAAGAGACTTGCGCGAAAGCCGCATGGCACCACCCGCCAATGCCGGAGGAGGCCAATAAGGAATGGGGGTTAGGGGCGGTCTGACAGTGGGACGCAGGCCTCGAAATCAAATTTTTCCAGCCGCGGCAAGGGCCGCATGAATCGTCTTGAAAGGAAGAAGGAGCGACAAGGGGGCATCAAGGAGCGGTATGGCGCCGTATCCGGCATACCACTGCGCAACACGTTCGTTTTTGGCGTCGATGAGCAGAGCCACACCGCCAGCCTGACTGGCGGCCAGCAGGCACCGGCGTCCGGCGGCCAGCAGGAGTTGTCCACCCAGGCCACGACCTTGCATGGATCGATCCACGGCAAGCCGGGCCAGTCGAAAAACCGGCACCTCATGGCGCGCCAGGCCGCGCGCGACAAACTTGGGAGTACGATCGAAAGCGAGAGACGCTGGGCTGACGCTGTAAAACCCGAGGATCCTCTGGCCATCCGCGTCATCCATGGCGAGGAATGTCTTGGCCCCACCCTGGAGGTGGCTCTTGCGCGCATGGCGGCGCAAAAAATCGTTCAACGCGGCATCGCCACAATCGAACGCTTCCCGATCATGGGTTTTGGCGATCGCCTCTTCGTGCCATGCCGGCACGTCCATGATCATTTCGGCATGGCCTGCGCCGCAGCCAGCAACTTCGCATTGGGGGCGGGCGGATTTTCCAAAAGATCCAGGGCGCGCAGGCTGTCCCGATCGGAGAGACGAAGCCTTTCCGCTTGGTCGATCACCGCGCGTGCAGCCTCCACCGCGCTGCTGACGACAAAATCCGTCAGATTTGTATGTCTGAGAGCAACTGCCCGAAGAAGCAAGGTTTTCTCCTCAGTCGGGATACGAAGCGACATCCGGCTGTTGTCCTCGATAGGGATCTGCGGCATGCCTTTCCTCCTGCCGTTGTACGTTTTCAAAACGTACATATCCCCTCTCCTTTGTCAATACCTCAATTCTTTGTTGCAGCGTCTGGAGCTGCCCCGATTTCATGGACAGCGCATCCGTCGAGAAGGAGACGTTCACGATGTCGAGGGGCTCCCCTTCCCGTCCGGTGTCGACCCGCCGCAACGTGAACCAGCGGTCGGAAGTTCACCGGGGCGTCGCGACCCGACCGACCGAAGCCGCGTTGATTGACTTGGCCCGGGCTCCGTGCCATGTAATCGGGTAACTCTGGAAAATGGTGGTGTTATGAGCAAGACCGAAGGCATCTGGAATGCGCTGAGTTCGTTTTTCATCAAGCACTCGACGACCATCTTCGTCATCGCCACGATCATCTGCCTGGTGCTCATCACCTATCTGACCAACCACCTGCGACCCTATGTCGTCGGGGCCTGGGTGGTGGTCGGCATCCTCACGTCGCTGCTTTTTTCCGGCGTGGCCCTGGTGGTCGTCCTGGCCGTGGCGGCGGTGCAAAAGGCCAGGCACCTGCGGCTGATTACCTACGAGCCCAACGGCGCAAACACGTTGCGCGCCAGCTTCGAGAACGAAAAAATCCGCCTTGGCGAATTTTACTCCCCCTACCTCGTTCCCAACGAGGGCAAGACGTTTACCCACTGCGAGATCGAGGGCCCGGGCGGCCTGTTGTTCCGGGGCACAAGCCGCCTGGAACGCTGCCGCTTCACCCTGTGCGACGTCATCGTGGTCAACGAGGGCGACAAGGTCAACACGGCGGCCCACTTCGTCGACGGGACGTTTACCGACTGCCACTTCGTCAATGTGGCCCTCTACCTGACCCAGGAGACGGCCGCGGCCCTTTTCAAGTCCCACAAGGACGCAACCGGCGAAGAGATGGTGATGTTCTGCTTCAGGCAGGGATAGGCGCGGCGTCCACGGCCAGCATGAGGCTGACCGCCACGATGACCAGGATGGAAAAGACGTAGACCGCCCGGGCCTGACGCTTGTCGTCGCCCGCACCGAAACGGGCCAGACCGAACCAGATCAGGGAAAGCGCCGTGGCCAGCGCGAAAAACCGCATCCCGGCATAGCCGCATACGGTCAGCAGTTGGGCCTCCACCATGAAGACCAGAATATGGCCGGCGATATGCCGCTTGGTGGTGGCGATGTCGCAAGCGACCGGCAGCACGGGGATGCCGGCGGCGCGGTAGTCGTCGTAGCGGCTTATGGCGATGGCATAAGAGTGCGGCATCTGCCAGGAACAAAAAAGCGCCAGCACGAGCAGCGCGCCGAGGTCGAAACGCTGGCTGACGGCGCAGTAGGCGGCAAGCGGCGGCGTCGCGCCGGCAAGGCTCCCGACCAGGGTGCTTAACGGCGAAATGCGTTTGAGCGCCAGACTGTAGGCCCCGACGTAGACGGCGAATCCCAGAACCGTAAGCCCCGTGGCCAAAGCGTTGGTCCCGACCCACAAGACGGCCAGCCCGGCCGCGCCAAGCACCCCGGCGTACACCATGGCGGCCCGGCCCGACATGGTCCCGACAGCCAGGGCCCGGTTCCAGGTCCGGGCCATCCTGCGGTCGATTTCCCGGTCGATGACGTTATTGACGACGCAGGCCGAGGCCACGACCAGGGCCACGCCGGCCAGGACGGCCAGCAACAATCCCGACTCCATATGCCCCCTCGCGGCCAGACCGAATCCGCCGAACGCGGAGATCAGGTTGGCGACGACGATCCAGGGCTTGGCAACCAGCACATACCGCCGCAGCCGGCCGTGCGGCCTTACATACGGGAGTGCAGGCTGTACATGATCCATAACGATCCGCCGATGAAAAGGAACATGATGAAGAAGGTGAAAAGCAGCGACAGCATGTTCCAGTACATGCCCGAGGACCGGTCCAGGTGGAGGAAGTAGTGCAGGTGGACGACGATCTGGATCACGGCGGCGGCGTAGAGGCACAACAGCGTGGCCCCATGCGGCAAGGCGCCGGTCATGACCAGGGCAAAGGGAATGCCGGTCAGCACCAGGGAAAGGACAAAGCCCAGGGTGTAGGTCCGAAAGGAACCGCTGCCGGCCCGGACGTCGCTTTCGCCGGAGGCGTGCGTCTGGCTCATGACATGACCCCCATCAGGTAGACGACGGTGAAAAGCCCGATCCAGATGATGTCCAGGAAATGCCAGAACATCCCCAGGCGGGCCAGGCGGGAGCGCACGGGCACGGTGAGCCCCTTGGTCAGGATCTGCCCCATCATGACGGCCAGCCACAGCAACCCCACGGTCACGTGGGCGCCGTGGGTGCCGACCAGCGTGAAAAAGGCCGAAAGAAACCCGCTGCGCTGCGGTCCGGCCCCGGCCAGGATCAGCCGGGAAAATTCGCCCAGTTCCATGACGATAAAGCCCAGTCCCAGCAGGAAGGTCAGCACCAATCCGGCCAGACCCAGGCCTTTTTTCCCGGCCCCAAGGGCCAGCGAGGCGTAGCCGAAAACCACGCTGCTCGTCAGCAGCAGCATGGTTTCGACAAAGACCTCGGGCAGGTGGAAGAGTTCCCTGGCCGAGGGACCGCCGGCCGTGTTGGGAGCCAGCACCACGTACGTGGCAAAAAGCGCCGAAAACACGATCAGGTCGGTCATGAGATAGAGCCAGAAGCCCAGGGCGTGCAGGCCCGGGGCGTCGTGATCGGCGCCGTGTCCGACCGGCCCGGTCATGGTCGCTGTGTCCGTGGTCATCGTGTCACCTCGTAAAAGATCCCGGTATGAAGCATGGTCATGACGCGCTCGCCGACGCGGCCGCCATGGCCTGGCGGCGCAGGTCCTCGATGCGTTCGACCTCGGCGGCGGGGATGACGTAGTGGATGTCGTCATCGCCGGCCCGGGCGATCACGGCCACCACGATGCCAAGCAGGCCGGCCAGGGCCAGCCACCAGATGTGCCAGATCATGGCGAAGCCGAACAGAAAGGCGAGAATGCCGATGATAAACCCGTATCCGGTGTTTTTCGGCATCTCGATGTCTTCATAATGGTCCGGCCGGGCATAGGCGATGCCCTTCTCCTTCATGTCCCAGAAGGCGTCGATGTCGTGCACCACGGGGATGGTGGCGAAGTTGTAGACGGCCGGCGGCGAGGACGTAGCCCACTCCAGGGTGCGGCCGTCCCAGGGATCGCCCGTCACATCCCGGTTGGCTTGCCGGTTTTTCAGGCTCACGACGAGTTGCATCAGCATGCAGCCGATGCCGCATAAAATGATCAGCGTGCCGACGGCCGCGATGATGAGCAGCGGTTGCCAGGCCGGGTTGTCATAGTGTTGCAGGCGCCGGGGCATGCCCATGAAACCCAGGATGTAAAGCGGCACGAAGGCCAGGTAGAAGCCGATCAGCCAGCACCAGAAGGTGCGCTTGCCCCAGGTCTCGTCGAGGGTGAAGCCGAAGGCCTTGGGGAACCAGTAGACGTAGCCGGCCAGAAAGCCGAACAGCGTGCCCGGGATCAGCATGTTGTGGAAGTGGGCGATGAGAAACAGACTGTTGTGGACCACGTAGTCGGCCGGCGGAATGGACATGAGGACGCCGGTGAGGCCGCCGAGCACGAAAGTCGTCAAAAAGCCGATGGTCCAGTACAGCGGCGTGGTCAGGCGGATCCGGCCGCGATACATCGTGAAAAGCCAGTTGAAGACCTTCACCCCTGTCGGGATGGCGATGAGCATGGTGGAGATGCCGAAAAAGATATTGACGTTGACGCTCGCGCCCATGGTGAAGAAGTGGTGCACCCACACGGCGAACGACAGGAACATGATGGCGGCCGTGGCATAGACGAGCGAGGTGTAGCCGAAGATGCGCTTGCTCGAAAAGGTGGCCACGACTTCGGAGAAAACGCCGAAAGCCGGCAGGATGACGATGTACACCTCGGGATGGCCCCAAGTCCAAAAGAGGTTGGTATAGAGCATCATGTTGCCGCCGAAGCCGTTGGAGAAAAAGTGCATGCCCAGGTACCGGTCAAGCGCGACAAGGGCCAGGGCCACGGTCAGGACCGGGAAGGAGAAGATGAGCAGCACGTTGGTGAAAATCGACGTCCAGGTGAAAAGCGGCAGGCGCATGAGCCTCAGTCCCGGGGCGCGCATCTTAAGGACGGTCACCAGGAAGTTGACGCCGGTCAGAACCGAGCCCACGCCGGCGATCTGGATGGACCACAGCCAGTAATCGACGCCGGTGCCCGGGCTGAAAGCCAGTTCGGTCAGGGGCGCGTAGCCCGACCAGCCGGCCTTGGAAAATTCCCCCACCCCAAGCGAGACCATGACCAGCAGGGCCCCGGCCACGGTCAGCCACAGGCTCACCGCGTTGAGGAACGGAAAAGCCACGTCGCGGGCCCCGATCTGCTGCGGCACCACGATGTTCATCAGTCCGGTCAGAAACGGCATGGCCATGAAAAGAATCATGATCGTGCCGTGGGCGCTGAAAATCTGGTTGAAGTGGTCGGGCGGCAGAAACCCCTGGGAGGCGCCCAGGGCGACGGCCTGCTGGGAGCGCATCAGGATGGCGTCGGAAAAGCCCCGCAACAGCATGATCAGGGCCACGATGATGTACATCACGCCGATTCGCTTGTGATCGACGCTGGTGAGCCACTCCCGCCAAAGGTACGGCCATTTCCGGAAGTAGGTGATGAGCCCGAGGATAAGCAGGCCAAGCAGCGCGGAACCGACGACCGCCCCCATGACGATGGGATCATGATAGGGGATCGCGGCGAGAGTCAGTTTTCCAAGCATGTCAACGCTCCTGTGCGACATCGGGCTGGCCGTGTCCGCCATGCCCCTGGGCGTGCATCATGATATCTCCATAATGGGGGGCCATGGGCGCGGTCTTGTGCATCACGTATTCGAAAAGCCCCGGGGCGATCGAGGAGAAAAGCTGGACGGGGTCCTTCTCGCTGGGCTTACGCAGGGCGTCGAGCCGGGCGATATCGAGCTTGTCCGGCGAAGCCTTGACCTTTTGTACCCAGGCCTCGAAGGCTTGCTGCGACAGGGCCTTGGCCGCAAACGTCATGGTCGGGAAGCCGCGGCCGCTAAATTGCTGGTTTTGCCCGGCGTACACGCCCTCGGTATCGGCCATGAGGTGAAGCCGCGTCTGCATGCCGCCCATGGCGTAGATCTGGCTGCCGAGCTGGGGGATGAAAAACGACGTCATGACCGTGTCCGAGGTGAGCCGAAAGCTGAGCGGCACCCGGGCCGGGAACACCAGTTCGTTGACCACGGCAATCCCCTGGTCGGGGTAGATGAAAAGCCACTTCCAATCGAGGCTCACCACGTCGATGCGAAGCGGCGCGACCCCGACGTCGAGGGGACGGTACGGGTCGAGGCGGTGGGTCTCGCGCCAGGTGATCACCGAGAGCACCAGCACGATGGCCAGGGGCACGAGCCAGACCACGGTTTCGATCCGGCCGCTGTGGGTCCACGTGGGATCGTATTTCGCCTTCGGATTCGAGGCCCGGTACTTCAGCGGAAACCAGATGGCCATGACGATGACCGGCACGACGACCAGCAGCATCAGGACAAAGGCCACGATGATCAACCGCCGCTCCGAATCGCCAATGGGTCCCTTGGGATGGAGAAGGACCATTTCGCTGCAACCGGAAAGCGACGCCACGATGCCAAGCAACATCAGGGCAATGAGCACGACGACCACACTTTTTTTCATGTGCCCCCCAATATCTTGAAAAATCCAGGCTCCATCCATTATTTACTTTTTTGCCGAGAGGTTGTCAACGCACCTTGCCTTTGGCGCCCGGGCGCCGGATCGCGACTCGCCATGATTTGCAACTTCGCGTGTGCCCTGACCGCGTATCTGTTCGCATATACGGGGAAGTCCATCACCTCCCGGGGCGCTCCAAGCCCTCCTCTCCCGGCGCATTTCGCCTGCATGAAAGGCCGTCAGCCTGGGTGCATCCCGGCATCCCGACGCTCAAATCCCGAAAAATTTGCTGCATTCGACGCAACGCACAGGCGATCCACACGAAACGCATATGAACTCCGTCAACAGGATGAAATTAAAGCCATTCCAGAGAATCAGCACCTACGAAAGGACGAGGGGGACGAAGGGACAGGATGGGATTGCGGATCAATCGGGGCCGCCAACGATGCCACCAGGCACGCATATGCCCGCGTAGAGCCTCCTCGAGTGTGCCGCGCCTGTACACTATCCGGCACAGCGTGCTAAATTTGGCGTGTTGTTCTCAAAGACAGTCCTTGTTCCACCGGGAGGCATGACATGAAAACAGTGCTCGTGACGGGCTTTGGTCCGTATGGCAACACGCCGGTCAACCCCTCGAACTTGTCCGCCAAGGCTCTGGACGGCATCACCATCGCCGGCGCGCGCGTCGTGGGCCGGGAGGCGCCCAGCTACTGGTTCACCTGCATCGACAGCGTGGTCCAGGCCATAGCCGAGGTGAAGCCCTGCCTCGTTTTCATGCTGGGGGAGTTCGGCGGACGCTCCATGATCACGGTGGAACGCATTGCGCAAAACTTCAACGATTCCAGCCGGTACAACCTGAGGGACAATGCGGGCAAGGTGCTCCAGGGTGAGCCGGTGGTTCCAGGCGGCCCCGCGGCCCACTCTTCCACGCTGCCCCTGCGGGCCATGGTGCTGGCCATGCGCAGGGCCGGTTTCCCGGCAGACATCTCCGACGCGCCAGGCACGCTCATGTGCAACCACCTGATGTACGGGGTGCTGCACCACATCGCGGCAAACGGGCTTCCAATCCGGGCCGGGTGGGTCCACCTGCCATCCCTGCCCGAGGTGGCCGCCATGGACCAGTTCCTTGGCAATCCCAGCATGTCCCTGGAGACGGTGGTCGGGGGGCTCAAGGTGTCCATTCAGGCTGCCCTGGAGCACGAGAAGGACGTTGATGCGCCGGTATTGTCCCGGTGGCAGTTGTAGAGAGTGATTTCCGATGTGCCCCCAGGGGGGGCGACCAACTGGTGCTGGACGCAGCGCCGGCCCGATCGCTGTAGGGCAGACCTGCGTTCCTGTCGTTTCGTGGATGCGTCAATACTTATCGGAGGATTGTCGTGGACAGGCTGTTTTTCGCCATGGGCGCGCTCTCGGCGTGCTTATCCGTGATCGCCGGGGCGCTTGGATCCCATGCCCTGAAGCACCGGCTGGCCCCGGACATGTTGGCCGTGTTCGAGATCGGCGTGCGCTACCAGATGTATCACGCCCTGGCCCTGCTCGGCGTGGGGCTCGCCTCCGCCAGGTGGGGCGGCACATGCATGAACGTCGGCGGCTGGTGCTTTGTCCTCGGAACCGTGCTGTTTTCCGGGAGCATCTACCAGTTGAGCCTCACGGGCACCACATTCCTCGGCATTGTCACACCCATCGGCGGCGCCATCTGGATGATCGGATGGGTGTCGATCGCCTTGGGGGCGTTGCGGGCGAGGTGAGCTGGCAGGCTTGTACGGCCCGCCCGGGAATAATCGAATGACGGGTGGGATTTGAAATGGCGGACAAATTGGGTCCGCCAACGATGCCAACAGGCATGGCCCGCTGCAAAATGAAAAAGGGGCCAGGACCATCAGTCCTAACCCCTTAAAATTTGGAGCCAGCGAGGAGACTCAAACTCCTGACCTGCTGATTACGAATAAGTTGCTAATATGGTTGCAATGAATTGTGATGCGTTGAAATTTGGTGAATATACCGTATTTACAGGGCATAACCGGATGCCCCAGGTTGACCTCGGGTGCGCTCCGAGTTAGCATTTTGTTAGCCAATGCCGCAACCATGTTAGCAATAGGTTAGCAAAAATGAGCAGGGAAAAAACCAAATTTACCGGGGTATACCGGCGCGTTTCCGACACCCGTCGTCACAATGGCAAGCCCGATATCTGCTTTGACATCAACCACCGCGACTCCACGGGGCGTCTCGTCTGGGAGAAGGTCGGTTGGGCCAGCGAGGGCTATACCGCCCAAATGGCCTCCGACATCCGGGGGGAGCGAATCCGAATCGAGCGTCATACTGGTGTGTTGCCGGAGCGCAGGAAAAAATCCGCCATGACCATGGGCGACGCCTGGGCCATCTTCAAGGAGAAGTGGTTGCCCAATCTGGCCCACCCCCGCGACGAGGAGAGTCGGTATACCTGCCACATAGCCCCGCGCTTCAGTTCCACTCCCCTGGATCGGATTACGCCGCTGGCTCTCGAAACCTTCAAGCAGGAACTGCTCGGCAAGGGGTTGGCCCCGGCGAGCGCCCGCCTCATCCTGGGGGATATCCGCCGCATCTATCGAAAACTCATCTCTTGGAATCTCTACTCGGGCACTGTGCCGACCGACGGACTCAAGATGCCCCGCGCCGACAACGCCCGCATCCGATACCTGACTCCGGACGAGGCGGAACGACTGCTCGACGCCCTGAAAACCAGAAGCCCGTCCTGGTGGCGCATGGCCATGATCAGCTTGCATACCGGCATGCGGATCGGGGAAATTTTGTCCTTGCGTGGCAGCGACATCAATCTGCCATCCAGAGTCGTTCACGTGCGCGACGCCAAGGCTGGCACGCGCATGGCGCACATGACCGATGCCGTCGCGCCGGTATTCGAGGATGTCATGCCCGCCACTCCGGATGGGCTGCTTTTCTGCTCCAGAGAAGGCAAACCGTTGCGTGTGACCGACACTAGCAACACGTTTGCCAAGGTGATCAAGACCCTCGGATTCAACGACGGCCTGACGGATCGCAGGCAGAAAGTCGTATTTCATACCCTCCGACACACCTTTTGCAGTTGGTTGGCGATTCAGGGAGTTCCCCTGTACACCATTGGAGAACTTGTCGGGCATTCCAGCCTGGAAATGACAAAACGTTATTCTCACCTGTGTCCCGACACCAAACGCAAGGCCATCAGCCACGTGGAGGTCATGGCCCAAAATGGCAAGCCCCCTATGGCTGCTCATTCGTCTTGACGCGTTTGCCTTCCAGGTATGCCTGCAACGACTTCCTGGAATAGAGAACTCGCCCACCATCCTTGATGTAGCTTGGTCCTCCGCCGCGACACCTCTTGGTCTTGAGAGTCGCGGCGGACATGGAGAAAAGCTTTGCCGCCTCCTCTTCGGTCAAGAATTCTTTTCGTCTGAGAACTTCTATTTCAGCGACAGGCGCTAACAATTTGGATAAAGCTGCATCCATAGCTTGAGCGATATCATCCTGTGTGAGCTGCATATTTCCTCCATCATTGGCTGGCCAGCCCGGGGCTCCGTCGCCAGCTAGCAACCGTGGGCAACGCGAAATACATGAAGGAAATTCCTTTGTATGACAAGAAAAATTTTTCTCTATATCTCGGAGTGTAATGGTGAGCTCAAGCAGGAGAAGCAAGACAGCCAGCTTGCGGCCAAACTAGCGAGATATCTTTTGACGGATAATTGTTTTTAATCATAAAAGATATTTTTAATAGCTGTCTCGGCCAAATTCCTTGGCAAGCTTCTGCTTGGTTGAAAAGCTGGAATTTCCTGCTTGTACTGCCGGAGAAACGCCAGCATGCAGCTCGGCTAGGTCTTTCCTGTCTCCAGCAAGGCAGCCTGAACGGTGCCGAAAAGAAACAGGAGGGATAAGAGAGCGCATCCAGAGCGCGAGGGACACGGCCATGGGATCGGCTTCGATGGGGGAGCAGTCTTGGACACGACTGACCCCATCGCCATCATAACTCAGATAGCGGCTTAAGCCGCCAAGGACGAGAACACGTATGGCCGGCGTGAAGAGCACCTCGAAGATCCGTTGACAGATCGGGTTGCCTTGCCTGTGGTGATGAGTTACATTGTATCTCAGAAAAAGGAGGTCGCCATGGCTGCCACATCGATGGTCCACGTCCGCGTGGATGAAAACGTCAAGGCTCAGGCGGCGGAAACTCTTGCCACGATGGGCCTTTCCATTTCCGACGCCGTCCGCGTCCTGCTGGTGCGGGTCGCCGCCGAGAAACAGCTGCCGTTCGAGTTGAAGGCACCGAATGCCACGACCCGCGCTGCGATGGCCGAAGCTGAGGACATTGTTAAGACTCGCCGCGCGCGTTTCCAGAGTGCTGAGGAAGTGTTCAATGCCATCGAAGAAGCCGGCCGGCAGTAAACGGGCTCCACTGCCGAGGGCGGCCGATTATACGAAGCCCTTCCTCAAAGATTGGAAGCGGTTGGAGCGTTCAGGCCGATACGATATGCGGCGACTCAAGGAAGTCATGCTGTTGCTGATTGCCAATGACGGGCCGCTCGCACCTGAATGGTCCGATCACCCACTCGTAGGCAATTGGGAGGGATATCGTGAATGTCACGTCGGCGGAGATTTTCTGCTTGTCTACCGACTCGCGGAAGCATCCTCCAGCAGCCTGATTGTTTTCGTCCGCGCGGGCACCCATGCCGAATTGTTTGAATGATGAGAGGGCGTGAGACCGGTCAATCGACTTCGCCACAGACGGTCCTGAGGAGCTTTTCCGCGTCAGCTTCCAGGTGGAGTTGGTCGAGAAACCCATCCGGCAGGTTGGCCAAGAGCTCCTCGGACATCTGCCGAGTCATCCCATCGTTCTTCCTGGGACGGACGGTTTCGTACTGCCGGCGGCTGATCTTGAGGATGCCCAAGGCTTATTTTTAGGAGATGCGGGGCTGACCATTACCCACAGGAATTTTCTGATAATTCTACGGCTCCCGCCTGCCGATTCTGGTTGACGGTGCGTCGCAGGCAAAACAAGGCGAAAGCGATCAACTGCAAGCGGGATTATGCCCGGATTCCCTTTTGCCTTCCGCACTTTCACCGGAATATCTTGCTATTTTTGTGAAATGGCACCAGAAATTCCAGCGAAAGTGCGGAGCGATTACCTCCCTACCAGGCAGGCATTACCGGGGCAAATCATCCTGCCTTCAGCAATGCGACAAACGTATTGAGGGTCTCCTTCAGCGAAAGCGCGGCCGCACATAGCGCTGCCTCGCGAGGCGACGGTGGCTCTGTGCCGTTTGCGACCTTCAGTTCACACATCGACAACGCCTGACTCACCAGTTTCTGCGCTTTCGCTTCAAACTCCTGCACGTCCAATCGAGACACGCATTCACCTCGGCGTTGGGGGCAAGCCAACGACGCACGGCCTCAGTCACTGTCAGCCAAAGCGATACGTTACGCGGCCTGGCGTCTGGCGTTTTCCTTGGCGACGGCGAGAAGGTACGTCAGGTCCTCCCCGAGGATTTCCGCCATACGCTGGGCATCGGATATCAGTACGCCTTGTGGCTTGCCCGTGTTCGTCGCCTTTCCGCGCATGGCCGACCATTTTGCCGCCCCCGCCTTGGCGGGGGCATCCGGCCAGACCATCTTGGCGAACTCGCCTTTTCTCCAGCCTCGGGCGTAAGCCCGTTCGGCGACGAGTTCCACAAAGGACCGCTCCAGTAAGGTTGCGAAATCGTCCATGGTTGCCTCCGGTCCTTTGACTTTAGCGGAAATTCCTTCAGTGTCTAGTGAAAATTTCCTGTTGTGTAAAGAAGGAAATTCTTATAAATTCGTCTCAAGGATAACTCCATGAAAGATATCTTTGATTTGCTCCTTCGTCGTATGGGTTCACACGAGGCTGCAGCCAGGGCTCTGGGCTACACCGGAAGACAGTACCGGAATATCAGAAAAAAAGTCGAAGATGGCGGGAAACTCCACCCGCGTGTGGAGACGTTTATCCTTGTAAAAAGTCAACTTATCCAAGGAAATTCCATCGATTTATTTGATCCCTCGCTGGCGACTGGTGGGGGCGCGGCCCCGGCCGGAAACGTATCGCTCGGCTAGGTATGGTTAATTCCCTGTCGCAAACCCTGCTCAAGATCACAGCTCCAGGCCTTCCGGATTTTTATCAGGGTACGGAGCTTTGGGACTTTTCCATGGTTGATCCCGACAACCGCAGGCCCGTCGATTTCACCCAGCGCCAGAAGATATTGGCTGATATCAGCGCAGCTTATGCCTCGGACAGAAATAATCTGCTGCGCGAACTTATGGAGAAACCCGAGGACGGCCGCATCAAACTTTTCCTGACATGGAAAGGCCTGGGGACGCGCAGGGACAAGGCCGAGCTCTTCCGGAAGGGACAATACCACCCCTTGGAGTTCGCAGGGCCCCGGTCAGAGATGGTTTTCGGTTTTGTCAGGGCACTGGGTGACGACACTGCCCTGGCCATCGTTCCCAGGTTGTTCGCCAAGGCGGCAGGAAACGAGGCCCAATATCCCATGGGGATTTTCTGGGACGATACGAATCTCACCTTGGCCGGGGCTCTTGCAACGGTCCGTTTCCGAGCCGGGACGTTCGCACCCCTTGGTTGTCTACGTTGACGGGCGAAGTGCTCTTACCCGGCCATCGGGTCCAGGAGGGAAACGAACAAATTTATTCTTATGGCTGGTTATAACGGAACGGATACGATAGCTATGAGACAAACCCCGAATCGTGGGGACAACGCGGCACGGTTTACGAGGCGCCGGACACGACTCGGCGCCTGCCCGGCGGCAACCCGGGCGGTGCCCCATAAGGGGCGGGGGGCTCACTTCTAGAAGATTCTTGCCCAGGAGGTTGTGATGTCGGACCGATGTGTTTGCATCCATGGTCACTTCTACCAGCCTCCCAGAGAAAATCCCTGGCTGGAAATCATCGAGGTCCAGGATTCCGCTTTCCCCTATCACGACTGGAATGAACGCGTTACAGCCGAGTGCTACGCCGCCAATGCGGTGTCGAGAGCCCTGGACCAGCAGGGCAGAATCGCCCGTCTCGTGAACAATTACGCCAGGATAAGCTTCAATTTCGGGCCAACCGTCCTCCTGTGGATGGAGCACAACGCCGCCGAGGCCTACCAGGCCATCCTGGAAGCCGACAGGCTGAGCCTGGAGAAATACTCGGGCCACGGTTCCGCCCTGGCCCAGGGCTACAACCACATGATCCTGCCGCTGGCCAACAGCCGCGACAAGTACACCCAGATTCTCTGGGGCATCAGGGACTTCGAGTACCGCTTCAAGCGCAAGCCGGAAGGGCTGTGGCTCCCCGAGACCGCCGTGGATCTCGAATCCCTGGACATGATGGCCGAGCTTGGCATCGCCTTCGCCATACTGGCTCCCAGGCAGGCAAAACGGGTTCGGGCCATTGCCGGGGGCGAATGGCAGCCGTCTGGCGAAGGGACAATCGACCCGGGCATGCCCTACCGAGTATCGTTGCCCTCGGGCAGGGCCATGAACCTGTTTTTTTACGATGGCCCCCTTGCCCGGGCCGTGGCCTTTGAAGGCCTTCTCAACAATGGCGAAGACTTCGCCAACCGACTCATGTCCGGCTTCCCGGCAGATAACGCCGAGCCCCGTTTGGTGCATATCGCGACGGATGGCGAAAGCTATGGGCATCACCACCGCGGCGGCGAGATGGCCCTCACCAGGGCGCTTGATTACATCGAGTTTAACGGCCTGGCGCGGCTGACGAATTATGGCCAGTACCTTGAGGAGCACCCGCCGACCCATGAGGTGGAGATCATCGAGAACAGCTCCTGGAGCTGCGTCCATGGGATAGAGCGCTGGAAATCGGATTGCGGGTGCAACAGCGGCGGCCACTCGGGCTGGAATCAAGCCTGGCGGGCTCCCTTGCGTGAGGCCCTGGACTGGCTCCGGGACAGCGTCAACACGGCTTTCGAACAGTTGGCCCAAGGGTTGCTAAGCGACCCATGGGCCGCCCGCAACGCGTACATTGACGTTGTCGTGGACCGATCGCCCGCCCGGGTCGGCGGATTTCTCAGCCGCCATGCAAGCCACCCGCTTCACGAGGATGAGGAGATCGCAGTCCTGAAGCTCATGGAACTCCAACGGCATGCCATGCTCATGTACACGAGTTGCGGCTGGTTTTTCGATGAGCTCTCCGGGATCGAAACCGTGCAGATCATCCAATACGCCGGCAGGGTCCTGCAACTGGCCGAGCAGCTTTTCAGCTTGTCCTATGAGCCGGAGTTTCTCGATCGCCTGGAACAGGCCAAGAGCAATATCGCCGAACTCAAGGACGGGCGCGGCATCTATGAACGGTACATCAAGCCCGCCAAGATCGATTTGATAAACGTCGGCGCGCACTTTGCCATGAGTTCTCTGTTCAAGGAATACGGAGAACGCGATTCGCTCTATGCCTATTCCGTGGCCACGGAAAACTACCGTCGTTTCCAGGCCGGCAAGGCAAAACTGGCGATCGGACGGGCAAAGGTCATTTCGGAAGTCACCTACGAATTCATCACCCTCTGGTTTGGCGTCTTGCATCTCGGCGATCACAACATCACCTATGGCATTAGCGAATATCTGGAGCCCCAAAAATACGAAACCCTGGTCAAGGAGCTTTCCGAAGCTTTTTCCAACGCCGATCTTCCCAAAACACTCCACGTGCTGGATCAATATTTCCAAACCTCCACGTACGCCCTGACCTCGCTGTTCATTGACGAGCGGCGCAAAATCCTGGGCACGATCATGGAGCCGACGCTGCAAGAGGCTCAGGCCACCTATGACGCGGTCTACGAACACCACGCGCCTTTGATCCGCTTCTTGAAAGAGGCTGGCACGCCGCCGCCCAAAGTCCTGTCCGTGGCGGCGGACATGTGCCTGAATGCCAAGCTCGGCAAGGCCTTTGAGAGCGGAGAACCAGAGCTGCAAACCGTGAGACCTCTTCTGGAAGAAGCCCGGTTGGCGGGCGTTACGCTGGAGGCGACCGGGCTTGGTTTGTCGCTTAAAAACACCATCGAGGGCATGGCGCAACGGTTCGCAGAAAACCCCAGTGAGCTTTCCTGCATGCAACAGTTGAACAATGCCGCGATGCTGGCCCGATCCATGCCGTTCGAGGTCAATCTCTGGAAGCCCCAGACCCTGTGTTTCAAGATCCTCCATGCGCACTGGTCCGAGTTCAAGGACAAGGCCGGTCAAGGAGACGCCGACGCCAAGGAGTGGATCCGGGACGCCACGCTCCTGGCCGAAAATTTTTCCGTCCAACTGCCTTCGCCATAGCCAGCGAACACGACTGGCGCTCCCTGGCCGCATACGGGCCGACACGAAGCAACGCTTCAAGGATTGTATGTTTCACTTCAAGTCCGATGACTCCCGACAGACGCCCTCGCGGCTCGTTGCGGCCACACGGAGGTCAAGGCGACATGCCCAGTAAGCCCCAGCGGCGCTACCCGATAGGAGCCGAGGTCCAGCCCAAGGGAGGGACTCATTTTCGCGTCTGGGCGCCCCGCGCCGCAACGGTCGATGTCGTTGTGGAGTCCGGGCCAGGGGCTCCGGCAACCATTGCCTTGGAGCCTGAGCAAAACGGCTACCATGCGGGACTGCTCTCCCAGGCCGCCGCCGGCACCCGGTATCGTTTCCGCCTCAATGGTCAAAGCCATTATCATCCCGATCCCGCCTCGCGCCATCAACCCGACGGCCCCCATGGCTCTTCGCAGGTGGTCGATCCCGCGACGTTTGCCTGGCGGGATGCCGGCTGGCCGGGCGTCGGCATCGAAGGGCAGATTCTCTATGAGATGCACATCGGGACGTTCACCCGGGAAGGCACCTGGGCGGCGGCGCAACAGGAACTGCCGGAACTGGCGGCCTGCGGCGTCACTGTCCTAGAGGTTATGCCCGTGGCGGATTTTCCCGGCCGTTTCGGCTGGGGGTATGATGGGGTCGGCCAATTCGCGCCGGTTTGGCTGTACGGCCAGCCGGACGATTTCCGACGTTTCGTGGACGAAGCCCATGCCTGCGGCCTGGGGGTCATCCTGGACGTGGTTTATAACCATTTCGGCCCCAGCGGGAATTACCTCCATGAATTCTCCCCGGACTATTTCACCGCCAAATATGAAAACGACTGGGGACAAGCCAACAATTTCGATGGAAAAAACGCAGGCCCGGTGCGGGAATTCTTTCTGACCAACGCCGCGTACTGGATAGAGGAGTTCCACCTCGACGGGCTGCGCCTCGACGCCACCCAACAGATCTTCGACCAGTCGCCGGAAAATATCGTAACCGCCATCGGCAAACGGGTGCGCGAGGCGGCGCATGGCCGAAAGACCGTCGTCGTGGCCGAAAACGAACCCCAGGACACGAATCTGGTGCGTCCGACCAAAGACGGCGGCAGCGGCCTGGACGGCCTGTGGAACGACGACTTCCATCACAGCGCCATGGTAGCCCTGACAGGTCGCAGCGAAGCCTATTACACCGATTATCTGGGCACGCCGCAGGAATTCCTCTCCATGCTCAAATACGGCTACCTCTACCAGGGGCAGCGCTACAAATGGCAAAAAAAACGGCGGGGTTCACCGGGCCTGCACCTGCCCCCGGCGGGTTTTGTCCTTTACATCCAAAATCACGACCAGATCGCCAATTCCGGGCGCGGCGAACGGATTCAGTTCCTCACCAGCCCGGGGAGGCTTCGGGCCATGACCGCGCTTATGCTGCTGGCGCCGGGCACCCCCATGCTGTTTCAGGGGCAGGAGTTCGGAGCCTCCTCGCCGTTTCATTATTTCTCGGATCACGATCCGGAACTGGCCAAGCTCGTCAAGGAGGGCCGCGCTTTGTCCGTGCATCAGTTTCGCAGCCTGGACACCTTGGAGATGCAATCCTATCTTCCGGACCCCGGCAACCCTTCCGTTTTCGAGCGCTGCAAACTCGATTTCGGCGAACGCGAACGCCACCGCCCCATCTACGATTTGCATAAGGATCTGCTGCGCCTGCGGCGCGAGACCAAGGTCTTTCGCGCCCAGAAGCCCGGCGGCCTGGACGGCTCGGTCTTGGCCGAAGAATGCCTGCTGCTGCGCTTTTTCGACGATGCCGGCGACGACCGCCTGTTGGTGGTGAATCTCGGGCGGGACCTGCATCTGGACCCTGCCCCGGAGCCCTTGCTCGCCCCGCCTGAAGGCATGCGCTGGCAGGTGCTCTGGTCAAGCGAAGATCCCAAATATGGAGGTACGGGCACCCCGCCGCTTGATTCCGAGGAAAACTGGCGTTTCCCCGGCCATGCCGCCGTGGCCCTTTATCCGATGCCAATGGAGCCACAAAAGGATGCCTGACACGATCCGCCTTCTTCCCAAACACGAGAGTCAAGACCCGGTCCACCATCCCCACCTGCTTCAGGAATGGCTGGTCACCAACGGCCTTGGCGGCTACGCCTCGGGCACGGTGACCGGCGCCATCACGCGGCGCTATCATGGTCTGCTGATCGCGGCCCTGCCGAACCCTCTGGGGCGCATGATGGTGTTAAACGGCCTCTCCGAGAGGCTGCGGCTGCCGGACCGGCGCGTGATCTATACCGGAGCCGAGGAGCTGGCAGGCGTTTCCCCCGAGGAAGTCTTTCCCCTGACCTCTTTTCGGCTGGATAACGGCTTGCCGGTCTGGCGATATGAAACAGAAGATTTCGTTCTCGAAAAGCGCCTGCTCATGCCCTATCGGCAAAATACCGTGCATGTGACGTACGAACTGCTCCGCGCTCCCGGGAAGCTGCGACTGAATCTGCGCCCGGCCATACAGTTCCGGTCCCATGACGCGTCGGTCAGCCTGCTGCAATCGCCAAGCTATCACCTCTCGGTGTATGAGGACCAGTTCGAGATCTCCGGCGAGGCGCAGCAACCGGTATTGCGCCTGCTCCTCCACGGTCCGTCCACGGCCTTCACCATCGACGGCAAGGAAACATCCCCCATCCCCTACAGGACGGAACGCGATCGGGGATACGCCAGCGTAGGCTCCTTGTGGAGCCCTGGCTATTTTCGCACCGACCTGGAGCAAGGGCAGCAGACGACCCTGGTGGCGTCGACCGAAGCGTGGGAAACCATCCGGGCCCTGTCCCCGGAAGCGTCTTCCCGGGCGGAATCCCAGCGATGCAGACTGCTTCTGGGCGCGGCCGCGCCGCAGCTTCGGACCGACTCCGCCGCCCAACTCGTTCTGGCGGCAGACCAGTTTCTCATCACGCCGGTGGGACGCGTCCAGGATGCCGTGCGCGCCAAGGCGGCCGGCGACGAGATCCGCACGGTCATCGCCGGGTATCACTGGTTTACCGATTGGGGCCGGGACACCATGATCAGTCTCGAAGGCCTCACGCTCATGACCGGACGCCATCACGAGGCCGCCTGGATATTGCGGACCTTTGCCGAATACTTCCGTAACGGCCTTATTCCGAACATGTTTCCCGAAGGGGAAAAAGACGGGCTCTACCATACCGCTGATGCGACCTTATGGTTTTTCCACGCCCTCCACCGCTACGTGCTGGCTACCGACGACCGCACCACGTTGCGGCTTGTTCTCCCCAAGCTCGTGGACAGCATCCAGCATCACATGCGGGGTACGGATTTCGGCATCGGCATGGACCCCGATGACGGACTGCTGCGCCAGGGCGCGCCTGGCTACCAACTGACCTGGATGGACGCCAAGGTGGAGGATTGGGTGGTGACGCCACGACGCGGCAAGGCCGTGGAAATAAACGCCCTGTGGTACAACGCCCTGCGTTTGCTCGAGCAATGGCTCCTCGAAACAGGCGATGCCGCCGCCGCGGGCCCCATCGGCCGCACCGCCGACCGGGTCCGGTCCTCCTTCAACGAACGCTTCTGGTATGAGGCGGGAGGCTACCTCTACGACGTGGTCGATGCCGAAAGCGGCGGCAACGACGAGGCCTGCCGCCCCAACCAGATCCTGGCCATTTCCCTGGATCATCCCGTCCTTGACCAGACCCGCTGGCCCTGCGTCATGGAGGTGGCGACCAAACGGCTCCTGACCCCGGTGGGCCTGCGTTCCCTGGCCCCCGGCCATCCGGACTACAAGGCCCGCTACGACGGCGATCTGCGTTCCAGGGACGCCGCCTACCACCAGGGCACGGTCTGGGCCTGGCTCATCGGCCCCTACGTGGATGCCTGGCTCAAGCTCCATCCGGACCGGCCGGCCGAGGCCAGGCAGTTTCTGACCGGCCTCGTGGCCCATATCGAGGAGGCCTGCATCGGATCGATAAGCGAAGTTTTCGATGCCGAGCCGCCCTATCTGCCGCGCGGGTGTATTGCCCAGGCCTGGAGCGTGGCCGAGGTGCTGCGCTGCTGGGTCAAGACGGCGAGCGCGGGCGAAGACTCGAAACATCAAACACGCCCGGCCCCTCAGGGCAATGCCACGATCCTACAAAACAAGGCAGGACGGTATGCATAGCACCGCAAGCCATTCCCGACACAACAGGCGATGTCCCGCAACGCTGCTTTTCCAGGGAATCGCGACCGTGCTTTTGTTGTTGGGCACGGCGTATCCGGCCTTCTCGGCCAAGGCGGCGAAAAACCAATTCTCGCTTGCAAACGTGGAGCAGGCGGCCAAGGCTCTGGCGGCCGTTCCCTACCTGCCGCCGCCGCCCATTCCCGAGGCGCTCAAAAAGCTTGATTACGATACCTGGCGCAAAATCCGCTTCAAGCCGGGCAGCGCCTTGTGGAGAAAGACGAAATCGCCCTTTACGCTGCAATTTTTCCACCCGGGCTTTCTCTATGACCGCACGGTCAAACTCAACAGCATCGATGCAGGCAAGGTCGAACCCGTGGTCGTGACCAAGGAAATGTTCGACTACAGCCAGGTCCAGGAACTCAAGGCCCAGCTCCCGACGGAAATCGGGGCCGCCGGCTTCCGGGTCCATGCCGTCATCAACACCACCGCCTACCTGGACGAATTCGTCGTATTCCTCGGCGCTTCCTATTTTCGGGCCGTGGCCAAGGGGCAGGCGTACGGGCTTTCGGCCCGGGGGGTGGCTGTCAACACCGCCGAACAGGAAGGCGAGGAATTCCCTTGGTTCCGCGAATTCTGGATCGAAAGGCCGGCCAAGGGCCAAAAAAAACTGACCATCTATGCGCTGCTGGACAGCCCAAGCCTGGCCGGAGCCTACGCGTTCACCATTATCCCGGGCCGCGAGACCGTCATGGACGTGACCTCGCGCCTGTATTTGCGAACCCCCATCAAAACCCTGGGGATCGCCCCCCTGACCAGCATGTTTTTGTACGGCGAGAATTCGCCACCGAGCGGGCGCATGGATTGGCGTCCCGAGGTGCATGATTCCGACGGCCTGCTGGTCCATTTCCAGACCGGGGAATGGCTGTGGCGCCCGGCCCAGAATCCCCTCACCCTGCTTACCAGCAGTTTCGAGGCGGACAACGTCAGAGGCTTTGGCCTGCTCAATCGGGACACGGACTTCGACAACTACCAGGACATCGAGGCGCGCTACGAGAAACGGCCGAGCCTTTGGATCGAGCCGCGGGGAGACTGGGGCCCGGGCAAGGTGGAGATGGTGCTCATTCCCTCGGATCAGGAGATTCACGACAATGTCGTGGCCTTTTTCAGTCCCCGGGAACAGGCCGCGCCTGGCAAGCCGATGCGCTTCGACTACCGCATGCGCTGGCTGACGGCTCCGGGCGGGCTGCCGCCCGGCGTCATGACCATCGCGACACGAACGTCCCAGCCCGACAAGAACAGCCGGTTTTTCGTCGTGGATTTCCTGGGAGACAAGAGCAAGCCCTTCAAGAAGGATGCGAAAGCCGAGGCCGTGGTCAGCGTCGGCCCGGGGGGAAAGCTGCTCGAGCAGCAATGCTTGCGCAATCCGGCCACCGGCGGCTTTCGCCTGACCTTCAAGATCGGCCTGGATGGCGGCACGACCCTGCAGAACATGCTGCCGGAAAAACGCGGTCCCATCGAGCTTCGGGCGTTTTTGAAATTCGACGACAAGAGCGTGAGCGAAACCTGGAGCTACGCCGTGACGCCGGGGAATTCATGAGCCCGGACTCCCGCCACAAGCAGGACCCAGCCCCGGGGCAACCCGGGCTTGAGGCCGCGGGCACCCGACTGCTGGCCTATTTGCGCCATGTGCCCATGCCCGAACCGCAGCGGCTTCGGACGGCGCTTGACTGCCTGGGGACGATCCCGGACGCGGTCCGCGATCCCGGGGAGGTCGAACGGATGGCCATGGCCGCACTGTTCACGCGTCTCGGCACGCCGCGCCCCGATCCGCGACTGCGGCCGACGCCCCCTCTGAAGCGTACCCCCATGGCCCCTGAAAACATGGGAACGCGAGCCTGGCGCCGGGTCGTCGGCAAGGCCACGGGAACGGCGACGGCCGAGGAGGGGGTCGAACCCAAACATTCCAGCCTCCCCCAAACGTATGCCAATCCGTCCTGGAGCAAGGTGGCCGGCCGTCGCCGCATGGTCCTGGCGCTGCTTATCCTTGGGCCGACCGCTTTCGCGGTCCTGCGCATGGCCGCGGTCCTGCCCCATGGCGGCGGCACGGTCCTGGAAAAAATACTGCTGGTCGTCTTCGCGACTCTTTTTGCCTGGATATCCATCGGGTTCTGGACGGCCATGGCCGGTTTCGCCACCCTGGTCCGCCGCTATGACCGCTTTGCCATCACCCGTCCCGCCCCCGCCGACGCGGCCCCGCGTCCGGACGTCCGCACGGCCGTGGTTTTTCCGGTCTACGGCGAGGACATGGACCGGGTCACGGCAGGCATGGAAGCCGTCTACCGCTCCCTGGAACGCGAAACGGACATCGGCCGCTACGATTTTTTCATCCTGAGCGACACCCGCGACCCGGAAGCCTGGGCCGAGGAAGAGGCCGCCTGGGCCGGCCTGCGGGAACGGGTCGGCGGGCAAGACCGCATCTTCTATCGCCGCCGCCGGGTGAACACCAAGATGAAAAGCGGCAACATCGCCGACTTCTGTCGCCGCTTCGGGGCGTATTACATCTATATGCTGGTCCTGGACGCCGACAGCATCATGGCCGGAGCGACCATCGCGCGCATGGTCTCGGTCATGGAGTCCAAGCGGCATGTGGGCATCCTGCAATCGGTTCCCGCCCTTGTCGGGCACGACACGCCCCTGGCGCGGTCCCAGCAGTTCGCCAACCATCTCTACGGCCCCATGTTTTCAGCCGGACTGCACTTCTGGCTGCTTGGCGACGCCCAGTTCTGGGGGCACAACGCGCTTATTCGCATCAAGCCCTTCATGCGTCATTGCGCCTTGCCCCGGCTTTCCGGCAAGCCTCCCCTGGGCGGCGAAATATCCAGCCATGATTTCGTGGAAAGCGCGCTCATGCGCCGGGCCGGCTGGGGGGTGTGGCTGGCTTACGACCTCCCCGGCAGCTACGAGGAATCGCCGCCGAACCTGCTGGCCGAACTGGCCCGGGACCGGCGGTGGTGCAAGGGCAACATGCAGCATCTGCGCCTGCTGTTCACCAGGGGGTTGATTCCGGTCCACCGGGCCCTTTTCGTCAACGGCATCATGGCCTACGGCTCGGCCCTGCTCTGGTTCCTGTTCCTGGCCGTCTCCAGCGTCGAAGCCGTCATCGAGACGCTCACCCCGCCCACCTATTTTCCGCCCACGCGCACCCTGTTTCCCGAGTGGCCGATCTGGGAGCCCTGGTGGGCCCTAAGCATTCTGGCCACGACCGGCGTTTTGCTCTTTTTGCCCAAATTCTTCGCCGCCATCCTGGTGCTCGCCAAGGGTCGGTCCCGGCTTTTCGGGGGTTTTCTGCGGCTCATGGCCGGCATCGCCCTGGATGTGCTCGTTTCTTCGCTGCTGGCCCCGGTACGGATGCTTTTTCACAGCAAATTTGTATTCATTACGCTCCTTGGGCTGGAAACCGGCTGGGGCCATCAGGTCCGCGACGACCGTGCCACCTCCTGGTCCGAAGCGATCCGGTTCCATGGCGGCGGAACGCTTTTGGCCGCCCTGTGGGGCGGCGTGCTGTATCTCCTAAACCGGGAGTTCTTCTGGTGGATCAGCCCGGTCCTTGGGCCGCTGTTGTTTTCGATCCCCCTGTCCGTGGTCACGAGCCAGCCGGGACTTGGCCGATGGCTCAGACTCATCGGCGTGTTGCGCATCCCCGAGGAAACGGCGCCGCCACGTGAACTGGCGGAACTGGCGGCCTTGCACGAACAAAACGCCCGCGCCCCAAGGCCGTTTGCCATTCCCAGGGAAAACGGCGTGGCCCTGACCGTGGTCGATCCAGCGGCCTGCGGTCGACGGATCGGCCTGATCGGCCGCCCCTCCCGCGCCGACAGGGCGGACAGGCCGACACGTCAGGACCTCGTGGACAAGGCCGTAAACCTTGGACCAGATGGCCTGACGCGGGCGGAGAAAGCGTCGCTGCTTGGGGATGGCGCCGCCCTGGTCGAAACCCATCGCAGGCTCTGGCTTCTCGGCGAGGACGTCTTGCGTCGGCAATGGCTGGCCATCTGGCGCTAGGGTTGTGTCCCTTAAAAATACGATAATATTTTTAAAGAAAAACAATTATTCTAAAGAGTTGTTGTCCTCAAAAAAAGCATGCCCTTTTAGAGGACGCGATATGAGGACAAGGAACGCGGCAAGCCCCGGTCACGTCGCCACGAACGGGCCTTGTCGTTCCGTGTTTCCGGGGATTCACACCGGTCGATTCCGACCGCCCCGGGCGGACCAACCGGTCCGGGCCA
This sequence comes from Desulfovibrio sp. JY, assembly GCA_021730285.1. Taxonomy (NCBI): domain Bacteria; kingdom Pseudomonadati; phylum Thermodesulfobacteriota; class Desulfovibrionia; order Desulfovibrionales; family Desulfovibrionaceae; genus Desulfovibrio; species Desulfovibrio sp. JY. Next base: position 85,392 of record CP082962.1, read on the forward strand.
GGGCGAGGCCTCTCTCTTATTTGTCCACGACACCTTTGACGTGGCCAATCTTTTCTTGAATTTTCCCGCCCACGCCTTCAACCTTCCCTTCGGCTTCCAGGGTCGGATTGCCGACGACGTCCCCGACCACTTCCTTTATCTTGCCCTTGACCTGATGTAACTTTCCTTCCGCAATGTCTTTGGTGCTGGATTTCATGAATTCCTCCCCTGTGACATAGGTGTATGCAATAATGAGATGCTGACTTTCAGCAAACATCCTTGCTACATATGCTTGAGGATGATTTGCAATGATTGACTATAATTTCCCCAACAAATACAGAATGAGAAGAATAATCAAAATTGTGCCAACCACGCCGCTCGGACCATACCCCCAAGACCGGCTATGCGGCCACAATGGGATTACTCCAAGAAGAACCAGTATCAAAACGACCAGTAAAATAGTGCCAATGGACATAAGTCTACCCTCGTTTAAGAGTTGTGAAATACGAATAACTGTTCTTCAAGTGAAACCGCTTCACGGCAGGTTCTAGTCACTGGAAATGGCCTTGACCTGCAACCCCTTGGGGCGGCTTCAATATGCAACTTGTGCCTGGAAACAAGCAGCATCTGCGACATTCACAACACCACGGGCCGGATTGGCGGCCTTGGGTTCAGTTCCCGCGATCGTCATGTTGTTGACCACCCGTTTGACGCCATACACATCGCTGACAAGTTTGGTGGCCAAGTCCTTTTCAGCCGCATTCCTGGCCTTGCCCCCCAGGGTGACCACGCCTTCCTTCGTTTCGGCCGTGGTATTGAGGGCGTTGGTCGAGCGATGCGAGAGCAACGCCATCTTGACCAGGGCGTTGGTGGATGCGTCATCAACGGATTCGCCCATGGCGTCCATTTTATCGCCCATCGTTTTTTCACCGACCCTTTTTTCGCTGATCGGATTTCCGCCTATCTCCACGTCGGCAGGAGCCACTGTCATCTCGTTGGTGACTTTCTTTACTCCATCCACATCCCTGGCGTATTCCGTGGCCAAGTCTATTTGGGCTTCGCTGGTGGCCTGACCGCGCAGGACGACGACCCCTCCCGTTACGGAAACCTGGGTCGCCATGGCGCTCACGCTCCTGTGAAACAGCAGCGTGGATTTGACCTTGGCAAGGAGCCACCCATCCGAGTTCGCAGAGGGGACAGCACTTTTCATTGTAAGCTGGTTGTCCACGCTGACGACTCCGGGCAGACCGAGAATAGTCTCTCGGGCCAAGGATTTGGAGTATTCCTCGGAAACAGTCCCGCTTAAGGTAACGGCTCCGTCCCTGGATTGAATCCGAATGGCATCACCTTTGAGAACTGTCGTGAACACATAGGACTTCTTTACCGCCGTTTCGATGTCGTCATCCATGGCGGAAGCGAACATGCGATCGCCTCTTAATAATAAGAAGGCCAACACTGCGAGCAACACCAAACGATATATCGCAACTTTCATACCTTATCCCTTTTTATGTTCACCTTTACGGCCTCCTAGAAACTTTATTGCAAAAAATTTGCTTTCATACTTTTTCTCAAAATCGACATATTTTTGTTAATAACCCTGGTATTCTAGTCTACTACAAACACTTTTGCTGTTTTAGTTGCGCTACGCCATCAGGCTCTTCTAACCAAGCGCAAGAGGAAAATCAGGATCACCGCCCCCAAGGTGGCCACGATGATTGCACCGAGCAGTCCTCCTCCACCGATGCCGGCGAAGCCGAACAGATATCTGCCGATCACTGCGCCGAGGATTCCGACGGCCATGTCCCCGAGGACACCGAACCCGCCTCCCTTCACCAGGACGCCCGCCAACCATCCGGCTATCAGACCGACCAGCAGAAACCAAAGAAGCCCATTCATGATCCACTCCCATGTCCCTTTTGGGGACTTACCGAGATCCATAGCACGTTTTCCAAGGAATGCGACAATAACGGGACTTCCCGCGAATATATATTTTGCACATAATTCCATGCGAACCTCATGGCGCGTCATACGGCAAATCAAAGCGCATCTAACAACGCCTGAACCTTTGCTTTTCCAAAGCGTAACAATGCAAGAAACGCAGAGCGCGGCAAGAGGCAATCGCCTGTGGGCGACCCGTCAGACGGTGTTGGTGTATCGACCAAATCGACGCGGATATGGATGCTCGATGTGGTGCAACAGATGGGGGAAGCGGCAGGAAGGACTGGATATATTCTGGCGACAGGCTCCGACAAGCTTCCCCTGTGCCCATTTTCGCCCGCCAGCCCAAGCCCTTCACCTGCGCAGCCGCGGCGAACATCACCCAAAAGGGGGAAGCCAATCGGTCAGATCATGCGCGACCGCAATCGGTCCGTTCCATTTTCTATCGACAGCAATTATTATTGATTACGGTGCCAAGCGATTTATTCAACAATAAGTGCCCTTGTCATTCGACCTTCCGTGGGTGGAGATACGGCAGCAGGCGATCCGTTTCTTTCTTGACTACGGCGTAACACTCGCAACTCAACTGCTCCAGCTTGGGCCGATCCAAAACAGTGATGTGCCCTCGGCTATACTCAATCACACCGAGTTTTTGTAATTTGCCGGCAGCATCGGTAACGCCCTCGCGGCGTACGCCCAGCATGTTGGCAATCAATTCCTGCGTCATGGTCAACTTATTGCTTGGCAGGCGGTCCAGGGAAAGCAAAAGCCAGCGACAGAGCTGCTGATCAATCGTATGGTGGCGGTTGCAGACAGCCGTCTGGGCCATTTGCGTGATAAGGGCCTGGGTGTAGCGCAGCATCAACTGCTGCAGATCGCCATGCCGGTTGAACTCCTCCTCGAGCCTGCCTGCCAAGAGTCGATAGGCGTGCCCGGCGCTTTGCACGATCGCCCGACTCGGGGTTCTGCCTCCGCCCCCCATGAACACCGCGATGCCGATGAGGCCCTCGTTGCCCACCACCGAAATTTCCGCTGAAGCACCATTTTCCATCACGTAAAGCAGCGACACGATGGAATCAGTCGGAAAATAGGCGTGGCACAAGGCATCCCCGGATTCATACAAAACCTTGCCCAAGGGCATCGCCACCAGTTCGAGATGCGGGATCAGTCGGTTTTGGACTTCGGCGGGCAAGGCGGCCAGAAGATGGTTCTGTTGTGGTGAGGTCATCTCGGACATCCGAGCCTCCTTTTTGACCTGGAAAACAATGTTCCCTTAATGCCCCCAAAAAAAACTTTTTCCAACTCTTTTTTTTGAAATTCACATCCGAGTGTCCCGGTATCTATGGTTAATCCAATCCCCTGAAGCGTCCAAACCCGAGGGTTTGAGACGGACTCGTGAGTTGTGGGCAAAAAAAACAGGACGGATTTGGAAAATGTGCCCTATCGCACAGACCCGTCGAATCCCCAGGGGTACACATCGTAATAACGAGAAAACCTCCAAACGCAAACGGAGACGGTCATGCTCGGAACTCTCGCGGTTATCCTTATTGTCTTGTGGCTTCTGGGGCTGGTTACCTCATACACCCTGGGAGGATTCATTCACATATTACTGGTTCTGGCGATTATAGTAATCGTTGTCCGGCTTATTCAGGGCAGGCGTATTTAGCCAGTGAACGCCGGCGGCATTCGCGCAGTATCTTCTGCCAAACACAGACCGCTAAAAAACGCCTCTGAGCTGTGCTGCACACACGTCATCATGCGTTGAAGCTATTTTAAAATTAACTATGCGGTATCCAAAGGGTAAGGATTGTTCCAATGTGTTTTGAATCTATCATCTTTCGGAGCCACACAGGCTAAATTCTTTTCCAAGGGGAACAGGACCAACACTGCCGTGCGCAGGCGGCGCGGCGTAACACGAAGGAGTTTTTTATGAATATCCGTCTCGCCTTCCCGATCTTTGCCCTTGTGCTCTTGTCAGCCTTGATCGTTGCCTTCGCCGGTGCGGCCCAGGCCCAGATGGCGCCGCAAACCATGCAACAAAACATGGCCATGACTTCCACGGGGCCCCTGAGTTCGCAGCAGCAGGCCATACTGGCCGAGGCCTGGACCTTGACTCCCCAGGCGACGGCCCGGGCCAGCATGACCGACCTGCCCCTTCGCAACTGCGAAGGGCTGTACTGCGGCATCCTGGCCAAGATGCCGATGGGCGCCCAGGTCGACATCCTGGTCAACGACCGCGAGGGCTGGGCATTGGTCCATGTGCCGAGCCTCAATATGTATGGCTGGGTCAACACCAACAACATCTTCTTCTAACCTCCGATGTCCCGGGGCCGGCCGATTCATCATCGGCCGGCCGTCTCGACCGCCCCCAGGCCGGTACCGCTGCACCGGCCTGGGACTGCATCCGCCAGCTTATCGACGAGAACATGAGATCCGGCAAATGGGCCGGACGCGTTCACACCAGCTTCCCACCCGCCCCCCTCGGCTCCCAGCACACCGGCCACGCCAAGCCCCTCGGCCGCAAGTTGGGCTGGGCTTGAAATTTTGCGGCAGTGCATCCTGCGCTTCGACAACACCATCCCGGCCAAAGAGGAGGCGAATACGTCGACGCCGCCCGAAATGACGTGCGCTGGCAAGGAGTTCGCTGGAATGCGCACTCTCTGCGCCCCTGCCTCGATGCTCTTATGCAAAGACTTTCCAATAGACTGTCGAAAAATCTTCTCGCGTAATTCAAACGATACAACAATAGAATAAGTTCCAATAATTTTTAATAGTTGCCATTGGTTAATCCTGATATTGAATTGTATCGTCAGCCTTTTGGTTATCCTTAGGTGCGATAGCGCACAGACGCAGTGAGAATTCCCTGTAAATGTCCCATCATCGCAGATCCTCATTGCTATGTCGGCAAAGAGATGCATCGGAGAATATTATGCAAAAGACCAGGGAAGGCTCCCCGCAGAACGGCACCATGCAAACGACCAATCAACCCCAACAGCTCCGGCCCGCGACCGCGCCGGCTCTCAAAACGCCAGAATGCGCGCCGCATCCCCCGCAAGCGGCTGTGGACGCCCCACGTCGCGAGAGTCCCGAAGAAGCGTTTAGGAAATTGTATTTGCGAAGCTAACCAAAAAATCGTCGTAGTCCGGGCTGGCGAGCAAAAATACGGACGCGACGCACAAAGCACTCATGATTTCATACCGGAGCAACCACCATGAAAAGACGATATGATACCCAGATACAAGTAATATTTTTCATCGGAATCATGGCCATAACAGCGGTTGGATGCGTCCCGAGAAACAAATCCAATTACGATCCTTCATATGGTTCAGCCACATATTCACAAAAAAATTACGTAGCAGTTGAACCTTCCACGCGTCGCTACTATCGGGACGAGAACGGAAGGCTCTATCACGTCGACCCAAAGGGGGGATTGCGCGTGATTGAACGAAATGTCCGCGTTGAACAGGGGACTGGCGGATTGTTTACAATCATAGACAACAATAATACGCGATACTATTATGACGAAACAGGCAGGCTTTACTACAGAGATAATATTGGAAATATTATCTATGTAGAGGAAAGCGACTCTGGCAAGGTCATCGATCCACTACCCATTTTGCGCGGTGACTATTCCGGACAGTCCATGCGTTTAAGAAGCCCTAGATATTGTACAGGAGAGTGGAACATGTGCTTGAACCATTGCAATCATCCGGTTGGCCTTGGAAACAAGCGAGCCTGTTTTGAGCAATGTGACTTCGCAAGGGAGCAATGCCTGCGACCTTATTAGGACTGCCCTCATGAGAAGACCAGAGTTCAGATATTCAAGGGCGGCGCGCAAGGCTGACTCAGTGAGAACTGCCTGGATAACAGCTGATTTACAATGACCGATTGTGCTCTAGAAGCATTCACGTCCACCTCGGCCCCCTGACATGGATACAACCTCTACAAACGGAGTTACAATGCGAAAGATACTGATTTGTATGCTTTCAGTGCTTAGCCTGGGACTCGCTTTGCAGGCCGTCGAGGCCCAAGCCGAGACATACGCCTGCGTCCGCCCCGATGGGGCCCAAGTCTGCACCATCAACGCAGGCAGGACCGACCCGAGCGTGCAGTGCAATCGTGAATGCCAGGATTGCAATTTGGTCTGCACCGCCCAGATGCGGGTCATGAGAGACGGTGGCCAAATCATGACCTCCCCCGGTCAATCCATGCCTGGACGCCGCCCCCCGGCGGTGGCTCCCGGAACCGTGGAAACGCCCAAATATTGTCGACAACTGTATAACGGCTGCGTCAGCGCCTGTCGGTCGAATCCCAACAACAAGAATAGGTATGACCGCAATGCCTGCATCTCCAGTTGCAAAAGCACGCGGAGTGGCTGCGGCAGAAGGTAGTCAATCAACGCTAAAGGCAACAAGGGCATATCCCTCTAAACTTTATGGACACATATACAGCCAACTCTCATGCTCACGGACAATGGAATTCGGTGCAACGGAAAACCTAGTCGCAACACCAAACCATAGCCATTCGAGGTTATTATGAAATACGGGTATTCTTGGATATTCTTTCTGATTGGTCTCATCATTCTCAGCGCGGAAGTATGTTACGCGCAAGAGACAATGCAGCATCCTGCACCTGATGTTGATGGGAAAGTGTGGATGGCGTCAACCGAACAGGAGAAGCGAGCCTTTTTATTTGGAGCGTCAAGTGCGCTCGTGCTCGAATATCATGTCAGGGAGAAGCATTCGGAACAGCCGTCCAGATTCGTCAAAGGCTGGGTCGAGGCATTGAAAGATATGAGCTGGGCGACACTAGCCAACAAGATAGACGCTTACTACCGCAATAATCCCACAAAAATGGATAAACAGGTATTTGATGTCATTTGGCATGAAATTGTCATGCCGAACTGGAAAAATTAAGGATACCACCATGCAAAAAATACTGCTCACCACGTTGATGTTACTCTTGCTGGGCATCCCAGCCTGCACACGCATGTCTCCTACGCAGCAGGGCGCCTTGTCCGGCGCGGCCATTGGAGCGGGGGCTGGCCTGGGGATCAGCGCCATAACAGGCGGCAACCTTGGCGTTGGTGCACTGGTTGGCGGTGCTCTTGGTGGTGTTGCCGGGACAATCTACGGCAACCAACAGGAGCAAAAAACGTATAGACGGTATTAATAAGACTTGTATAAATACAAGGAGTCAAAACAAAGCAGAATGACGCATGATCTCTGCATCCACTACGGGAATTTTACCCTCAACAACTACCAGATCATCATTGTTATCATCCGTCCAAGAGGACGGTAACCAGGAGAGAACGTATGACAAGCTTCAAATTTATGCTTCGTGCCTGTTTTGCAACTTTAGCCTTGCTGATTGTAACCGTCCCACCAGTTGCCTGGGGACAAACGGCATCGCCTCCCGTCGCTGAGGGACAGGCCAAGGTGAAAAAGCATTCAGTGGATTGGATTGAAATGCGGATCACCAAGCTCCATAAGGATCTTCACATTACCGCCGCACAAGGGGCGGCCTGGAATGCCGTCGCTGCTGTTATGCGTGACAATGCCCAGTCGATGCGGACCATGCTCGATACTTGGGCCGAGAAGGCTCCCAAATTAACTGCGCTCGATAGCTTACGGATGCAGGGGGATATGGCCGAGGAACATGCCAAGGGCATGCAAAAACTTATCCCTGCCTTTGAAGCCCTTTACAATATGATGCCTGATGGCCAAAAAAAGATTGCCGACGAGGTTTTCGCACGCCATGAAGGTCGAAAATACCATAAGGGTACGTAAAGAGTTGAAGTATCGGCTGCCCATATTGCGTATCATGACCATGAGTCCCCTTTAAGGAGGACATTATGAATCCATTGAAAACAAGCATTCCCAGTTTACTGGTGATTGCTTTTATTGTCTTAACAACAAGTTATAGCATTGTACCTGCGCTTGCCTACGATGGGAATGTACGAGGTGGCCACAATGGATATCATCATCCAGCGCATCGGGTGAGGCACCCAAAACAACCATGTCTATTATCCCCCACACGGTGCGTACTACGCGAGGCAGCGGGGGTATTACCCGCCGCCGCCACCGGTTGTATTGATGCCGCCGCCGATCTTACCGGGATTTAACATCGTTATTCCGCTTGGGAGGCGTTAGTGCTCGGGAGTGCCTCGGAGACGGTGTAACCGCTTTTGTTGATGGTTTGCCGAGACACTCCTGAAGTGCATTCGAACCCCGTCACCTCACCCTCTTGCCGCCTCCTTCCGGAGTGGCAAGAGGGTTCCAGGAGACACGGAGTGCCCGATCTCCTTGCGAGGTCACTCCCCAACAGCTGCAACAGGAACACTACATTTTTTCAGGAGGAGCATCATGACCACTACATGCAGTATCGCGATCACGTTTGAAATGTTTATCTTTTCACTGCTTATGCTATGCTTGGCAAGCCCTGCCTGCAGTCAACCGTTTCCGGAAACGTATACCCGTCCAGGAACCGTTGTTCACGAACAAGCGGGAGGACATTTCGTTCGAGTCGGAACCCAACACCGCTACTACGTGGACAGCATGGGGCGACGTCACCGCATCGTGCGCGAAGTGATTGAGCCATCGGCTCCCCTTGGGATGCTCTACTACATCGAGAATGATGACCACCAGTACTATGTTGACGAAGGACATAGACTTTATACCCGGGACACATCTGGAAGAGTTTATTACCTTGAGGAAGTAGGGCAAAGGGGCAATGTCCAATCAAGGACTACCATGCGTGAAAATAGGCCATATATGGCAGTTCAGCCAATGATGCAACGTGAATCTTGCGCCAGTCAATATGGAAAGTGTATGGCAGGATGCCAAGGTATTTCTCGTCGAGAAGCATACACAAAACCTGTATGTATCAACAATTGCGAGATAATTAAAAATGGATGTCGTGGACAATAAGGGGATTGCCACGTCCGGAAGGAGAGAAAGCCGGGACTCTCCTTCAAAATTCCGGTGCGTTCATCAAGCACAACCAGCGCATCCGAGCCTTCTACAGCCCACACGCGGACGAAATCCATCTGCCGCCCAAGGAGCCGTTCGTAGCGCTGGAGGCCTGTTACGCCACGGCCTTGCCCGAGTTTGGCCACTGGACTGGGCACGTCTCGCGTTGGGCCAGGGAATTCCCTGGACGGTATTCCGACCGGGGTCATCCAAAATCACATTCCGGCGAGAAGACCAATTGGAAAGCGACTGGGCACGTGCTCGTAGAGAAGCAGAAGTCGGCTCTCAGGGCCGAGGCGAAAAACCGCCGGGAGCAACAGGAGAAGACCTCCAAGCCTAACCTTCCAACGCTTGCCAATGCCAAGGGAGTCGCCCCGGGCTGGTATGCCTCGTCGGTTGCGAAAAACGCTCTCTCACTCCGCCTGCTTGCCTGGACAAAGGGAGAATCCACGCAGCAAGAGGTCGAATAACGCCGGGAAGGCGCCCTTTGAAGTCTGAATATTGCCTGTATTGCCGGATTGTTGCGTTGCAGCCCAAATTTTTGAGCGCTATTTGTCTATGAAGATCGACAAGTCATATCGAGAAGCAATGCTTCAAGCGAAGGTGATGCGCAATAATTGTTGAAGAACTTTCTTGTTTTTTGCGCTATACAGGGAGGAAGCGCCGGATTCGAATGTAACACGCCAACGAGCAAGGTGGTGCATTATGAAAATTCTTCTGGTTTATCCAGTTTATCCAGATACTTTCTGGAGCTTCAAGCATATCTTGCCCTATCTTTCCCGAAAAGCGGCCTTTCCGCCGCTGGGCCTGCTGACGGTCGCCGCCATGCTGCCGGAGCGGTGGGAGAAGCGACTTGTCGATGCCAACGTCGCCCCTCTTCGTGACGAGGACCTGGCCTGGGCCGACATGGTTTTTCTGAGCGCCATGCTCGTGCAGGAGGCCGGAGCCAAGGACGTCATCGCCCGGGCCAAGGCCATGGGGAAGCGCATCGTGGCCGGAGGACCGGCCTTTACCGCCCAACCCGAGCGTTTTCCGGGCGTGGACCATTGCGTCCTCAACGAGGCCGAACTCACCTTGCCGCCCTTCCTTGAGGATCTGGCCCGGGGGACGCCGAAACCCCTTTATACGACGCCCGACAGGCCGGACATCGCGACGACTCCGATCCCGCTATGGGAATTGATCGACTTCCGGGACTACGTCACCATGTCCGTGCAATACTCGCGCGGTTGCCCGTTTGATTGTGAATTCTGCGACATCGTGGTCCAAAACGGCCGCCGGCCCAGAGTCAAATCGGCCGACCAGATGCTGCATGAAATACAAAGCCTGCACGAGGCCGGCTGGCGCGGCCCGGTCTTCATCGTGGACGACAATTTCATCGGCAACATCGCCTCGGTGAAACAATTCCTGCCCCGGCTCATCGACTGGCAGACCCGGCACGGCTATCCCTTCAAATTCATGACCGAGGCGAGCATCAACCTGGCCCGGGACGGCGAACTGGTGCGCCTGATGAGCAAAGCCAATTTCCACAAGCTCTTCATCGGCATCGAGACGCCCTCCACGGACAGTCTCCAGGAATGCGGCAAGAAACAGAACGTGGCCACGGATTTTACCCAGGCGGTCAAGACCCTGCATCAAAACGGCCTGCAGGTCATGGGCGGGTTCATCGTCGGGTTCGACAGCGACACGGAAAGCATCTTCGAACAGCAAATCCGTTTCATCCAGAAAATCGGGGTGGTCACGGCCATGGTCGGCATTCTTACCGCCATGCCCAAGACACGGTTATGGCGCCGACTCAAGGCCGAAAACCGGCTTCTTGGCGATGCCACGGGCGAAAATACGGACGCCAGCCTGAACTTCATCCCGACCATGAGCCGCGAAACGCTGATCAACGGCTACAAACGCCTCCTCTCCACGCTCTATTCCCCGGAATATTACTATGACCGCATCAATACTTTTCTGAAAAATTACAATCCGACAGCCCGAGGCAAATTTGTCCGGAGCGATTTCCAAGCCTTTCTCAAAAGTCTGTGGCGCATCGGCATCTTGTCCCGGGCCAGGTTCGACTATTGGAAACTCATCCTCAAAACAGCCCTGACCAAGCGGAAGGCCCTGCCCGTGGCCGTGGAACTGGCCATCCTCGGCCGGCACTTTCAGTTGGTCGCCAAGCGGGCGCTGCTGGCCAGGGATGCCTGGGCCGAATCCGCGGCGAGCGAGTCCTCCCGTACTGGATGAGGCACGGGTGGCGAAAGGGCACAGCAGTCGGTGGGGGGGAAACCGGCGGATGAGGCGTTGCGGCAGTTTCGTCGCAACGCGCCCCGGCCGTGGGGAACACAACCGCTAAAATCGCCCCCGATGTCGCAGCCGGGGGAGAACGCATCAACAACCTGACTTCAGATTGCAGCAGACAGTATGACATAAGGCCAGACCTGCGCGCAAGATCTCGGGCTCGAGCAAGGAATGCATCATGAGCATCAAAGAGTTCGGATTGAAAACCCGGGCGCGCCACACCCTGCGAAATGACCACACTACCGAACTGCTGCGTTCGGAACTCTACAGTCTCAAGCAACTCACGCTGCACGCCGTCAAACTGGCCGGCCTGCACACCCTTGATTCCCACCCTGGGCCGGATATGTTGTTGCCGCGACTGGCGGACAATGCGCGGGCGTTGCGGGCGGCCTATGACATCGTGACGGTCACGGCCACGCCTGGAGGGCGGGTCGTACCGGCCGAGGCATGGTTGCTCGATAATTTTTATCTCATCGAGCAACAGATCAGTCTGGCCCGCCGGCACCTGCCCCGGGGCTACAGCCGGCAGTTGCCGCGACTGGCCGAGGGACCATCGGCCGGATTCCCTCGCATCTATGACCTGGCGCTGGAACTGATCTCGCACATGGACGGCCGCATCGACAACGACAACGCCACCCAGTTCATTGCCGCCTACCAGACCGCCACACCCTTGATGCTGGGCGAATTGTGGGCCTTCCCGATCATGCTGCAGTTGGCGCTGCTGGAAAATATCCGCCGCATAGCCATCCGCATCGCGCGTCGGCGCGAGGAACGCGACGCGGCCATCTTCTGGGCGCAACGCATGCAGGCCACAGCGGAAAAGGAGCCGAAAAAGCTTATCCTGCTGCTGGCCGAATTCGCCAACGCCGATGTGCCGCTGACCGCGCCCTTTGTGGAGGAATTCCATGCCCGGCTCCATACCCAGGGAGCCCCCATGGCCTTCATTCAGACGTGGATCGGCCAAAAGCTCCTCGAACAGGGGGTGACCGCCACCCAGCTTTCCGAGGCGGCCGGCCGGACCGCCGCGACCAACCAGCTCTCCATCGCCAACAGCATCGGCAGCCTGCGTTTCATCGGGGCCATGGACTGGAAGAAATACGTCGAGTCCTTAAGCCTCGTCGAACAAGCCTTGCGCGAAGATCCGGCCGGGATGCACGCCCTTCAGGATTTCGCCACCCGCGACCGCTACCGGCATGTCGTCGAGGAGGTGGCCAGGGGCAGTGCGCAAAGCGAACTGGCGGTGACCCGGCAAGTCCTTTTGCTGGCGCGCGCGGCGGCGCAACGCCTCGGCGCCGACGACCGCACCGCCCATGTCGGCTACTACCTGCTCGATCGGGGCCGGCCCCTGCTGGAACGGGCGGTCGATTGCCGCCTGTCGCTGGCGGCCTGGGCCGGCCGGACGAACCGGACGGTCCGTCTGGTCCTGTATCTCGGCCCCATTCTGGTTCTGACCATCCTTATGGCCTGGGTCGCGTTGGCCGCTTTCGGCGGGTTTTCGCCGGGAGACTGGCGGTATTGGCTTGTCGCGATCACTGCCCTGCTTAGCGGCTCGGCCCTGGCCGTCCCGCTGGTCAACCTGGCGGCTACCTGGCTCCTGCCGCCCCATACCCTGCCTCGGTTGGATTTTTCCCAAGGCATCCCGGCCGGGCACCGCACCATGGTGGTTGTTCCGACCTTGCTCGGCTCCCCGCAAGACATCGCGGCCCTGGTCGAAGCTCTGGAAATCCGCTACCTCGGCAACCGCGACCCCAACCTGTTCTTTGCCTTGCTGACGGATTTTCCCGATGCGCCCGAGCGGGTGCAGCCCACCGACGACGACGCCCTCGCCCAGGCCCGCACGGCGCTTGAGCTACTCAACGCCACCTATAGCGACGATCGGCCGTGCATCTTTTTCCTGTTCCACCGGCCCCGGGAATGGAACCCCTTCGAACGGACCTGGATGGGTCATGAGCGCAAGCGCGGCAAGCTCGAGCAGTTCAACGCCCTGCTGCGCGGGGAAGCCGCATCCGCCTTTTCGGAGACCGTGGGCGATGCGTCCATCCTCTCTTCGATCCGCTACGTCATCACCCTGGACACCGACACGCAACTGCCCCGGGACGCAGCCCGGGCGCTGGTTGGCAACATGGCCCATCCGCTCAACCGTCCGGTCTACGATCCCGCCAAGGGGCGCATCGTCGACGGGCACGCCATCCTGCAACCCCGCGTGTCCATCAGCCTGGCCAGCGCCGGGCAGTCGCGCTTCGCGAAACTCTTCGCGGGCGAGGCCGGCATCGATCCCTATACCCGCGAGGTGTCCGACGCCTACCAGGATGTTTTCGGCGAGGGATCGTTTATCGGCAAGGGCATCTACGACGTGGACGCCTTCCGTCGGGCCGTGGATGGGCGCTTTCCGGAAAACCTCATCCTGAGCCATGATCTCCTGGAAGGCGGCTATGCCCGCTCCGCCCTGGTAACGGATGTGGACCTCGTCGAGGAGCATCCGCGCAGCTATGCCATGGACGTCAGCCGGCGGCACCGCTGGATCCGGGGGGACTGGCAACTGGCCGGCTGGCTGTTGCCGCGCGTGCCCGGACCGTCCGTCGCGGACGGGAAAAAGGCGCGGCGGCAACCGAACCCGCTGACGGCCCTGTCGGTATGGAAGCTGTGCGACAACCTGCGCCGCAGCCTCGTCGCGCCGTCGCTGTGCGCCTTGCTGGTCCTGGGCTGGCTCTTTGGGCCCGGGCCGGCCTGGTTCTGGACGCTGCTGGTGCTAGTCGTGGTCTTCCTGCCCACCCTGCCGGGAGCCCTGCTCGAACTCGCGCGTAAGCCCGGGGAACGGAGCTGGTGGGCGCAGCTGCGCCAGACCGGCAAATCGGCCGGCCGGCCGCTGCTGCTTACGCTGTTGACCCTGGCCTTTTTGCCCTACGAGGCGCTTGTCTGCCTGGACGCCATCGCCGGCTCGGGCCTGCGCATGCTGTTCACGCGGCGCGGCCTCCTGCTCTGGCACGGCCCCGCCTATGCGCAGCGCAACGCGCGCCGCACCCTGGCCGATTTCGCCGTGGAGTGTGGTTCGCGCCAGCCCTGGCCGTGGCCGTGGCCCTGGCCCTGACGCCCGGCCAACCGGCGGCCTTGCTCTCCTGCGCGCCCGTCCTGTTCCTCTGGCTGGTCTCGCCGGTCGTGGCCTGGTGGATCAGCCGGCCGCTTGCGGCCCCGGTGCAGGAGCTGGGCGCCGATCAGCGGCTGTTTTTGCGGGGAGCGGCCCGGCGCACCTGGCACTTCTTCGCGCACTTCGTCGGCCCGCTTGACAACTGGCTGCCACCCGACAACTTTCAGGAATATCCCACGGAGATGCTCGCCTCGCGCACCTCGCCGACGAATATCGGCCTGGCCCTCTTGGCCAACCTGGCCGCCTGGGATTTCGGGTACATCTGCGCCGGGGAGTTGCTGCGCCGCACCGAGGCCACCCTGGCGGCCATGGAAAAGCTCACGCGCTACCGGGGCCATTTCTACAACTGGTACGACACGCGAACGCTCACCCCCCTTCGTCCCCAATACGTTTCCACCGTCGACAGCGGTAACCTGGCCGGCTGCCTGCTGACCTTGCGGGCGGGACTGGCCGAGCTCAAGGACCAGCCGGTGCTGTCCCCCCGCGCCTTGGCGGGACTTGGGGATACCGTGCGGGTACTGGCCGAGCACGTCTCCGCCTCCCGCGCCCCGGCTCTCGCCAGGCAGGTGGCGAAACTTCGGGAAACGCTGCGCGACGCCGGGCGGCAAGGTCCGCCGCGCGACCCGGCGGCCATTGACGCCGTACTGGCCGCGCTTCAGGACCCGGGGGAGGACCTACTGGCCGAATTGTCCCGGGACGACGCCGTCGACACCTTGCCGCATGACTGGGCGCAAGCCTTCAACCGGCAGGTCCGCGCCCTGCGGGAAGAGCTGCGCTTGTTCGCGCCGGGGGCGGCTTTACCCGAAAACAACCCGACCCTGGCGACCTTGGCCGGAGAGGGCGCGCTGACCGCCGAAACGCCTCCCCAGGCCCGGGAAGCCCGGCGACGCCTTGGCGTCATCGACGATTTGCTGGGACGCTGCCACGAATTGGCGACCATGGATTTTGCCTTTCTTTATGATACGGCGCGCGACCTGCTGGCCATAGGCTACGACGTGGGCGAACGGCGGCGGGATCCGTCCTGCTACGACCTGCTCGCCTCGGAGGCCCGACTCACCAGCTTCCTGCTCATTGCCGAGGGGCAAATCCCGCAAAAACACTGGTTTTCCCTCGGGCGTCTCCTGACGAGCCACGGCGGCGACCCGAGCCTCATTTCCTGGAGCGGCTCGATGTTCGAGTACCTCATGCCGCAACTCGTCATGCCCCATTACGAACACACCTTGCTCGACCAGACCTGCAAGGCCGCCGTGTCGCGCCAGATCGAATACGGCCGGCAGCGCGCCGTGCCCTGGGGCATTTCCGAATCCTGCTACAACGCCGTGGACGTCAACCAGGCCTACCAGTACAGGGCATTTGGCGTGCCCGGGCTGGGGTTCAAGCGGGGACTCGGCGAGGATATGGTCATCGCGCCCTATGCCAGCGCCCTGGCCCTGCTCGTGGCTCCGCGGGAAGCCTGCCGTAACCTGGAGCGCCTTGCTGCCGAGGGATTTCAGGGCGATTACGGCTTTTACGAGGCGATCGATTACACCCCCGCGCGCGTGCCCCGGGGGAAAAATCACGCTCTCGTGCGGGCGTTTATGGCCCACCACCAGGGCATGAGCCTGCTGGCGTTCGCCCAGGCTCTGCTCGGCGAGCCGATGCAACGTCGGTTCATGGCCGCACCCTCCATCCGGGCGACGCAGTCGCTTCTGCAGGAGCGGGTGCCGAAAAACGCGGCCACGCTCCACCCGCATGCCGCCGAAGTCAGCGCCGCCGCCCACCCGCCGGCCACGGAAGCGGGCGCGATCATGCGCGTTTTCACCGATCCGAATACACCCCTGCCCGAAGTGCATCTTCTCTCCAACGGCCGGTACCACGTCATGGCCACCAATGCCGGCGGCGGCTACAGCCGCTGGCACGATCTGGCCGTCACCCGTTGGCGCGAGGACGCCACGTCGGACGGCTGGGGCACGTTTATCTACCTGCGCGACAGCGACACCGGGCGCTATTGGTCCAGCGCCCATCAGCCGACGCTGCATCCGGCCGAGTACTATGAGGCGGCCTTCGTACAGGCGCGGGCCGAATACCGACGGCGCGACCAGGGTATCGAAACCCACACCGAGATCAGCGTCTCGCCCGAGGACGACGTCGAGATCCGCCGGGTCACGCTGACCAACCTGTCCTCGCATCCCCGGCATATCGAGGTGACGAGCTATGCCGAGGTCGTGCTGGCGCCGCAAAACGCCGACCTGTCCCACCCCGCGTTTAGCAACCTCTTCGTGCAGACCGAGATTCTGCCCGACCGGCAGGCGATCCTGTGCACGCGCCGACGTCGCACGCCGGACGAGCGGACACCGTGGATGTTTCACCTGTTCGCCGCCCCTGGCGTGGCTGCCGGCGAAGCCTCCTACGAGACGGACCGTGCCGCCTTCCTCGGGCGCGGCCGAACGGCGGCCAATCCCCTGGCCATCTCCGGCCACGGCGGCCCGGCGGCGCTCTCCAATACCGCCGGCGCGGTGCTCGACCCCATCGTCTCCATCCGTCGCACCGTGACCGTATCCCCCGACGTCTCGGTGGCCGTGCAGATCATCTCCGGCGTCGCGGACACGCGCGAGGCCGCCCTGGCCGTGATCGAGAAATACGGCGACCGGCATTTTGTCGAGCGGGCCTTTGAAATGGCCTGGTTTCAAAGCCAGGAAGTGCTGCGCCACCTGGGCGCGGCCGAAGCCGACGCCCAGATATACGGCCGCCTGGCCTCCTGCGTCGTTTTCGGCAACGCCCTGCACCGCGCCGCGCCGAGCGTCATTGCCCGAAACCAGCTCGGCCAGTCCGGGCTGTGGCGTTTCGCCATTTCGGGCGACCTGCCGATTGTCCTGGTGCGCATTGGCGACATGGACCACATCGACCTGGTCGGACAGATGCTCGCGGCCCATGCCTATTGGCGGATGAAGGGACTGGCCTCGGACCTGGTGATCATAAACGAGGATTTCTCGGGCTACCGGGCGGCGCTGCACGACCGGATCATGGGGCTCGTCAACGCCGGTCCCGAAGCGGCGGTCGTCGACCGGCCGGGCGGGGTTTTCGTGCGCCGGGCCGAGGAACTTTCCGAAGAGGACCGGGTGCTCTTCCAGACCGTCGCCCGGGTCGTGCTGACCGATTCCGCCGAGACCCTGGCCGAACAGGTGGAATGCCGTCCGCCGGCCAGGCGTTTGCCGCAACGCCTGGAGGCCTGGCCACGACAGGCCGCCGAACCGGTCCGGGCGCTCCCGGCGCGCGAGCGTATTCTGGGAAACGGGCTGGGAGGCTTCACCCCCGACGGGCGCGAATACGTCATCACCCTGGAGCCCGGCCAGACGACACCCGCGCCCTGGGTCAACGTCATCGCCAGCCCCCACATCGGCACGGTCGTGAGCGAATGCGGCAGCGCCTACACCTGGGCGGAAAACGCCCACGAATTCCGGCTGACCACCTGGCAAAACGATCCCATCGGCGACGCCGGCGGCGAGGCGCTCTACCTGCGCGACGAGCGGACGGGAGCGTTCTGGTCGCCGACGGGACTGCCCGCCCGCGGCCGGTCCGGCTATGTCTGCCGGCACGGCTTCGGCTACAGCGTGTTCGAGCATGATGCGGAAGGCATCTTCTCGGAACTCTCCACCTATGTCGCCATGGACGCGCCGGTCAAATTCCTGGTGGCGAAGCTGCGCAACCACTCGGGGCGTTCGCGCCGCCTGTCGCTGACCGGATACTTCGAGCTGGTGCTCGGCGAGTGGCGACATACCAATCTCCTGCACATCGTGACCGAAAAGGATCCGCTGACCGGAGCGGTTTTCGCCCGCAACGCCTACGGCCGGGAATGCGGCGGCCGGATCGTCTTTGCCCAGGTCAGCGAGCGGGAGCGCACGGTGACCGGAGACCGGACCGAATTCCTCGGCCGAAACGGCACCCTGGGAAATCCCGCCGCCCTTGGCCGCAAGTCCCTGTCGGGCAGGACCGGGGCCGGCCTTGATCCGTGCGCCGCCATCCAGACCCGGATCGAACTGGCCGAAGGAGAGGAGCGGGAGATCGTCTTTCTCCTCGGCGCGGCCCGGGATGCCGACGAGGCGCGCTATTTTATCGAACGCTTCGGCGGCCCGGCCGGCGCGCGCCAGGCCCTGGAAACGGTGTGGGAACACTGGAACCGCACGCTTGGCGCGGTCAACGTGGAGACGCCCGATCCGGCCCTCGATGTGCTGGCCAACGGCTGGCTCCTCTACCAGACGCTGTCGTGCCGCCTCTGGGGGCGCAGCGGCCTGTACCAGTCCGGTGGGGCCTACGGATTCCGCGACCAGTTGCAGGACACCATGGCCCTGGTCCATGCCGCGCCCTGGCTTACCCGCGAACACTTGCTGCGCTGCGCCGGACGCCAGTTTCCCCAGGGCGACGTGCAGCATTGGTGGCATCCGCCCAACGGCCAGGGCGTGCGCACCCATTTCTCCGACGATTATTTGTGGCTGCCCTACGCAACCGCCCGGTATGTGCTGACGACCGGGGACACGGGCATCCTCGACGAGAGCGTGCCGTTTCTGGAAGGCCGCGCACTCGACCCCCATGAGGAGTCGTACTACGACCAGCCGCAGCGCTCGTCGGAAACGGCCAGCCTCTATGAGCACTGCGCCCGGGCCATCCGCCACGGGCTGCGTTTCGGCGCGCACGGCCTGCCGCTCATGGGCTGCGGCGACTGGAACGACGGCATGAACCGCGTCGGCCGGGACGGCCGGGGCGAAAGCGTCTGGCTGGCCTGGTTTCTGTACGAGAACCTGGAGCTGTTCGCCGGTCTGGCGCGCGGCCGGAGGGACGCGGCCATGGCGGAGACATGCGCCGAGCAGGCCGCCCGGTTGCGCGAGAACATCGAGGCCCAGGCCTGGGACGGCGACTGGTACCGCCGGGCCTACTTCGACGACGGCACGCCGCTTGGCTCGTCGGAAAACGTGGACTGCCAGATAGACTCCATCAGCCAGAGCTGGGCGGTCCTGTCCGGCGGCGGCGATCCCGAACGGGCCAGGCAGGCCATGGCGGCGGTGGATGCACGTCTCGTGGACCGCGACGCGCGGTGCATCAAGCTGCTCGCCCCGCCGTTTGACGCCTCGGACCTCGAACCCGGCTACATCAAGGGCTACGTGCCCGGGGTGCGGGAAAACGGCGGCCAGTACACCCATGCCGCGATCTGGGCCACCATGGCCCTGGCCCGGCTGGGCGAGGGGGAACGTGCCTGGGAGTACTTCGCCATGCTCACCCCGGTCGGTCACGGGAATTCTCCGGAAGCCATCGCCCGCTACAAGGTCGAGCCCTACGTCATGAGCGCGGACCTGTACGCCGCGCCGCCCCACACGGGCCGGGGCGGCTGGACCTGGTACACCGGGGCGGCCGGGTGGATGTACCGGCTGACCGTGGAAACGCTGCTGGGCCTTACCCTGGAGGTGGACCGGCTGCGCCTCGCGCCGTGCCTGCCGGCGCATTGGGATTCCTACAAAATCCACTACCGCCACCGCGATACCGTGTATCATATCACGGTCAGGCGTCTTGGCGAAAAGGCCACGCGGGAAATCCAGGTGACGCTGGACGGCGTCATGGTCAACGAAACGATCGAGACGGGAGCTGGACGGGCGCAGGGCCTGATCCCCCTGGCGGATGACCGCCGGGAACACCATGTCGCGGTGGATATACGCTGACGGCAGCGCCGTTTAAGGCGTCTGTGCCCGCCTCTCAGGGGAATACACACGGGAAAGGGGCTCTTCCCCGCGCTTCTTGCGGCGCTTCGGGATGAGCCTCTCCAGGGATGGGGCGTCTTTGCGCAAACCGTCCCTGGGGAGGCGTCGGAAGAATGCAGCAAAGATATCCCGGCAGGATGGACAGGACATTATAAATGTAATATATAGTAAGAATAGCCAAGAACCCTGAGAACCATGATCTAAAGAAACACTCGAAAAATGGTTTTTGACAAATATTAAAAAAAAGGCCGTTATGTACAACTTATTCAAACTTTGTTACCAGCTGGCTGCTGCTTTCGCAATCCTGTTTTTTGTTTTGATATCCCCTGCACATGCCATGACGCTTCCTATCCATGGAGCGGTGCTCAACAGCACCGAGACGTTCACCGGGAAGGCGACGGTACACTTTTGGGGCGATGGGAATTTGACCCTGACGACGAACAAGGGCGTAATCTGCAAGGGTGATTTTGTTCATGCCTCGCAGCAAAAAGGCAAGGGCACGGTCACCTGCGAAGACGGCCGTCTGGGCACCTTCGAATTCGTCACCGCCGGATTCTCGGGCACTGGCGCCGGCATGATCGGCGCCGAGCACTTTGCCTTCCGTATCGGGAAGTAGTCGCGCCGGCGGTCCTCCCGTTGCACGCGACTCCCAAGGACCGCAGACGCCGTCTTCGACGAGGCAGGACAGGAACGCCGCTAGTGTCGCGTCCTCGAAGTCGGTGTATATAACTTTCTGGGGCAACATACCAAGATAATTTGTTTTTTCTTAAAAAATACTATCGTATTTTTTAAGGGATGCCACACTAGCGAAAAACATGGCACCATCACCGGACTTCTATCGGCCTTTTCTTCTGGCTATCTTCCTGGCGGCCATCGCGATCATGGGCACACTCCTGTGGCCATTCAGGCACGCCATGGTTCTCGCCCTGGTCCTGGCCACCCTGGTACACCCCTTGCGGAGGCGGCTGCCCCGACCGGTCCAAACGCGTCGGTTTTTTGCCGCAACCATCCTCACGCTGCTGACGATCCTGTTCGTGCTTCTGCCGCTGGCCGGGCTGGTGACCCTGCTGACCAGCGAGGCCGTCACGTTCATTCACACGGCCATCACCTGGTTTCGGACCGGCGGGCTTACCGAGGCCGTGGCCTGGCTCCACGCGCTTCCCCTGCCGGACTGGGCCAAAAGCTACCTTGACGTATCCTCCATCAATTTGCGCAAAATCGAGGCCCTGGCCTTATCCTCCGGGGGGGACATCGGTCTGTGGTTCCTCTCGGCCGGCAAGGGGGTTGCCAGCATGGGGCTGCAACTGCTCGTGCTGGTCATGTTCCTTTTTTATCTTCTGGCCGAAGGGGAGCGTCTCACGGAGTTGCTGCGCAAGGCGTCGCCGCTGCGGCGGGATCAGGAAGACGCGATTATCGCGCGTTTCAAGGCGGTGTCCCAGGCCGTGCTCCTGGGCGGCCTGGGCACCAGCGTCGCCATCGGGGTGGTCACCGGCATCGGGCTTTGGATCGCGGGGATAAGCCCGCTGCTCTGGGGCGCCGTCGCGGTCATTGCATCGCTGATACCCGTTGTGGGACTCAGCCTGATCATGCTTCCGGCGATTATCTCCCTTATCGCCACAGGCTCGGTCAAAATGGCGATCTTCCTTGCGCTCTACTGGCTTGTGATCGTCAGTTCGGTCGATAACGTCGTGCGCCCGCTTTTCATGCGCGGTACGGCGCGCATGTCCCTGGTCTGGGTCTTCGTCTCCATCATCGGCGGGGTGCTTATGTTTGGCCCCCTTGGGCTGTTGTATGGACCGTTGGCGCTCAGCATCTCGTTTCTCTTCCTTGAAATCTTTTTCGACGCCCAAAAGGAAACGGACGACCCTGCGCCGCCTGGAGCATGATGCGTGGACAGATTTGGCCCTCATACGCGGATGTGGTGAAAAGAATGGGCCGCAAGGATCACTTCAAGGGGCCGCGGCAGGCGCTTGGGTGATTCGTTGCCAACGCGAGGCAACGCCGTTTCACAACGCAGGGCAGCCTCCTGTCCGTTCGGGATTCGGGGAGGCCGCTTCCGTTGGTCCGATCAGATACGCGAATAGGTGGCAACGTCTTCCTTGAACTCCTCGATCATGGCTTCCGTCAGGGACGGCCTGAAGGCGGAGATGGCCTCGGCTATGATTTCCGTTGTCACCGGAACGTTGGTCCGGCTTGCGCATTCCTTTTCAAAAGCGTGTTGGGCGACGATCTGGAAGAGGTATTCGAGGTCAGCCGGAGTGAATTTCGTCGTCAAGGGCACGATGCGGTCCATATCGACAATTCCGGTGTTCATCTTCGATAAATAGTATTCCAGTATGGTTCTTCTTCCGTCGTCGTCCAGGGTTCCCACTGGAATGATGCAATCGAAGCGACCGGGCCGCAGCAAGGCGGCGTCGAGTTGGCGGATGTAGTTGGTCGCGCATACGAGCAACACCTTGTTGCCCTGGCTTTTTATAAGCGGCACCTGCTTGAGGAACTCGTTGGTGATGGACCTGTCGACCCGGTTGGCCGTATCCCGGCTGCCGGCGAACTCCTCGAACTCGTCGATAAAGAGGACGACTTCATCCAAGCTGCGTACCTTTTCCATTATTTCGCGAAGGTGCGCCCCGATCTTGTCCACCCCGTCGACCATGAGCATGCTTGGCGCGATTTCGATGAACCACCAGGCAAGCCTTCCGGCCATGGCCTTGACGAAATGGGTCTTGCCCGTGCCGGGAGGACCGAAAAAAATGATGGTTTTCGGCGGAATGACGCCGTGCTTCCGTGAGAGATCCTCCTCGATCAAGGGGAGGACGATCCTTTTTTGAATAAGCTGCTTGGGCGGCTGGGTGTCGGAGATGGTGTCCCAGATGTCCCGGCTGATGGTGCGCGCTCCCATTTGCACCAAAAGTTTTTCCTGGTTGTGCGTGGCGAGTTCCTCGTCCGTTCCGATATTTTCGAGGTAGTCGTTGCAAGCGATTCTGAATCCGACATCCCGGTTCAGCCGTTCGGACAGTATCCACTTGTGCCGCATGATCTTTTGCCAAAGATCGGTTGCGACGTCCGCATCGAACTTGGCGCCGCTGGCCTCGAAAATCTTGCTGGCGCACACTTCGGGGGCAGGCGATTCGAATATTTTATCATCCAAGATATCAACTCCTTATTACAACATCTCCCCGCAAACGCTGCGACCTTGTAAAGTATAGTCCAGCGATATACCCCATGGCCAATAGATGGTTACGGGAAATACGAATATGATGTTTATGTATGCTTGGTATAATAAGACATCGCTCAATATTGTCACGGTATATTTTAAAAATACCTGCCGCACTAAGGGCGTTATCGCCTTGTTATGCCCCTACCATGAAACATAATCTAATTCTTCCTCATTTCAATACGGGATTACCCAGGCTGAAACATTAAGCATTGCAGTTGCCTGCTCAATTCAAACCCGGCGACAATGCGTCATTATATTTCGGGAGAGAAGGGCAGGCCGCGCCTTGCCCTTGGACCGCCTTGCTGTCGGGATTGGCGAAAGGAATCGCGCCATGAACGAGTGGCAAACGCCTCCGGGGAACCCGGCTGCGGTGTTTTTCGGACGAAAGGGCTGGCAGGCTGGAGGCGAGGGGCGCAAGGCTTCCGGTCGTGTGGGCGACGCGGCTCGCCGGGCGGCGTTCAGGCCGCGGGAATGCCCTGCGGCGGGCAAGGGAGCACAACGGTCACCCTGGTCCCTTCGGCCTCGGAGGTGGCAAGCTCGATGCGACCGCCGTGCGCCTTGGCGATGAGTTGCGCACTGTATGTCCCCAGGCCCGTACCGCAAGTCTTGCCGGACGTGGCGTACTTCTCGAAGAACCGACCACGCACGGCTTCCGGCACCGCGCCGGCATTGCGGATGACAATGCGCAGCGCACCCGGCACTGTTTGGCAGGAGATGGTGACGAGCCCTTCCCTGGGCGAGGCCTCCACGGCATTTTTCACCAGATTCATGAACATGTCTTCGATGAGAAAGGCTTCCCCGCAGAGTTGCGGTCCCCCGGGTGAGCAATCCAAAGCCGCCGCCTGGAGAACGATGCCCACCTTGCTCTGTGTGGACAATACCGCCAGGGATTCTTTCACGGTGTCGAGGATATGATAGATTTCAACCGGCTTTCTGGCCGGTGTGTATTCACCTTTCTCCATTCGCCGCAAGGGCTCGGCGGAATTGATGAGGTGGATCACCTGCCGAATGCCGAGCATGATCTGAGGAAACGCCTGCATCATGGAGATGTCGTTCACCCCACCCATGACCAACTGTGCCAGGCTGAAGAGATTTATAAGGGGACCCTTGATGTCGTGCTGAATGATGCGTTCGGCGTTCTCTCGAAATTGTTCCTCCTGCTTGCGCTCCGTGATGTCCTGCATCACGATGCGGCATACGGGAGCGTCTCCGGCATCCTGGGCGATGCTGGCCGCCAGTTGCGCCCAGAATTCGCCTCCGTCCTTTTTCCTCAAGCGCAACTCGTAGGCGACCGGCACGGAGGTCTCAAAAAGTTTTTTGCGTCGCTGGTAATAAACGTCCTGATCATCCTTGTGAATACACCGGGTCCAAGGCTTCCCGACCAATTCTCCCCGGGGGAAGCCAAGCAGCGTTGCGGCGGTGAGATTGGCCTCCAGGATCAACCCTGGCTCGCTCACCGTGCAATACCCTACCGGAGCGAGGTCGTAGAGATCGAAGTAGCGGGCCCGGGCGACGTCCAGTTCCACCTGGGCCCGGCGCAGCTCCTCGTTTTGCATCTCCAGTTCGATCTGATGCACGCGCAGTTCGTGGAGCGCCTGCCGCATTTCCTCGGGGGAAAGGTGGGCCTCGTTTGTCGCAGCGTCCGCCCGCGCCAATGCTTCGGCTTGACGCCGCAACTTATCCATCATGAGCCGAGCCTCCCTGGGCAATGCGTTGCGTGACCGCCATGGCATAGACATGACCGGCCGCGTCGGCCAGAAAGCTGGCCGTCAGCCATACAGGCAAAGTCCGTCCGTCCTTGGTCATGCGCCGCGTCTCATAGGGCACCTGCATGTCGCCCCCCGCCACCCGCCGCATGTTCTCCAGTTCCTGCGTCTGGATATCCTCCGGAATCATGTCCCTGATGTTCATGGCCGAAGCCTCGTCCTCGGTCCAGCCGAAAAGGCGCTGCGCCGAGGGATTCCAGGCCATGATATACCCGTCCATGCTCAGTACGGCAATGGCGTCCTGCGAATCCCGCGCAATTCCAGCCAGGCGGAGCTGGTCATGGGCCTCCCGCAAGAGCGCATGCGACTTCTTCATTTCGGTGATGTCGACAAAGGTGAGCACCGCCCCCTCGATCACGTTGTCGAGCGTACGGTAGGGCAGGATACGCATCGTGTACCATTTCCCTTCCATCGTCTGCACTTCCAATTCTTTGGGAATCAGTGTCGCCAACACCGATTGCACGTCGGCAACCAGGCTGGAATAACCCACCATATTGGAAACGATGTGCCCGACCGGTCGCCCGATATCCACCTGGAGCAGGTTGATGATCCGGGTGGCGGCCGGGGTGAAACGCAGGATGCACAGCCGATGGTCCACGAAGATCGTGGCGATGCCCGTCCCGGCAAGCAGGTTGCTCATGTCGTTATTGGCCTGCGACAGGTCGATCAGCTTGTTTTGCAGTTCGGCATTGACGGTGGCCAACTCCTCGTTGACGGATTGCAATTCCTCTTTGGACGTTTCCAGTTCTTCATTCGAGGATTGCAGCTCTTCGTTTATGGACTGCATTTCCTCATTGGAGGATTTGAGTTCCTCGTTGGATGTTTCCAGCTCCTCGATGGCGGTCTGGAGATATTCTTCCTTGGCGCGCAGTTCCTGTCGCAGCGCCGTCACACCGGCATCACTCGCCTGGACCGATTCACATGCCCCATGGCCGGGCTTCGGGAGTACGGCTTGTTGCGCCTGCTCATGGTCCAAATGCGGCGAACTCTCCAGGATGACCAGATACAGGGGCGCGTCGGGAACCACGACCTGGCCTGCCGCCACCGGACAAACCGTCAGGTCGACCGAGGTGAAGTCCCCATTGGTTTTCACGCGAAGCGCCTGGCTGCGTACGGTTTCCCTGGATGACCGGGCCTTGTGCAGGGCCGTGCTCAATTCCCGGCGCAACCCCTCTCGCGCCATCTTGAGGATGTTGTTGACCCCGGCTTCCCCGGGCGCGGGCTCCAGGTATCGGCCCGTGCGCCCATGCAGGTAGAGGATGTCGCCACGGGCGTTGACCAGCGCGCCCGACAGGGCGATCTGCCGCAACAGGGCCTGCTCGGTCAGTTCACGCAGAGGCAGTTTCGCGGGATCGGCCTCCTTGGCGACGGGCCGCGGGAGCGATGCGTCAAGCGCCATAAGCGGGGGCAGAAACCGGCCCACGGCCAGGAGTTGTCGCCCATGCAGGTCATCCTTGCGCTGATATATCTTCGATTTGCGATCCAGGACGGCAAAAAGATCCCCAAAATCCCCCACCGTTTCCGAGGTGCCCAAAAAGAGAAAACCTCGGGGAGCCAAGGCGTAATGGAAAAGGGGGATGAGTTTTTTTTGCAGTTCCCCTCCCATGTAGATGAGGAGGTTGCGACAGAGGATGCAGTCGAGTTTGGAAAAAGGAGGGTCCTTGATCACGTCCTGCTCGGAAAAAACCAGCATGTCGCGGATGCTTTTATGGATGCGATAGGCACTGCCGTCGGCCTCGGCCGTAAAAAAGCGGGCCAGCCGTTCCGGCGAGACATCGGCGGCGATGCTGGCCGGATACAATCCGCTTCGGGCCGTGGCGATGGCCTGGCTGTCAATGTCGGTGGCAAAAACCTGCGCCACGTAACGTTGCTGCGTGGTCTCCAGATACTCCTGCAGGAGGATGGCGATGGAATAGGCTTCCTCTCCGGTGGAGCAGCCCGTTGACCAGACACGGACCAGGGAACCAGCGGGTTTGTCGGCAAAGAGCTTCGGGAGGACCTGCTGCTCAAGCGCCTTGAACGCCTCGGGGTCGCGGAAGAAACTGGTCACGCCGATGAGCAGGTCGCGAAAGAGCGCTTCCACCTCCGCCGGGGTTTGCTGCAAATACCGAATATAGGCATCGAGCGCGGCGATTTGATGCACGGCCATGCGCCGCTCGATGCGGCGATGGATGGTGCTCGGTTTGTACTGGGAAAAATCGTGCCCCGTTTGGGCGCGCAGCAGGATGCATATTTTTCGCAACGCGTTTTCGGTCGTATGCCTTGGCGCGGCCGCCGCCAACTGGGGCTTGCCAAAGGCATGGGCCACATAGGCGCTGATCTGGGCGGGCATCTCGGCCGGCGGCAACGCGTAGTCCACGAGGCCGGTGGCCAGGGCGCTTCGCGGCATGCCGTCGTACTCGGTCGTGGCGGGAGTCTGGGCAATGACCATGCCGCCCTCGCCCTTGATGGCCCGGACGCCCTGGGCGCCGTCACTGCCGGTGCCCGAGAGCACGATGCCGATGGCCCGCTCGCGCAGCCCCTGGGCCAGGGAGCGAAAGAAGAAGTCGATGGGCAGGCGTTGCCCCCGTGGCGCGGCCGGTTCCATGAGCTGGAGCCTGCCGCCCAGAAAGGCCATGTCGCGATTGGGCGGAATGATATAGGCGCAGTTAGGCTGCACCTCCATCCCGTCCTCGACCTCGAAGACCTGCATCCGGGTATAACGGCGGATGAGTTCGGTCAGCAGACTCTTGTGGTCAGGGGCCAAATGCTGCACCAGGACAAACGCCATTCCCGGGTCGGTCTCGGCAGGCATGCCGGAAAAAAAAGCTTCAAAAGCCGCCAACCCCCCGGCCGAGGCGCCAATGCCCACGATGGGAAAGATTGCTCCGGGCTCCCGAGGCGAATCCGTTTCGGCCTTGTCGATCATTGGCTGGGCTGCGTGTTGCTGCTGCGGTACGGCCTTTTTCTTTGTCATGATGCGAACTCTCCGTGCTCATTTCATATATACCCGTTCCACACTTGTCTTGCGAGGGAAACCTGGGGTTGCCCCCGCAACGCCCCCATCCTGACTTGGTCAGGAGTGGCACCAAACGTATTCCTCTTGCATTCCAGGCAGCGTTTGGGAGCGGTGGACAATGAGCGGATTCTCATCGTCCAAGTACGGGGGCAAACGCATAAACCACGCCTTGATTCAGGGGAAGGCCTCTCGGATCTTTTCATGTTTCCTGTCCATTTTTCGGCCAAGCTGGCGTCTGAGCTTTGCCTCGTGCTGCCTGGCTTCTTTGAGCCGGTCGTCGCGGTCCCGCTTGGTCAGAGCCATTTTTTCAATCTCCTGGGGCTGACGTTTCCAGGTCCGCTCGATTGTTTCCAGGCGCAACGCCCTTTGTTCGCGAAGGGCTGATAGTGCTTTTCTCCGCTCGGCCATGCAGGCCCGATACTCGGCCAAGAGCTTGTCGCGCTCTGGGCTTTGCCGCTGTAACGGCTTGGCTTGATGGCGGTCAGCCGTCTGCGCATTGTGTCGCGCCTCGCCCCCCACTCATCCTCTGGCCCATTTCGCCTGCACCACGGCCCAGCCCCGTATCCCAAAATTTCAAAATCCGACGAATTCGCCGCATCCTATCGGAATGACATATGATCCATGTAAAATCCGCGTTCAAATTCGTTCAAAATTTGTCAACACACTGAAATTACATACTATTTCAGAAAATCAGCACCGGCGTACAGGCAAAGTGAGAAAAATGGGGAGAGGGAGATCGCGGATAAATCGGGTCCGCCAACGATGCCAACAGGCAGGGCCCGCTGAAAAACGAAAAAGGGGCCAGGACCATCGGTCCTAACCCCTTGAAATCTGGAGCCAGCGAGGAGACTCGAACTCCTGACCTGCTGATTACGAATCAGCTGCTCTACCAACTGAGCTACGCTGGCACAGGTGAGGGAATGCTTGATACACGCGGCGTCACAGGGCGTCAAGCCGGTTTTGACACCTGACTCAACTCCGCCCTGCTCGGTCGCATCCGCGAGACCAGCGCCTGCCCTTCCCGGCTCAAAAAGCTCCCAGACGCCTTCCGTCCGTTACGCCGCCTCAGTCCCCATTTTTATGCGGATCGTAACGGTTGACGATGGGCAGCCGCCAGTCCTTGCCAAAGGCGCGCGGCGTGATTTTCGGCCCGGGCGGGCTTTGCCGTCGCTTGTACTCGTTTCTGTCCACAAGCCGCGTCACCCGGTCCACCACCGCCGCGTCCATCCCGGCCGCCTTCATGGCCGCAGGCGAAAGCCCCCGCTCCACATAGGCCGCCAGCACCGGGTCGAGGGCGTCGTATTCCGGCAGCGAATCCGAATCCTTCTGATCGGGCCGCAGTTCCGCCGTCGGCGGCTTGACCAGCACCCGCGCGGGCACAAGGTCCGTGCCGGCCTGCTCGTTGCGCCAGCGCGACAGCGCATACACCAGGGTCTTGGGCACGTCCTTGATCACGGAAAACCCGCCGGCCGTATCGCCGTAGAGCGTCGAATACCCGACCCCGACCTCGGACTTGTTGCCCGTGGTCAAAACCAGCCGGCCGAACTTGTTGGAAAGGGCCATGAGCAGCGTGCCGCGAATGCGCGGTTGCAGGTTTTCCTCGGTCACGTCAAAGGGCCGGTCGCCGAAAAGCGGGGACAACGTGCCCAAAAACGCCTTGAAAATATCCTCGATGGCCGCCACGTGGAACGTGATGCCGAGCTTTTCCGCCAGTTCCTGGGCGTCCTCCAGGCTGTCGTCCGAGGAATACCGTGTGGGCATGGCCACGCCGAGCACGTTCTCCGGCCCCAGGGCGTCCGCCGCGATGACCGCCGTCAGCGACGAGTCGATGCCGCCGGAAAGCCCGATGCACACCCCGCCGAATCCGGACTTTTTCACGTAATCCCCGGTGCACAAAACCAGCGCCTGGTAGACCTCCTCGACCTCGCCCAGAAGCGGCGGCATGGCCGGCGGGTCAAGCGGCGCGCGCACGGAATCGGCGACATGGGGCAGGGGCACCCGCCTTGGGCAGTGTTCCAACTCGGGCTCCCATTTGCGGCAGCGCGGGTCGAGCAGCCGTTGCCGCCTGGGCAGGCCCGGATCAAGGTCGCACACGACCATGTCCTCGGCAAACTGCCGCCCCCGGGCCACCAGAGACCCGTCCGGGCCGAAAATGACGCTGTGGCCGTCGAAAACCAGCTCGTCCTGGCCGCCCACCATGTTGGCATAGGCCACATAGGCGCTGTTGTCCGAGGCCCGGGTGGAAAGCATCCGCTCCCGGCCGGCCCCCTTGCCCCGATGGTACGGCGAAGCGGAAATATTGACCAAAAGCTTTGCCCCGCCGCCATGGGCCTGCTCGGCCGGCGGCCCGCCGGGGTACCAGATGTCTTCGCAGACGCTGACCCCGAAAATGAACCCGTCCCGGTCGTAGACCGCGCTGCCCCGGCCCGTGGCGAAATAGCGGTTCTCGTCGAACACGCCGTAATTGGGCAGATAGCGCTTGGCCGTGATGCCGGCGACCGCCCCGTCATGGGCGACGATGGCGGCGTTTATGAGGTCGTCCTCGAACCACGGACAGCCGAAAACCGCCGTCAGTCCCCGGGCCTTGCCGGCGATGCGCCGCGCGCCCGCCATGCAGGCATCCAGAAAATCGGATTTGAGCAACAAATCCTCCGGCGGATAGCCGGAGACGACCATTTCAGGAAAAACCACGAGATCGGCCCCGATCCGGCGGGCCTGGTCAAGCCCGGCCAAAACCTTGGCCACATTGCCCCCGACGTCCCCGACCGTGGGGTTGATCTGGCACAACGCCAGGCGAAACGCGGCCATGCGGACCTCCTGCGACAAGTTGCGGCCATACGTAGCCCTTCTCGCCCCGGCCGGCAACCCGAGGCCGTAGCGGACCCGATACGACGCGACGCCTTGGCGCCCTCAAACGTCGCGGACTATAATTGACTTTGAAATTCATTATCGATACAGACTACTTCCAATACGCCGGCCTGGGGCCGGTCGCCCCCAAAAAAGGAGGAAATCCATGCAGTCCCAAGCATCCATCTCGTCGCGTCGCCAGGCCGGCACCTGGGCCAAACGCTTCTTCGGCCCGTCCCGGCTGCACCCCGACACCCCGGACGGCCGCGAAACTTCCGATTTTGCGGCCCCCAAAACCACTGCGGAAAGACGGTCTGGGGAAATCAAATGAATCGCATCCCGCCGGTCGCCGTGCGGCGACAACGGACAGCCGGACAGTGTGACGGAAAGGAGGACAGCCCATGACCGGCATGGGGTTTTCATGCGACGAAGGAGCCCGCCTCATAAACGCCCTGCTCGCCGAGTACCGTTTCGAGGCCAGAGTCAACCACCGGGGGCAGTACTTCTATCAGGCCCGCGCCTGGTGGCGCGGCCGGCCGGTCTTGTGCCGGCTCGCCGTACCGGACCTGTCGCGCCTGCCGGACAGTCTGTTTACGGAAATCTGGTGCGGCTACTACGACGCCAACGAACCCGAGAGCATGCTCGACGACGCGGTGTATCCCCATCTTTTCGCCTGCCTGGACGAGGCCGGATTCGAGCCAGGGGACAGGTCCCGGGAACAAGCCACGGGAGGCGGAATCAGGATCAGGCCCCGAGCGGCAGTTCCACGGTAAAGGTCGTGCCCGTGGCGGCGGTCGTGAACCCGATCTCGCCGTGATGGTCCTCGATGATGCGCTGACACACGGCCAGTCCCAGGCCCGTGCCCGATTCCTTGGTGGTGCAGAAGGGGTCGAACACCCGCTGCCGCACATCGTCGGGGATGCCGGTGCCGGTGTCGGTCACGGTGAGCCGGGCCTTGCGGCCGACGGCCATGGTGGCGACCGTGAGCGTGCCGCCCGCTTCCATGGCCTCGGCGGCATTTTTAAAAAGATTGATGCAGACCTGCTTGAGCCGGGCCGCGTCATGGGGCACGGGGGGCAGGTCCCCGTCAAGGTGGGCCGTGACCGTGATGGAGCGCGAGGACAGGGCCTCGGCCATGATGGCCAGGGACTCCTTGACCGTGGCGTTGAAATCCCGGGGCTCGATCTGGGGCGGAGCGGGCCGGGTGAAATCGCGCACTTCCGTCAGGAGCGATTCCAGGCGCTTGGCCTCCTCCTCGATGATGCCGAGCTTTTCGGCGTCGGACGTCTTTTCGGGCAGGTGCCGGCGCACCTGGTTGGCGAAGCCCCCCATGAGCATGAGCGGATTTTTGATCTCATGGGTCAGCCGCGCCGCCGCCTCGCCGATAGCCGCGAACCGCTCGGCCCGGATGAGCTTTTCCTGGGCCCCGAGCAGTTCCCGCGAGGTCTTGTCCACCTCGCGTTCCAGGGTCTTGGACCAGCGCAGGGCCAGGTGCATGGTCATGGCGAATCCGGCGAAGACCACCAGCTCGAACAGCCCGACGATGAGCCATTGACGCACCACCAGCCGGCCGATGATACCCTGCACTTCCTGCTCGGGCGCGGCCAGGGCCACGGCCCAGCGGTTGGCCGGGTGTTCGCCGGCGTCCAGGCGCACCGGGCAGTAGGCCACGAATTTGCGGATCACGCCGGTGCGGCCCCGGTGCCAGCCCGAGATGTACCAGTCCGTGCCCTGCTCGCCTTTGAGGACACGGGTGTTGATGAGCCAGGTCAGGCGCGACCAGTCGATGCCCGGATCGCGCTGCCGGCGCACCAGCAGGGAATCGTGGCCGATGAAGGCCTTGTCATAGTGGTCGAGAAAAACGCCCTTGTCGTCGATGACCCAGGCGTAGCCGGTCTCGCCGGAGCGTACGTCGTGGGCGTAGCGGGCGGCCACGGCGGCGGCGTCGACCACGAGGACCAACCCGCCCACGCCGCCAGACTCATCCGCCAGGGGCATGGTCATGTTCACCAGCATACGCCCGGCAAGGGGGCCCTTGGCCGGGGAATACACGCGACTGAGCCCAATGCGGCCGATGTTGGGGGAACCGGTGAAAAGGTCGTGGCACCAGCCGGGGCAAAGTCCCGGAGCGGACAGGGGCGTTCCCGAGGCGTCGTAGAACACGGGCGCGTCGTGGCCCGGGCGCAGCACCCCGAGCGCCGTCACGTTCCACTGGGCGAAGATGTCGTAAAACGCCGGCATGGCCAGCCACGGTTTGGCGTCGGCCGCGGTTTCCTCGCGCCACATAAGCGACAGCCCCTGCAGGCAGGTGTGCAGGAAGGCGAAATGATCGGTGATGTCGCCGGCAATCTTCTGGGCCAGAAGAAGCTGCTGGTTATTAAACTGGTCGGTGACCACGGCCTCGATGTCGTTTTTGGCCCGATACCCCATGCCGGCCACGGCGAGGGTCAGGAAAAGGCACACCAGGCTGGCGATGAGGATATGCTTGCGTGTCATCGACCTCCTCCGGCTTTTCACCACCTAGCTGAAATTTCCCGCCGAGGCAATTGGTTAGACCGATGGTCGAAAATGCGGCAGCGTCCGTGCCGGCAAGGCTGCCCTTGCGTCCGGGGCCGGGCTCGCGCATAAGGCCGGGCATGGACATGCGAGAAGACACGGAACTGACGCTGGTCGTGGACCGACTGGCGTTTGGCGGCAAGGGTGTGGCCCGGGTGGACGGGCTGGTGGTTTTCGTGGACGGCGGACTGCCCGGCGCGACGGTGCGGGCCAAGGTCACAAAGGTCAAAAAAGGGTTTGTCGAGGCCCTGGTGGTGGAGACGCTGACTCCCGCGCCCCAGGCGGTGGCCGCGCCCTGCCCCCATTTCGGCGTTTGCGGCGGCTGCCTGCACCAGGACCTGGACTATGCGGCCCAGCTTTTCTGGAAACGCCAGCAAGTGGCGGAAACCCTCTCCCGCCTGGGCGGGCTTCGGGACGTGGATGTCGCCCCGGTCGTGGCCTCGCCGGACATTTACGGCTACCGCAACAAAATGGAATTCGCCTTTGCCGGCCGGCTGCATCTGGGACTGCACGAACGCCAGCGCCCGGGCCGGGTGCTCGACATCGAGAAATGCCTGCTCATGGACGACCGGGTCGGCGACATCCTGGCCTTTGTCCGCGAGACCTGCGCGGACACGGGACTTGCCGCCTACGATCCGCGCACGGGCAAGGGTGTGTGGCGGCATCTGGTGCTGCGCCGTTCCCTGGCCACCGGCGGCCGGCTCGTCCACCTGATCACCGCCCCCTCGCGCCGGGCCGGAGACGCCTCCCAACATCTCGGCCAAAGCCTGCTGGAACGATTTCCCGATGTCTCGGGTTTCGTCCATTCCGTGCGCCGCAACCCCACGGCCGTGGCCATCGGCGAGCGGCAGATCTCCGCCCTCGGGGCCGACCACCTGGAGGAACGCATCGGGGACGTGCGGCTTCGCATCTCGGCCGACGCCTTCGCCCAGACCAACACCAAGGCGGCGGAAAAACTCTATGCCGTGGTTGCCCGGGCGGCCGGCTCGGCCCCGGACCGGGCGCTCTGGGACGTGTATTGCGGCTGCGGCGGCATCGCCCTGGCCCTGGCCCCGGGCTTCGAAACCGTCTACGGCGTGGAGGCGGACAAGCGGGCCGTGGCCGACGCCCAAAAATCGGCCAAGCTTTCCGAACGCAAAAACTGCGTGTTCAAGGCCGGGGACGCGGCAACGGTGCTGGCCGATCTGGCCGCGACCAAGCCGGCGGTCGTGACCATCGACCCGCCGCGCGCCGGCGTGGACGGGCAAACCCTGGCCGCCGTCATGGACGCCGCGCCGGACAAGCTCGTCTACGTCTCCTGCAACCCGGCCACCCTGGCCCGGGACCTCAAAATCCTAAGCGACCTCTACACACTCAACCAGGTCACACCCGTGGACCTCTTCCCCCACACCGCCCACATCGAAGTGGTGGCGGAGCTGCGGCTACGGTAAGAGCGTGCAGAACGTGCGAGAGGGGAACCCTTCTTGAAAAAAGGGTTCCCCTCTCGCGCTCTCCCCTCCCCAAAACTTTTAACGGTTATGGGTGGAACAATGGCAACATGCCGTAACCGGTAAAAGTTTTTTGAAAGGGGGTCCGGGGGGAAACTTTTTTGCA
The DNA here is from genome assembly GCA_021730285.1 of Desulfovibrio sp. JY. Classification (NCBI taxonomy): domain Bacteria; kingdom Pseudomonadati; phylum Thermodesulfobacteriota; class Desulfovibrionia; order Desulfovibrionales; family Desulfovibrionaceae; genus Desulfovibrio; species Desulfovibrio sp. JY. The sequence goes on from CP082962.1 coordinate 120,414, forward strand.
AAAAAGTTTCCCCCCGGCTCGTTTTTCAAGGAATCTTCAGCAACGAAACCAGCCACGCCAGGCGTCCCATGCCCCGACGCGCGTGGCCATGGCCGCGTAGCCGGCGGCTTCGGGGTGGTAGCCGTCGCCGCCCGCAATCAGGCTGTTGCGGTAGGTCGCATCGTGGCCGAGCGCCCGGTACATTTCCAGATAGGCTACGCCCATATCGTCACAGGCCCTGGCAAAGGCGTCGGAAATCTCCTCCACCCGTGCGCAGTGAGCGGCATCGAGCACCGGCGGCGGCCCGACCACCAGCAGCGGACACAGATTGGACACGTAGGTGGCGCAGGCAAAAAGGTTGTCCACCGACTCGGCCAGCTCCACCTTGCGCCGCCCGTCCTCCACCTTGGCGTCGTTGACGCCGAAGGACAGCACCACTCTGGCCTCGTCGCGGGGAAGAAGACGCGACGGCAGCTCGCGCCCGACCCGATTCTTGACGTGCCGGCTCGTTTCGGAGCGCACGCCGAGGTTGTACATGGTGAGTTCCAGGCCGGCCACGGGTGCGGCCGCGCAAAGCCTCCCCACCCAGCCGAGATAGCAGGGATCACCCACGCCGACGGTCAGCGAGTCTCCCACAAAAGCCACTCGCATGGTTCCCTCCTTCCCTATCGCACACGCTGTTTCACGCGGTTCCGTCCTAAAATGCCCGACGTCCCGCAGGGGAGTAACCGGCCCACCGTGACGTCGAGACCCAAACCCGATACGGTCTTTCTTTTCATATTACTGGAGACGCCCCCGGACGCCAAGGGCTTTTGACGGGCACACCGCCCGGTCGCCGTCCGCCCCCCGGACGGTTGCCTTCCGAGGAACGCGCCCCCCGCCCGATCCGTCTCCTCGGCGAAGACACCTCGTCAGGCCCATGCCGCTGTTACGCGCACCGGATTTCCTGGCACACAGAAATGCGTATATGGCGGAAGCGATATTGTAGTCTCCCCTTCCCGGGATCGATCCCCGCACGCATGTTTGTCCCCGTGTCCACTGCACGAATTATTTTTAGTAAAAGCGTGTCACTTGACGATATCCAACCACTCCCTCATATTAAGATAGAATGTTTACCCGTCAAACCAGGCGAAAATAAACGACTGGTGCATGGCCTTTTTTGCGCCGTACGCAACGCCGCGCCAATACCGCATCACACATTTTCCAGGGAGAAACCTATGAACGGATTGACGCCGCATGCCGGTATGCTGGGCATGTTGTCCAACGCCACGCCGACGGTCCTTTTTGTCCTGAGCGTCCTGGCGGCCATGTCCGTCGGCTGCTGGAGTATCATCCTGGTCAAAATCTTCACCCTGACCAGGGCCAAGCGGGAGGCGGCCCGGGATTACATCCGCTTCCAGAAGGCCGATAGCCTGCGCACGGCCATGCAGGAACTCGGCGAGTCCCGCGCGTCACCATCCTTTCACGTGGGCCGCCTCGCCTTCGCCGAACTCGTGCGCATGGAAGAAGCCCCCATGCCCCCGGTCGAAAAAAGCCGCGTGACCATGGACAACATCCGCCGCGTGCTGCGTCAGGGCGTGACCGAGGAACTCGGCAACCTGTCGAAAACCCTGCCCTTCCTGGCCACCTGCGCCAACGCCACGCCCTTTATCGGCCTTTTCGGCACGGTCTGGGGCATCATGAACTCGTTTCATTCCATAGGCCTCATGCAGTCCGCCGCCCTGGCCGCCGTGGCCCCGGGCATCTCCGAGGCGCTGATCGCCACGGCCATCGGCCTGGCCGTCGCCATCCCGGCCGTCATCGCCTACAATTTCTTTCTCGGCTACATGCAGACCATCGAACGCGAACTGGTCAATTTCGCCGGCGCATTCCTCAATCGCATCCAGCGCGAGGTGCGCTGGGCGCCTATCCCCGCGTCGCAAGAGGAAGTCGCGCAAAACGCCGTCGGAGGGGCCTAGCCATGATGGCGGGCGGCTCGGGAAAATTCCTCGGCGACGTCAACGTCACGCCCTTCGTGGACGTGATGCTGGTGCTGCTCATCATCTTCATGGTCACCGCGCCCATGATGACCCAGGGACTACAGGTCGACCTGCCGCAAACCCGCGCGGTTTCCGTGCTACCCAAGGAAAACGAAAGCGTGGTCCTGACCATCAAGGCCGACGGAAGCCTCTACCTCGACAAATACCAGGTGGAACTCGGCGACCTGGAAGGTCAGGTGCGACAGCTCGTGACCGCCCAGCAAAAGCAACTCTTTCTCCGGGCCGACAAGACCGTGCCCTACGGCACCGTGGTTGCGGTCATGGGCGTGGTCAAAGCCGCCGGCGTGGACAAGCTCGGCGTGGTCGCCGAGGAAGAAAAGAAGAGTTAGGATGGGGAGGGAAAGAACGAGGAAAAGTGCGAGAGAGGAAACCCTTTAAAAAGGGTTCTCCCCTCTCGCGCTCTCCCCTTCCTAAATTTTATAGCTGAATCAGTTTGATATACTTAGCTTTATCTTGTTAAAAGTCTTTGGGAGGGGGGTCCGGGGGGAACCCTTTCTACAGAAAGGGTTCCCCCCGGCTCTTTCACTCTTCCGTCCCTACTTACCGAAGCTGAGCCAGTGGCCGGTGTCGTCGGGCTCGATGACGTAGTCGTCGATGCCGGCGGCGCGCAGCATCCGGGCGTGGGTGTCCGGGTCGGTGCCGGGCCTCTTGGGTGGCACGCCGTTGGCCCAGGCCGGATGGCGTCCGGCCATTTGCTTGCAGATGGCCTCGCGCATGGCCGGGGAACCGAGCCCGCCGCCGAGATAGGCCCGCCCTTTCGGCGTGAGCACCCGCCGCACCTCCCGGAACGCCCGGGGCAGGTCGTCCCAAAACATGACCGAGCCCCGGCTGACGACCAGGTCCACGCACCCATCGGCCAGCGGCAGCGCGGCCACATCGCCGAGCAGCACCCGCACCCGATCAGCCATGCCGCGCCCGGCCGCGTTGTCCCGGGCCGCGACCAACATGGCCGGCAACTTGTCGTACAAAATTACCTCGAACGCCCCCATTCCGAGCACGGCCAGTCCCAGGTCTCCGCCGCCACAGCCGAGGTCGAGGCACCCCCCCCCGGTCAGGCCTGATTCCCGCACGAAGCGCTCGGCATAATAGGGATAGACCGGCGCGAACACCTCCCGGCTAATGGCCAGAAACCCCGCTACATCGTCATCACGCATGCGAAATCCTTATGAAGGGGAAAGAGGATGCGAGAGGGGAAACCCTTTAAAAAGGGTTCTCCCCTCTCGCGCTCTCCCCTTCCTAAAGTTTATAATGGGTGAATTTATAACTGGATAAATGTTAAGCAGTTAACTTTTAGTAAAAGTCTTTTGGGAAGGGGGTCCGGGGGGAACCCTTTTCTTCAGAAAAGGGTTCCCCCCGGCACGTTTCCAATAGTCTTATTCCATCTTATCCTGACGATGGATAACAGCCATGAGGCCTTGGTTGTAGAGGTTTCGGGCGAAGCATTCGCAGGTCACGTCGCAGCCGGTGCACACGTGCATGAACATGCTGCGGTTACCCACGGCGATACTGCGGCCGCTGTAGGCCTCACCGATGGTGTCGGGAGGGAGTTCTGTGAAGTAGCCGGAAAACGGGTAGGGTTTGTGTTCATCGTCGTCGAGGTAATAGCGGTAGCCGCCGTTGTGCTGGAAGATGGGGTGTTGGCCGGTGGAGATGGCCAGGAACTGGGCGTCGCCGGGTTCGTAGCGAAACCAGTCCAGGCCGTTGGCGCAGCTCGTCGCCGGCACGCCGAATTCCGCGCAACCCACGCCCTCGACAAGGGCCAGGGCCATGCGTTCCCCGGCGGCGAGCCTGGAGAGGATCTGCGCCCGGATGTCGGTGAGGGAGGCGACGGGGCCGAGGTTGGCCGAGACCGGAATCACGGTGCTCGGCTCCGGGATCATGAGCAGGCGGCGCAGCGACGTGCCCTTAAAATAGCCGCCGGTCGCGGCCACGGCCATGTACTCGGGCAATCTGGCCCCGTCGGCCGGGCCGCCGCCGAAGAGGTCGAGGATATCCTGTTTCGAGACGATGCGCGAAAGGCTCGGATGATGGCGGAGCGCGTCGTAGTCGCGGGCCGACAGGTCGTAGAGCCCGGCATAGTGGGCGCACCAGTTGCTGGTCACGGCCAGGCCGTCCAGGTTTTCCAGGTCGATGGGCGTCTTGGCCGGCACAAGTTCGCCCGTGCCGACCAGCACGGTGGTCATGCCGGACGCCGCGGCGAAGCGGGCCGCCTCGGCGAACGCGCCAGCCACGTGTTCCCGGCGTTCCTCCGGGGAAAGCGGGCTGTAGCGGCAGGAATAGTACTGCTGGGAATAGGACAGGAAGGCGAACCCCGGGGCGTAGCGGTCGATCAGGTCCAGGGCCGTGTCCGTGACCCAGGCGTTGCTGCCCCGGTCGCGGTCGCCGGGAAAGGGATGGCGGTCGAGGAGCCCTTTGACCATTTCGGTCGCGGGCGCGTCCGACTCGGTCGGCCGGCCGCTTTGCAGGTCCACCACCTGCTGCCATTGCCGCGCGTCGAGAATGGCCAGACTCATGCCGTCGCCTCCTTGATGTTCCAGGCCATATGGGAGCCGCACAGGGCGATGCGCGCGCCGCAGGACGGACAGAGGTCGCCATGGCAGTGGAAGGTGTCGAGCTTGTCCCCGCCGCAGCCCAGGCTATGACGTTCGATGACCACCGTGCCGCAGGAGGGGCAATGGGTGTTGACCCAGCGCGAACCGATGAAATTGTGGAAGTAGACGTAGTCGAGCCGGCGGCCGCAGTCCTCGATCCTGGCGCTTATGGCCTCGATGCTGGGGTAGTCCTCGCGTTGCATCTTGTATTCCGGCAGCAGGCGGAACACGTGCCAGGGGATGTCGCGGCGGATATCGGCCAGAAAGGCGGCCATGGCGTCGAGTTCGTGATCGTTTGTGCCCTCGATGACGGGCGTGGTCACCTCCACGTGGACCTTTCGCGCCAGGGCCGCGATGTTGCGCAGGATCGGCCCGGCGTCGGGCACGCCCAGGAATTCCTGACAGAACTCCGGCGACAGCCCTTTGAGGCTCACGTTGACGAAGGAAAAGACCTTGGCCAGCCGCTCGGTGGCCTCCACGGTGGCATAGCCGTTGGTCAGGCAGCCCATGGGCATACCCACGGCCCTGGCCTCCCGGGCCACCTGTTCGAGGCTTGGCAGCGAAACCGTGGGCTCGTTGACGGAAAAGACGATGGCGTGGCAGCCGTGCTTGCGGGCCTTGTCCACCAACGCCTTGGGGGACAGTTCGAGCATGATGTCGGTCAGGCCGGCCGGATCGACCTTGACCACTTCGGCGTTGGAGCAATAGCGGCACTCGAAGTTGCAGCCGGCCGTGCCGATAATGAGGCAGCGCGCCCCGGGCCAGGCATGGTAAAAGGGCACGGTTTCCACCCGGGAGACGGCCGTGGCGCACCACCTGTCCGGGAACCGCTCCTCCACGCCCGTTTCCCCGGCCCGGTACATTCGGCAGTAGCCGTACCCTTCCGGTCCGAGCCGGCAGCGTCGCTCGCAAAAGCCGCATTCCATGACGTCACTCCTTGCCGCGCCTGCTGCGCGGCCGGGTTATTATCGCAGCACCAAGGGCAGGTGGCGTCAAGCCCAGCCACGGCCCAGAAACCAGATAAGAATCGCCGCAACGCCCAACAACGCGTCGCCGGGCGTGAGCCGGACCCTGGCCCCGCGCGCCAGGGCATCGCCGGAAATGCCCCGCATCTCGAGGGACAGGGCCAGGTCCGTGGAACGCTTCACCTGGGCCAGGAAGACCGGCACGAAAAGCGGCAGAAAGTTTTTGGGGTTGACCAGACGCTTCGGCGTAAAGCCCCGGCAGCGCTGCACGGTGATGACGTGCATGGCCAGGGAAAAGACGTTCGGGACCATGGTGGCCAGGGTGGAGACGAAAAGCACGGCCTTGCCCGGCAGACGCAGGCCGCGCAGGGACAGGAGCAGGTCGGAAAAGGTCGTCCATTTGACCACCAGGATGTCCGCCAAAACGAGCAGAAAAAGGCGCAGGGAAAAAACGGACAGCCAGGACAGGCCGAGGAGCACGCCCTCGCGCCAGGTGGGGGCCTTTTCCACGCCGCCGAGAAGGAAAATGAACAGCAGCGTGGGCAGCGAGGCGGCAAAGACCACGAACATCACCCACACGCTTTTGTCCCAGTCCCCCGAGACGGCAAGGGCCCCGGCCAGAAGGACGATCAGGCCGAGCAGCACCCGCCAGTCCTGGCAATAAAAGGCATAGGCGGAAAGGGACAGGGCGAAGAAGCACTTGCCCAGGGCCGAGGAGCGTTTGAGCGTGGCGATCATGGCGTTGCGAGATGGGGGTTTGGGCCGTCGGAGACGACGTGACCGTTTTCGAGGCGCACCCAGCGCGTGGCGGCCATGGCCGCGAAGGCGTCCTCGTGGGTGGCGAACAGGATGGCCCTGCCCTCCCCGGCCAGACGCCGGACGATCCCGGCCATATGGGCCATGTTGGCGTCGTCGAGGCCTGTGGTGGGCTCGTCCAGGCACAACACGGCCGGCCCGGCCACGAGGATGGCGGCCAGACACAGCCGGCGCTTCTCGCCGAAGCTCAGGGAAAACGGCGCCCGCTCGGCCATGCCGGCAAGGCCGAGATTCGCCAGGATATCCCCGCAGCGCCGGGACAGCTCCTCGCGGGGCACCCCCAGGTTGGCCAGCCAGTAGCCGCACTCGGCCTCCACGGTGTGGGCGAAAATCTGGTCCTCGGGATTCTGGAACATGAGCCCCACGTCGCGCGCCGGGGTGAGCCCGGGTCCGAGACGGACCGCGCCGGAGCCTGGCCTGGCAAGCCCCTTGGCCAGATGCAGCAGAGTCGATTTGCCGACGCCGTTGGCGCCGAGCAGGGCCACGGATTCGCCCGGCCGCACGACCAGATCGACGTCCCGCAGCACCGGCTCCTCTTTGGCGTAGCCGAAGGAAAGATTGGAAAAGACCACGGCCGGCTCCCTGGCGGCATCGATCGGCGCAAAGGGCGGCAGGACAACTGCCTCGGCCGGATTGTCCCGGGCGGCGCGGGCCATGAACGGACCGTCGTCGACGAGCCTGCCGTCGGCCACGGACAGCACGCGCTCGGCAAAGCCGGACAGCCGGGCCAGGTCGTGCTCGATGACAAGGACGATCCAGCCGTGGCAGCGGCACAAACGGCCCAGATGGGCGAAGAGCCGGTCCGCGGCGGCGGCGTCCAGGTAGCTCGTGGGTTCGTCGAGAAGCAGCACCTTGGGCTCCATGGCCAGCATGGACATGACGGCGGTCAGCTGCTTTTGGCCAAGGGACAGCCGGGACACGGGCGCATCGCGGCGCGCGCCGAAGGCGTAGCGGTCAAGGAGCGCATCGGCCACGGCGGCGCAAGACGCCTCGTCCCGGCCGCGCACCCGAAGGGCCAGGGCCAGCTCCTCGTAGACCGTGCGGCAAAAAAGCTGGGCCTCGGGGTTCTGGCCGACCAATCCGGCAAAGCCGCACGGCGCGCCGTCCGCGCCATCCGCGCCGTCGAAACGCAGCATCCCCGTGGTCTCGCCGGCCAGGGCCAGCCGGTGCGCCCCGCACAGATGATAGCCCAGGGTGGATTTGCCCGCGCCGGAGGGTCCCACGATGCCCACCCGCTCGCCCGGCGCGATGCGCAGGCTCACGTCGGCAAGGATGGGCCTGTCCGCGCCGGCCGGCACGAAAGAGACGCCCCCCAGTTCGATCATGGCGCCAATCGCAGCATGGCCACGGCCTGAAGGCCGCCGACCCGTTTCCAGACCGTAAGCGCCAGCCACACGCCAAGGGCGTTGATGCCAAGCGAGGTGACCAGGGAGATGCCGAAAAGGACTTGCGAGGCCGTGGCCCAGGGCATGCCCATGGCCACGCGCGCGACCATGGCGGCGCTCGGGCCGATGAGCCCGCCGACGAGCATGGCCACGTAGGTCCGCCCCCGCGGCATGACGCTCCGAAGCCAGGTGAAAAGCGCGTCGTACACCACGCCCTGGACGAGCGCGGGCACGAGCTTCATGAAACCGGGGTCGCCCCCGGCCGCCGGCATGAAGGCGGCGGCCAGGAGTCCCCAGGCCAGCTCATAGGCGATAAGCGTGCCGAAGCGGTCGAGCATCAGCCGCGTTATCACCATGAGCATGACCGAGACGACCATTTCCAGCCGCGCCACGGCGTGGATGGTCGTCAGTTGCAGCGCGGTCTTGAACACCATGCCCCAGCCGAAATCCAGCGCCACCATGGAGGCGAAGAAAACGACCTGGGCCGTGGTCAGACCGCGCTTTTTCAGAACTTGCATGACAGTTCCATGAAGAGCATCCGTCCGGGATTGAGCGTGTTGGGGTTGTGCGCGTCGACATACTGGTGATTCAGCAGGTTCTCGCCGGAAAGCGACACGGTGAAGTTCTTGCCGTAGCCGCCCAGAAAATCCAGGTTACGCCAGAGCTTGGCGTTGACCAGGGCGTGGGGCGGAATGATGTTGGCGTCGGAGTTGAGGTCGTCGCCGTACATGAGCCCCACGTACTGCACGGCAAACTTGGCGTTGACGTACTTGTTGAGCCAATTGAAACCGCCATTGAACGAATTCTGCGGCACATAGGGCAACAGCTTGCCCACGAGATCGGGACGACCCGGGAAGTCGGCCACCCGGGAATCGTTGAAGGTGTAGTTGGCGAAGAGCGTGAACCGCTTGAGCACGTCGATCCCCTGGAACTTGAACGGATCCCATTCGCCGTTGAGTTCCATGCCCCAGATCTGCACCTCGCCGATGTTCTGCTTCTGGAAGATGCCGGGGAGGACCGTCACATAGGACTGGAAATCACGCCCCACGGAAAAGTAGCCCGATCCCGACAGGCGCACGTTCTCCAGCGGTTGCCAGTCCGAACCGACCTCGTAGGTGTCGAGTTTTTCCGGCCCGAGCGACGGATTGGAGATCTTGGAGCCGCCCTTCATCTTGCCCGTACGGTACATGTCGTCGAGCAGGGGGGCGCGGAAGGCGTGGCCGTAGGATAGGTAGGCGCTGAGGTTGTCCAGGAAGAAGTATTTGACCGAAGCGCGGGGGCTCCAGTCGTCCCAGGTATGATCGGGATAATACTCGGTGTACTTGCTCAGCTTGGCGATGTTCGTGTCGTAGTGGCCGTCGAAGGTGGTGGCGTTGTCGTAGCGCAGGCCGGCCAGGAAAATGAGTTTGTCGTCCAGGAACTTGAGCTGGTCCTGGGCAAAGAGGCCGTAACTGCGAATCTTGCCGTAGTCCGTGGCGAAGAGGGGATCGGTGCGGTAATAATCCGTGCCGTCCATGATGCCGAGGCTGTAGTCGAAGCCCACGGTGAAGGTGTTGAAACCCACGACCTTGGACAGGTTGGTGAGCAGGCCGTAGTTCTTGCGATCAACCTTGGAATCGGTGCGGCTGTAGCTGTCGAGGTTCGTGTAGTCCGACCAGGATTCATTGGTGCGGTCGTAATGCACATCCTGGAAATAGGCGTTTATCACCGTGGACCAGCCGCCCCAGGAGCCGGTGAATTTGCCCTGCCAGGCGTCGGTGTCGTAGCCGCGGTGCTTGCCGTCGTAGGCGAAGTATTCCGTACCCTCGCCGGCCTTCTGGTTATCCTTGGTATATTGGAACTCGAGGTTGTTGCTTTCGTTGATGTCCCAGCCGGCCTTGATGTTGAGCGTCTTTTCCCGAATGAAGGAATTGACCGAAAAGGGCGTCTGCTCGTCGCTCGGCGTGGCCATGTAGCCGGGCGAGTTGTGGTACCGGGCGGAGGCCCGCAGATAGAGGGCCTTGGGCTCCTCGGAGGTGCGCAAGGCGGCCACGCCCCGCACCTGCCAGTCGTCGTAGGTGCCGTAGGTGGTGGAGGCCGAGGCCGAGGCGACCTTGGTCGGCTTCTCGGTGATGATGTTGATGACGCCACCCATGGCGTTGTTGCCGTAGATCGCGGCGGCCGGGCCCTTGAGGATCTCGATGCGCTTGATGTCCTCGAGGTTGATGCGGTTCCAGTTCACGTCGCCCATGTCGGAACTGTTCTGGGGCACGCCGTCGATGAGCACCAATGTGCGGCCCTGCTCGTTGCCGAGCCCGCGCAGCGACACCACCGATTTAAAGCTGAACACCCCGCTCGGCCGGTACACGTTGGCCCCCGAGATGTAGGAAAGGGCCTCGTCCACGGTCTGGACCGGCATTTCCTTGAGCTCCCGCCTAGTAATGACGGTGACGCTGCCGGGCACGTCCTTCATCGGCTGCTCGGTGCGCGTGGCCGTGACCACCATGTCGTTCATCCGGGTGTCCGCCTCCCCCGACTGCTGCCCGGCGGACAACGACGGTGCCAAGCACACGCCCGCAAACAGTACCATGACCATGAAACGCTTCATGTTCCCCCCGTGATCGGCCCGCATCCGCAAGCCCGTTGAATCCCTGCCATCACCGAACGACGCGACGCGCCATCCGGCCCCTCGCTCCTCCGCGCGGCCCCGCCCGACCGGCCCTGTATGCCGGCGGCCGACCGCTTTTGTTTGCCGCCGATTAAGACCCACGCCGCGGGATGCACCGCACCCGCCGCGCTCCATCCACGGCTACGAAACCCTGAAAACAAACGCCTGACGCACTGACGACTGCTGTGCCTACTATCACGATTATTCTTATATGCATGACAGTAAGGTATGTCCAAAAAAGCAGACGTTATAATTCAAATACCCTCTCGGCAAAAAGAGGAACAAAACAGCACTACAGGAGCATATCTTGACATCGGCAGTCCATTAGGGGAAGGTTTCAAAAATAGCAATAGTACACGATTTTTAAATAATCGTGATACTTCAACGTGTTTTCCATTCAACTGGACGGATCATCGTCTTTCCCCGCGCAGTACGCTATGGAACACTATACCGAGCACATCCTCCAAGACATGGAACAAGACGCGGCCTTCCTGGATGCGGGGCCGGTCATCTGCGAGCAGTGCAGCCTGGAGGAACTGGAAATCATAAGGTGCACGCTGTTCGATGCGGCCACGGACAAACCGCGCCGCAACGAAGCGCCCTGGCTATGGCTCGCCCTGTCGCTTGGACTGCATGCCGTGCTGCTGGTGTCCCTGGCCGCCGCCGGGGTGTTCACCCTCACCCACGAAGAGCGGCCGCTTGAAACCGTGGTCGAGCTCACCCTCGGCGACCTGGCCGGCCCGGGCGGGAGCGGCGGAGACGGGAAACTGCCCGGCGGCGGCGATGGCCGACCGGCCGGAGCGGTCACTTCCCCCCCGGACGCCGCCAAACCGCAGGCCATGGCGCAGGAGGAGAAAACGAGCCCCCCGCCGCAGCAGGCCACGCCCGTGCCCTCTCCGGAAAAAGCGCCGACTCCTCCCACGCCACAACCGGCACCGGCAGTCGCGCCCAAACCCAGGCCGGAACCGACGCCCAAGGCGCGGCCTGAAACCAAGCCGGCCGCCAGACGCCCCCCCCGCCACAGCGCGCGCCAGGTGCGGCCGGAACCAGCGCCGGCGGCCGCGCCGGTCGTGGCCGCTTCAGGCGGGCATGGTCAGGGAACGGGTCTGGGAAGCGGAGAAGGCGCGCCGGGCATCGGCGGCCAGGAAGGGGGCAAGGGACCGGGACATGGTCCGGGAACGGGAGGCTCCGGCGGCGCGGGCCCCGGCGGCGGGGGCGGCGGCGAATATGTGGGCGCGTTCGGCACGGGCGACGGCCCGATGTTTCGGCATCGCACCCTGCCCCGTTATCCCGGCAACGCCAGGATCGACGGCGAGGAAGGCTCGGTGGTGCTGCGGCTTTTCATCAACGCGGCCGGGGAACTGCAAAATGCCGAGGTGGTCCGGCAGACCAGCCTGGATTTCGCCCGTTCGGCGCTCGTGGCGGTCAGGGCCTCGACCTTTTTCCCGGCCAAACGAGGCGGCCACCCCGTGCCCTGCCGCGCCTTGCTGACCATCCGGTTCAAGCTGGACTGACCCGCCCCCGGCAATGTCGCCCTGCGGGCAAGGCCACACGCGCCCGCGCGCCAGACCGACACGTCCCCACCGGTCACGGCGACACGAAGGGGGGCATGGGCCTGCGCAGCGCGGCGCACCCGGCCCCCGAACCGCCGCTGCGGCGGCGACCATGTTCAGGATTTTATACCCGCCCCCTGGCAGGCCGCGAGCGCCCCGAGGCCCGGTCCGGCCGGAAAGCCGGTCGCGTCAAACGCGGCGCTCCCCCCCGGGAAGGCCCGGAAACGCACGTTCGGCGGCGGCAGGCCCACGACCAAAATGAAAAAGGCTTTTCGGGAGCCACCCGAAAAGCCTTTTTCCAAAAAGTGTTGTTGAGAGGAAGGATATTTTCTCTCTAGCAGGCTCCGTGCCAGGATGCCGCATCCGGCATTTTAAACATTTTTACGTCTCTTTTACGGCAGGTTAGAATCGGAACTAGACAATAGGCCAGCGAAGGCGGCCCCCAGGCGCGTACAGAATTCTGTACCTCGCCCAAAATGTCTCTGAAACCGGGCCAAGGATTTGTACCCGGCGCGATCGCCGCCGCCAGACGCCTCCCGCATCACGCACGCGCCGTGCCGCATCGCCCCGCCGCAACGCCCGCCCCGGCAAGGAAGACCCACGTTGCCCCTTGCCCCCGAAGCCCTGGCCGCCTATATCTCTGCGTCACGAAATCGTCATAACGTCGCGATGGTTTCGCCACACAAGGATCACGTATGGCCAACCGTTCCATCCGCTTGCACTTTCTCCTCTGGACCTGGGGATTTTTCCTGCTGGTCCTGTGCGGGGTCTTCATCTTCGTCACGAACCGGGCCGAAAGGGCCCTGGTGGAGGAGGCGGAGCAACGGGCCAAGGCCTCCCTGGACATGGTCACCTTCCTGCTGGCCCGGGAACCGGCCCTGGAGACCGAGTCCGGACTGGCCCAGTTCGCCGATACCCTCGGCGCGCATCTGGGGCTTCGCTTCACCTACATCGTCTCCGGCCGGGTCGTGGCCGATTCGGCCGTGCACGCCGCGGGCGTTCCCGCCATGGAGGACCACGCCGGACGGCCCGAGGTGCTCCAGGCCGCAGCCGGCGGCGTCGGCCAGGACGTGCGCAAAAGCAAAACGCTCGGCCGCGACATGGTCTACGTGGCCAAGGCCTATGCCGGCGGCAACGGCGTGCCGGCGGGCATTTTGCGACTGGCTTTGCCAGTGTCGGCCCTTGGCGGGGAGCTGTCGCGGTTTCGCGACGGGCTGCTGGCCGTGCTGGCCCTGGTGTTCCTGGCCGGGGGCGTGGCCGCTTTCGGCCTGGCCCGGAGCATGTCCCGCTCCATCGGCGAAATCGCCAACGTGGTCGCGGCCGTGGGCCGGGGCCACTACGACCGGCGCATCCACATCGTCCCGGCCCGGGATTTCGCGCCCCTGGCCGGAGCCATCAACGTGCTGGCCGAGCGCATCGGCGACCATGTCCGGGAAATCGAGGAACACCGCCAGCGCCAGGAAGCGGTGTTCGAGAGCATGGCCGAAGGGGTGACCATCCTGGATGCCGACGAGCGCATCGTGGCCGCCAACCGCGCCCTGCGGGAGATGTTTCCCAAGAAGGCCGACCTCGTCGGCCGCTCGCCCCTCGAGGCCGGCATGCCGCTGTGCGTGGAGCGCGCCCTGGCCGCCTTCGACCCGGAGGGCGGCACGGCGCAGCGCGTGGGCCGCTTCGAGCTGCAAAACGGCAGGGTGACCGAGGTGACCGTGGCGGCCCTGCCCGGCGAAGCGCATACGTCCGGACGCGTGGTCACCTTTCACGACGTGACCGAAGCCGCGACCATGGACCGCATTTTCCGCGACTTCGTCATCGACGCCTCCCACAACCTGCGCACCCCCCTGACCAAGGTGCGCGGCTTCGCCGAGACGGCGCTCACCATGCTCACCGACCAGACGCCCGGCCAGTCACCCGACGCGCCGGACGGGGCGCAGGGAACGGACGCGGCGACGCAAGCGGCTCCGGCCAAGGCGCTCGACGCGGTGGTTCGCGCCGCCGACGACATGAAGACCATCATCGACGATCTCCTGGCCGCCGCCCGCGACCGCTATGCCGCCGCCAGGGCCGCCGCGGCCAGCGACGTGCTGTCCGCCCTCAAGCAGGCCATGGCGACCCATGCGCCGCTGTTTCGGGCCAAGAAGGTGACGGCGTGGCTGGAAAACGCGCCGACCGGGGCCTTCCCCGTGCTGGCCGGACACGAGGCCATGGTGCGGGCTTTCGGCTCGCTGCTGTCCCAGACGCCGGACGCGGTGGAAGTGGCCGTCAGCGTGACGCGGGAGCAGGACTGTGTGGAAGTGCGTTTCAGGGGTCCGGCCAATCTCGACATTGTCCTGCCCGTGGCGGAGCTGTCTCCGTACGGCGGGGAAGCGCTGCTCGACGGGGCCACCCGGGTGGTGCGCCTGCCCCTGGCCGGCGCGAAGCAGCGCGATTTCGGGAAACCGGCCTGACGCACGGTTTCCCCCTACAAGCAGCCAAAAAAGCGGAGACGCCATGGGGTTCAGCCTGTTTCCCAGGTCCGTGAAATTCTACGACCTGTTTACCGAGCAACACCGTAAACTCGTCAAGGCGGCGATCATCCTCGACGAACTGTTCACCACTTTCGACGACGTGGAAGATCGCTGCCGGCGCATCACCATCATCGAATCCGAAGGCAACGCCATCAGCCGGCGCATCGCCAAGGAACTCTCGCTTACCTTCATCACGCCCATCGACCGCGAGGACATCCACGAGATCAACCTCACCCAGGAAGACATCCTGAACCTCATCAAGGCCATCGCCTCGCGGGTGGGGCTTTTCGGTTTCGACCGCATCCGGTATCCCGCCCGGCGCATCATCAGCAACCTGCGGGCCATGATCGAGGAAATCGGGGCCGTGCTCGTGCACATGCGCCAAAACAAGCAGGCCGAACAACAGTTCCTCAAGATCGAAGGCCTCAAGCACGAGTGCGAAACCCTGATCATGGTCGGCATCGGCGAACTGTACGACGGCGGGGAGGAGAGCGCCGGCTATCAGGCCATTCTCGAAATCGTCAAATGGAAGCACCTGTTCGACCGCATCGAGGCGGCCGTCGAGCGCACCGAATCCCTTTCCGACGTGCTCGAAGGCGTGGTGCTCAAGAATGCCTGATATTCCCGTACTGCTCGTGGCGGTGGTCGCCATCGCGTTGCTCTTCGATTTCACCAACGGCGCCCACGACAGCGCCAACGCCATCGCCACGGTTGTTTCCACCAAGGTGCTTTCGCCGCTGACCGCCGTGTGCATGGCCGGCGTCCTGAACCTGCTGGGCGCGTTTCTGGGCACGGCCGTGGCCCACACCATGGGCAGCGGCATCGTGCGGCCCGAGGTGGTGTCCGGCAGCCAGGGCGTGGTCCTGGCCGCGCTCATGGGAGCCATCCTCTGGAATATTCTCACCTGGTACTGGGGGCTGCCCTCGTCGTCCTCCCACGCCCTGGTCGGCGGACTCATCGGCGCGGCCGTGGCCTACGGCGGCTGGGATACGCCAAGCTACGGCTCCATCGCCCACAAGGTCCTGCTGCCGCTGGTGCTCTCGCCCCTGGCCGGCTTCGGGGCCGGCTACCTGCTCATGGTGCTTTTGTCGTGGCTGGTGCGCCGCAGCACGCCGCACAGGGTCAACGGGGTCTTCAAGAAGCTGCAGATCCTGTCCTCGGCCTTCATGGCCACAAGCCACGGCTTAAACGACGCCCAGAAGACCATGGGCATCATCACCCTGGCCCTGTTCCTGGGCGGAACGATTCCGGAAATGACGGTGCCCTTCTGGGTCAAGCTCGCCTGCGCCGCGTCCATGGGCCTCGGCACGGCCTCCGGCGGCTGGAAGATCGTCAAGACCATGGGGCACAAGATCTTCAAGCTCGAACCCATTCACGGCTTTGCCGCGGAAACGGCGGCGGCGATGGTCATCAGCGGGGCCTCGGTCCTCGGCGCGCCCATCTCCACAACACACACCATCTCCACCACGGTCATCGGCGTGGGCGCGTCCAAACGCCTGTCCGCCGTGCGCTGGGGCGTGGCCGGCCGGCTGGTCGTGGCCTGGGTCATGACCATCCCGGCGGCGGCCCTGGCCTCGGCGGCCTGCTACTGGCTGCTGTCCATCACCGGCATCGCCCGGTAATGGGGAAGAGAAGCGGAGAAAAGGAACCGGGGGGAAACCTTTCTTGCAGAAAGGTTCTCCCCCCCGGGCCCCCCTTCCAAAGACTCTCAACGATAACAGCTGGTCACCGTTAAAAGTTTTGGGGAAGGGAGAGCGCGAGAGGGGAACCCTTTTTTCAAAAAGGGTTCCCCTCTCGCACTGTTTCCCTCCTCCTCCCCTAACGCGCCAGCATGGCGCGCAGGATATCGGCGCAGCTTTCGGCGTTATGGCTGGCCCGGAAGACGTATTCCACGAAGCGGATGATCCGGTAGACGGCCCCGAAATCCATGTCCGAGGCGTAGGCGGCGGCGATCAGGCCGCGCTTGGCCTTGACCACCTTCAGATGCTGTTGGCGCACGGCCTGGATATTGGCCTTGATGGTGCCGCGATCGCCACGGCCATGGAGAATGCCGTCCATGGTCGCGGAGAGCGCCGCATGCAGCAGGACCACGGTCTCGGCCGCTTCGGCGACGCTGATCGTCAGGGCCTCGGCCAGGGCCGCGGGGACTTCGAGGGGGGACAAGGCGAGCCAGGTCGTGGCTTCCTGGACAGCGTCGAGGATATTGTCCTGGCGGCGCGTGTAGTCCAGGAAGAGCGTCTTGTCGACGACCATGAGCCAGGCGACGGGCAAGTGGTTACGGATGCGGCGTTTGACCTTGTCGGCCTCGGCCTCGAGGGTGTCGATCTCGCCGGTCAGGACGCGAAACCCCTTGTCCGGACGCTTGGTGATGGCGTGCTTGAGGGCTTCGCTTAAAAGGGACATCCCCCAGGCCACGGGCCGGTAATGGTCGAGCAGGCCTGTCAGGTATTCTTGGCGGCGTGGAGAAAGAAAATGGAGCGGAGCGGGCAGCATGGGAAACTCCTTGCACGGGGCGACATGCCTCCGCCCTGAAAATGCCAGAAAAAGGCCATGTTGCAAAGCCGTCCCGGGCCCGCTTCCGGGAAAACGGCCCCTTTGGGCCAGGGACGGCGGCGCGGCGCAGCATTGGGAAGTTTCCGGAGCTGGACAGGAGGCGGCCCGCATGAACTTCCATTGCCGCCATGAGCCCCCTCCCCTCGCGCCCTTCCGGCGACGCGGATCGGACCAGGCCCTAGCTCAACTGCACGAAATTGGCCGCCGCCGGACTCAACTCCCCACGACGCCAGCACAAGTGCATACGCACGTCCTCCATGTCGCTGTCCACGAGCTTTTTGTAGACCACGTCGGCCGGGCGGCAGGTCGGAATATTGTAGACCATGGCCACCCCCAGCTTCGCCTCCACCAGAGCCACCGCACAGGGCACGCTGTCGGCGCATTCCCGTATGGCCGGAGTAAAGTCGGCCTTCTGGCACGCCTGGATCATTTTCCGCTGCAGATTGTGCGCCGGATGGTCGGTAGCCACGACAAAGGGTTGCTCCATGGTCTGGGCAAGGGTCAGCGCGCGGCAGGATGACAATGGATTCGAACGATGCACCGCCAGGACCCACGATGGGGACGCGATCGGATGCGATTCAAAAGCGTCATCCAGCACTTCCCCGTCGCTGCAGATCAAATCCAGCGAATCCGAATGCAACTTGTCCAGAAGCTCACCGATGAGCATCTCCCGCAGCACCAGCTCGACGTGCGGAAACCGCTCGTGAAACAGGCGGATCATGCGCTTGAGGTCACACAGGATCGCTGTCGTCACAAAGCCGATGGTCAAACGGCCCTGCTCGCCCTGCGCGGCCCGCCTGGCGGCCTGGCAGGCCAATTCCATCTGCTCCTGCATGTGAAGGGCCTCTTTATAAAAAGCGCGTCCCGCCGCCGTGAGTCTTACCGTGCGTGTCGTTCGCTCGAACAAGACAACGCCAAGAATCTCCTCAAGTTGTTTTATCGTGTGCGTTAATGATGGCTGCGTAATATGGAGTTCATTTGCCGCGCGATTAAAATGCAAATGACGGGCGACAGCAATGAAGCAGCGCAGTTGACGAAAGTCAAACATCGCAACCTCCGTGATTCTCTATTTTATGTGCATTTTTTCACAATCAAATAGACAAAAATTCCCCTCGTAAAACGGTTTCCTTCCCCGCAGCCCCCGAAAAAGTACCTCCGGTCAACCGCGGATTGCTCAATACCCAAGGGTTTCAGCGATACGCCCGGGGGCAAAAACACACAAGGCCGCCGCGCCGCCCGCTGGCGTGGCCCGGTTGCCGCGTGCCGGGGCGGACACGGGAGGATGCACGCCCGCCTCGAGGCGCGCCCGGCACCGGGAAGAGGCCGGGAAGAATCCACCATCACAGTGCGGCGCGGCAAGGCTGCGCCTCGATTGCGGCTGACGCCAACATCGGCCCGGCCGCAACGCGCCTCTTTGAACGTCCATACTCCTGCCCCCCCGAAAGACGGCTGCACCGTGGCGAAGGTGCAGCCGTCGGCAATTCATAAATTGAATCTATCAATGACAATAAAACAATTAATAATGCTCGTGAATAAATCACTATCACACAAAGTATAGGACTGCAACGAACAATTCATGCTAGCACTTTTACACCAATGGCTAAGGACAAACCTGGACAGTGTACGTTTTTATAGAAGCATCCGTCCGTACAAAACGTCACTTTCATCACGAAATCACGAGAGCAACCTGCATATTGGCTTTCGCCATGGAGGCATCAGCAAGGATGAAAACAGTCATTGTTTACAAGTGGGCCAGGGATGCCAAGGACGCGGCCGTCAGAAACGACGGCTCCGTGGATTGGCGCAACGCGAAGATGAGCCCCGGCGAGGACGATTTCGCCGCGCTCGAGGCCGCCAAGGCCATTGCGGACGGTGGAGAGGTCATCGGCCTGACCATCGGCGACGGCGACGCCAGCTGGGTCCTGGCGCGCGGCGTGAAGCAGGCCGTCTCGATCACCGACGCGCCCAACCTCGTGGACAATGCCGCCACGGCGGCGATCATCGCCGCCGCCGTCAGGAAGATCGGCGATGTGGACATCGTCGCGATCGGGGACTCCGAGGAATACGCCGGCGTCCCCGTGGCCCTGGCCGGACTGCTGGGCTGGCCGGCCGTCGCCCACGTCGACAGCGCCGAAGCCGCCGACGGGCGCGTGCGCATCACCCGCAAGCTGGGCAAGGACGTGCAGACCCTAAGCCTTGCCGCCCCGGCCGTCGTCGCGGTCAGCGCCGCATCCCCCGAAAAAAAGGCTCCCGGCATGAAAGAGCAGCTGATGGCCCGCAAGCGCCCCATCGGCAAGCTGACTCTCGCCGACATCAGCGCCGGCAACGCCGAGACGGTTGCGAGCCGGGCCACCAGGCTGCCCGAAACCACTGCTGCCCGCCTCTTCGAGGGCGAGCCCCCCGCAGCTGCCGCGCAGCTCGTCGACGCCCTGCGGGGCGAGGGGGTCTTGTAGCATGCCGGAGACTTACGCGGACAACGAGAAAGGAGAGGCCCAATGAACGAGGCATGGATCATCGTGACAGAGGAAAAGCCCACGCCCGCCCTGGTGGCCGCGGCCAAGGGACTGGGGGGGAAGGTCATCGCGGCCGTGGTCGGACCGCGCGCCCTGGCCGAGGCCGTCGCGGTCGCCGGCCCCGACGCGGTGAAGTGGATCGAGACGGAACAGGGGCGTCCGGCCGAGGCCTACGCCGGCCCGGTCGCCCGACTTATCGCGGCCGATGCGCCCAGAGCGGTCGTCGCCAACGCCTCCGCCGCGGGCCGCGTCCTTGCCGGCGCGACCGCGGCGAACCTCGGCGCAGCCATGATTCCGCGCGGCCTGAAGCTGTCGGCCGACGGCGAGGACACCCTTGTGGAACGCGCGGACCTGGACGGCAGGGTCATCGAGACGATCGCCTCCGCCGGGCCCGTGGTCACCTTCTATGCCGGAGACGACGTCGCGCAGGCACCCTGCCCCCCCGCTCCCATCGAGACGGTCGCCGCGACTGGCGTCGCCGACATCACGCTCGAGAAGATCGAACCGGCCGCCGGGGCCGATGCGGGCATCACCAAGGCCAGCGTGGTCGTCTCGGTCGGACGCGGCCTGAAGAAAAAGGACGACCTGACGCTCATCCAGGGCCTGGCCACGGCCCTCGGCGCCGAAATCGGCTGCAGCATGCCCGTGGCCGACGACCTGGGCTGGGTCGAAAAGGAGCGCTATGTGGGCCGGTCCGGCCAGCATATCACGCCCCGGCTCTACATCGCCGTCGGCATCCAGGGAGCCCCGCAGCACCTGGAAGGCATCCGGGGGACCAAGGTCGTCGTCGGCATCAACAACGACCCCGACGCGCCGATTTTCAAGGCCGCCGACTTCGGCATCGTGGGCGATCTCTACGAGGTCGTCCCCGCCCTGCAGGCGGCCCTTGGCAAATAACGTCCAGTCAAACCAAGCCAGGAGGAGATGTGACATGGCTGAAGAGTTCGATTCCCACTACGACGTCATCGTGATCGGCGGCGGCGGCTCGGGCCTGTCGACCGCTGTGCAGGCCGCCAAGAACGGTCTGACCTGCGCCGTGCTCGAAAAAGAAGAGCAGCTCGGCGGCAGCTCGGCCTTTGCCGAGGGCCACGCGGCCTTCGAGTCCGACGAGCAGAAAAAGCGCGGCATCACCGTCACCAAGCAGGAAGCCTACACCGCCTACATCGACTACTCGCACTGGCGCTGCGATTCGGCGCTGGTGAACCGTTTCGTCGAGAACGCCGCCACCACCATCACGAAGATGCGCGACGAGGTGGGAGCCGTCTACGAGGACGTCACCATCACCGCGCCCGAGCAGCCCGGCGAACTCGTCACCTGGCACCTGCCCGAAGGCGAGGTCGCGCATGTGCTCGAGCTGCTCGAAGCGGACGCCCGCCGCCGCGGCGTCGACATCTTCCTGTCCACCCCCGCAACCAGGATCCTGCGGGGCGAGGACGGCAAGATCAAGGGCGTGGTCGCCAAGGACGCCGATGGCGAGACCGTCAGGCTCGGGGCCAAGGCCGTCGTGGTCGGCTCCGGCGGCTATGCCGCCAATCCCGCGCTGATCAACAAGTACGGCAAGTTCAAGATCGGCGAGCATGTCATCAACGCCGGCGGGAAAGGGAACACCGGCGACGGCCTCAAGATGATGCAGGAGGTCGGCGCCGTCGAGAACTCCAATATCGGCACCATGCTGTTCTTTCCCCTGATGCGCGACAAGACCGTCACCAGCCACGTCAACAACGCCGGCATGCAGCCCTCGTTATGGGTCGACAAGTACGGCCGGCGCTTCACCAACGAAACCGTGGGGCTCAACTTCGGCAATGCCGGCGACCTCATGGTGGGCCTGCCGGACGCGATGTTCTGGTGCATCCTCGACCAGGACTACATCGACAGGCTGGTCAACAAGGGCAACTTTGTCGGCCTTGGCATCTACGTCCGCAACTACGAAAAGCTGATCCATCTGCCGGGGGAACTCGAGGCCGACGCCGCAAATAGCAGCTGCACCAACGTCCACAAGGGAGAGACCCTCGAAGCGCTGGCCGGCAAGATCGGTGTCGCTCCCGAAGTGCTGCGCTCGGAAGTCGAGGAGTACAACGGCTACGTCAGTGCCGGTGATGACAAGAAGTACCGCAAGGACCCGAAGTACCTCTTTGCCTGCAATCGGGCGCCCTTTTACGCCATCAAGATGGAACCCGGCATCATGGTCAGCGTCGGCGCCATCAAGATCAATGAATACATGCAGGTGCTCGATGCCAATGGTGGGGTCATTCCAGGCCTCTACAGCGTCGGTTGCGACGCGGGCGGCCTGTTCGGCGAAAGCTACCAACTGACGATTCCGGGTTCGGCCAACGGCTTCGCCCTGACGTCGGGGTGGCTGTCGGCCGACGACATCGCCGAGAAAGTCAAGGCCGGCGCGCTCTGATCCCGTAAGCGTTCGAAAGCCGGGCCGCGCGAAACCGGGCGGCCCGGCCCACCCGTTCCAATGACGGTTTTTGGGGAGAGAAACCTGATGCCTGAAGAAGCACTCGAGGTCGATGCCGACGTCATCGTGATCGGCGGCGGCGTGGCCGGCACCGTCTGCGCCCACCAACTGGCGCAAGCGGGCAAGCAAGTCATTTTGATCGAACGCGGCGGGCAGCCCGGCGCAAAGAACCTCTCGGGAGGGATCTTCTACTGCCGCGTGATGGAACAGGTTTTCCCGGATTTTGTCGGAGAGGCCCCGGTGGAGCGCCGCATCACGCGCAATGTGCTCTCCTTCCTCAATCCGACGTCACACTTCAATGTCGACTACTGGGACCAGCGCCTGGCCGATCCCGTCAACGCGGTGACCGTGCTGCGGGCCAAGCTGGACGCATGGTTGGCCGAGCAATGCGAGGATGCCGGCGTCATGGTGATGCCGGGCATCCGGGTCGACAGCCTGCTGTTCGAAAACGGGCAGGTGGTCGGCGTCAAGGCCGGCGAGGACGAACTCCACGCCCATGTGGTGGTCGCCGCCGACGGCGTGAACTCCTTTATCGCCCAGCAGGCCGGCATCCGCGCCAAGGAACCGGCCCAGAACCTGGCCGTCGGCGTCAAGAGCGTGATCGGTCTGCCGGAGAAGGTCATCGAGGACCGCTTCAACGTCACCGGCAACGACGGGGTCGCCTATGCGCTCGTCGGCGACTGCACCAAGACGGCGGCTGGCGGCGGCTTTCTGTACACCAACAAGGAGTCGATCAGCGTCGGCGTGGTGCTGCGCCTCGACGACCTGGAGGCCAAGGGGCTCACGTCGAGCGAGGTGCACGACCACTTCCTGGGCCACCCGGCCATCGCGCCGCTTTTGCGCGACGGCGAGCTGCTGGAATACGGCTGCCACCTGACGATCGAAAACGGCCCGGCTATGGCTGCCCACGACCTCGCCCGGCCGGGGCTCCTCATCATCGGCGACGCCGCCGGCTTCACGCTCAACACCGGCCTGACCATCCGCGGCATGGACCTGGCCGCCGGCTCCGGCATCGCCGCCGCCAAGACCATCATCAAGGCGTTTGAGCGCGGCAGCTACGGCCAGCAGGACATGGACGACTACAAGAAGCAGCTGGGCGCCACGTTCGTCGGCGCCGACATGAAGACCTACGCCAAGGCGCCAAACTTCCTGGAAGTACCGCGCATGTACCAGGACTACGGCCTGCTGCTCACCGACATCTTCCACGACATCTACAGCTGCGACACCACGCCCCGCAAACACATCGCGGCAACGGCGGCCGGTGCGTTCAAGCGCTCGAAAGTCAAGCTGCTTACGGCCCTCGGGGACATGCTCAAGGCCGCCAGGGCGCTTTAGGGAGGAAGGACATGACGATCTTTGGAGATGTCACGCAACGTCTGGCGGGCAACACGTACGTCGTCGACGAGCAGTCGCACATAGAAGTCAACCAGGAGATCGCCCGAAAGACCGGCACGGGGAAATTGCTGGTCCGGGTGTGCCCTGCCCACGTCTATTCCGAAAACGAGGACGGCACCATCGGCGTTTTGTTCGCGGCCTGTCTGGAATGCGGCACCTGCCGCGCCCTGGCCAGCCCCGACGCGCTCACATGGCATTACCCGAACGGCGGATTCGGCATCGCCTTCCGCGAAGGCTGAGCCGACATGCCGGCATGGGGGCGGACGGCAAAGCTTGCACGCACATGGAGCCTTGGGTCTCGCTTCGAAGTCGGAGCGCTGCCGGATCAAGAGACCATTGCGGCAACAAGCCTGTCGTGAGGGAAGCGGAAGACGGTTTGTTCCTATTGCATAAAAACACTGGAGGGGTATTTATGAAACGGGCATGTTCTCTTTTTCTTGTGGTATATGCTCTATCCTGCGGTTTGGCGTCTGCCAGTAGCGGGCACTACGTCAATGGCGTCGAGGGGATAAAAGCGGCCACATTGCCGCCTGAAGGTTTTTACGTCAGAGAATATTCCGTATATTACAATGCTCCAGAGTACCGGGACAAGAACAATAAAATTGTCAACAACGACTTCAAGCTCAATGTATTCTGCCAAGTCACGCGTCTCATATACTCATCGAACATCTCGGTGCTTGGCGGCAATCTCCTCTTCGATGCCGTGGTACCTTTTCAGTATACCGACAATTCCTTCAAGACAGGGCAATCCTCCCCGCGCTCCAGTGAGGACATGTTCGGCCTTGGCGACATCCTGATTGAACCCCTGCTTCTCAGTTGGCATGGGGACAGGTATGACGCCGCCATTGGAGCAGGCCTGTACATTCCGACCGGTTATTTCAGCAAGAATCATCCGGCAAGTCCCGGCAAAGGCTTTTATACGGTGATGTTCACCGCAGGCGGGACCGTTTATTTCGACCAGGAAAGGACCTGGAGCGCATCCATTCTGTCCCGGTACGAAGTGAACACAGAGCAAAACGAAACAAACATTACCCCTGGCAATGACTTTCATTTTGAGTGGGGTATCGGAAAAACCTTCAACAAGACCATGACGGTCGGCGCCGCGGGCTACTGTTCATGGCAAACGACCGACGACAGCGGAAGCGGTGCAACGGATGATCGCACGACGATCTATGGCATCGGGCCGGAAGTCGCCTTTGACATCCCGGCGTACACCACTTCTGTTTCCCTGCGCTTCATAAAGGAATTCTCCGGACAAAACAGTTCGCAAGGCAGCATTGGCACGCTGACGCTGACGAAACGATTCTAGGGATTTTGCCCAGCCGGTGTTTCCCGGCCCGATCCCTTGGAGAAAACCGGCCGAGGATACGGCGTCGCTGGCCCCCAGCCGCGCCGCGCACGCCTCAAATGCGGCGCGGACGTGACTCCGAGGCGAGCCCGTCCGCCCTCGAACGCCGCATCGCGCATGCCGCACCGCAGCCTTGGAGCATACGGCAGAAAATTGGAGCATCGAACACAAAATGGGCTGTCGCAAAAGCGACAGCCCATTGCAATGGCTGCTGCCCGAGGCCGGCCATACTTCAAACGCAAGGCCGCATGAGCACGTGCCGGATGAGGCGCAAAGCAGTGCCGAATCGCGCGCCGCCTTACGCCTTCCCCCCACCGGAACGGCGTCCGGCCTTTTTGGCGCTGGCCGTATCGGCAAAGCCATAGCCGCATACGCCGCCGCACCGGGCCACGTCGTTGATGTCCTTCTGGTCGAGGGGAAAAAGCCGGCAGGCTTTGGGCCGGCATTTGCCGTACACGCGGCACAAACGGTCCTTTGTCAGCATCGGGCAGGCGATGGTAAAATGGCAGCACGTCCCGCACTGGTGGCATTCCCCTTGGCGGGCGCGCAGTTGGCGGGCCACATAGCCCTTGCGGAAATGCACAGCAAAAAGACGCCTGACCTTGCCGATGAAAATACGTGTTCCGTGTCTGCTCATTACCATTGTCAATCCTTGGTGCCCCAATATCACAAACCTTGCCCTCCAGCGCTGACGGCACCATCATCAATCCCTTCCACCGGGGCATGGCCAACGGGAAACAGGGAGACCGGGATGCCGCCCCATCTTCCCCGCTTTCAAATTAGAGGATGGCAACGGATATCATTTCCGGTCGGGTGGGAAAACTGGTGTGCGGGACTTGGCTGGGATGGCCGGTTTTCGTTTGCGCGGGAAAATTCTTGTTCCCAACGTAATCTTGCGTCGCCCAAAAGGCGATACAAAATACCCCAAGATGAATAAAAGGTCACGTCCGGCCATCACCGACCGCCGCAACCGCTCTCTTTGCGGGCGCCAAGGCCGGCGTCGAACCGGTATGTCCCGAAGAACACGGGACAGGACCGCATGGGCCGGTGGACCGAGGATGCAAAACAGGACCAGGGCTGAGAAAGTCAGCATTCAGGCGTAAAACGGCATCGACGGGAAACGCCGGCGGTTAGCCGACGTTTCCCGTACCGCCGCTCCCAAAGGAGCCGTTGGCGACACGTCGTTATTGCTGGACGGCGACATAGGGCTGCAACACGGCGGGCATGCTCTTCTTCATTTGCTCGGTCGGTACGCTTACAGGAACAAGCGGCGGCTGGCCCATGGATTGAAGCACTTCCAGGCCGCCCTTGGGATCGAACAGGTATTGCAAAAACGCCTCGGCGGCCTCCTTATTCGGAGCTTTGTCCAGCATGGTGATGCCATAGGTAATGGACGAACCGACACGCTCGATGGTTTCTCCCGGCTTTTGCCCGGAAACCGTCACCTTGGCCTGCTTGTAGAAGGAATTCAGGGTATAATCGCTGAGATTGATGTGCTTGTCCAAGGTGAGATACTTAAGCTTATGCTGTACGGCTACGGACAGGTACTCCCAGGCGTAGTCCATATTGCCGGACTCAAGCAGAGAAATGAGTTCCGGGGACTTGGGCCGCACGTTTTCATTGGGACGGTTGGCCAGGAGTTTGTCGTACAGACCGGGCTTTTTATAAAAAATTTGAGCCAGCTGCAGCACCATGAGGCTGCGATAGCCACAGGGATCCAGATTGGGGTCGGAATGCCCCCAGACCACGCCCTTGCGCTGCAGGATCTCATACCAGTTATCCTGATTGATTTCCTTGGCGAACTTGGACTTGTCCGTGTAGCAAAGCACCATCTGGTTGGAGGCGAACCGGGCGTTCCAGGAGGCGAACTTCGGAATGAGATTCTTGTTGATGACCACGTAGTCGGCCGAGGCCATGATATCCGCCGGTTTTCCCTCTTCGGAGATGAGCCGGGCCATTTTGGTGGAGCCGCCGGCTTCCCGCTGGATATCCACCTTGGGATATTTGGCTTCAAAGGCCTTTTCCATGGCCGCAAAGGGAACGGAAAGCGAGCCGGCATGAAAGATGATGAGTTTCCCGGATGGTTCGGCCAAGCAAATCCCCCCCAGCGCCTGCAGCACAAGAGCACCTGTGGCAAGCAGTGTCATCAGTACGCGAAACATGACGGGCTCCTTTGTTGCGTCTCCGCATTTTTCAGTGTTCAGTGTTTGCAAGGCCCTCCTTTATGCCTGCATCAAGGGGACATGGCAACATCAGGGCAGCGGTTGCCGGCCCATAGCGTCTTTTTGGCGCGTCATGAGGGCTGCTGGGCTGGAAAAGTGTCGAGGACCGCGCTTTCATCGCTTCTGCGGGCGAAAAGCCCCGATGGGGCGGAAGGAGGCAAGGAGTACTCGGCAGGATGAGAAAGGCTTCCCCTGCCGTGGAACTCCGGGCCTCGGCATTCTTCACGGGGATTGACGCCATAGAATCCAAATTTGGTGGACAGATGGGGAACAACACTATCTCCCCAAAAATAAGGTCGCGTCCGGTCATCACCAACCGTCGCAACCTCTTCCTTTTTCCTGGTGCCCGAGGCCGGAATCGAACCGGCACGTCCCGAAGAACAAGGGATTTTAAGTCTCGAAAATCATTCAATTTTTACCATACGTTACCATAAATAATCAAATAAAATCAAAGGGATGAGTAATCATGAATTTTCTTGAAAATGCACGTTTTTCCAGACCGAGTGGAGCAAAATTGGAGCAAAAATTTCCCCCTCAACGCTTCCGCCAGCCGTAAACAAATCTCTGGCCGTGTCAAAGTCCTCTGCCGCAATCATCCTGTGACTCCATCCTCTTTGGGAAGCATTTGCGGCATTGCCCGGCGTTGCGAAAAATATTGTGCCGGCGTGCTCCCAAGAGCATTCTTAAACATGGTGATAAAGGCGTTGACCGACTCGTAGCCCAACTCGGCCGCCACATTCTGCACCGACGCACCGCTGGCCAGTTCCCGAAGCGCGACGACAAGGCGCAACTGCTGCCGCCAGCGCCCGAACGTCAAGCCCGTCTCCCGGACCATCAAGCGGGCGAGCGACCTTTCGCTCATGGCGACACGCTTCGCCCAATCTCCCAATGTCCCCCTCTCGGACGGTTTGGCCGCCAGGGCGTCGGCTATCGCTCGGATTTTCGGATCGTTCGAGATGGGGAGGTTGAATCTTTCACGCGGCATCTCAACCAACTCGTCGAGGACCACCCTTGCCAATCGGGCGGCGTGGCTGTCCGGCGGGTAGTCCGCCCCTTCCCGGGCCAATCGGTCGATGATTTCTTGAACCATCGGGGAGACGGACAGCGTGCAACACTCCTCAGGCAGGGTTGCCGCCCCTGGCTCCACGAAAAGATAGTTGAGCCGAGCGTTTTCGGTCGCCCGGGCGCTATGCGGCACTCCGCCCGGTATCCAGACTCCACAATTGGGCGGAACGATCCAGATTTCGTTGTCAGCGGTGCAGGTGACCGCTCCATGTAGTGCGAGGATCAACTGCCCCTTGCGATGCGCGTGCCTCGGCACCTCCGCCTCGTGATCCGCAAAATCGAGTTGTCGGGCGACCGCCGGCCGATCCGTCAGATCGGGGTCGAAGGCAGAGACAGCCGAGAGTGAGACGGACATCGAGGACCTCGTTTGGCATTTTTCAGGTATTTATTGGCAAAATATCGAGTTTCTTTGAAGATGAAAAGCGGAAATGATGCCTCGCGTGAACATCATACTTCCTGCCAAGAGAGCGTTGACGAGAACCTGGGCCACCCTCGCGCACACGGGGACTCGCCTCTTCCAGAGCCCTGCCTTGCAAGCGGACGCGGACGCGTTGTTCTTCTCGGTGAAAAGTTTCGCCGCAGCGATGCTGGCCTACTACCTTTCGCTACGCATCGGGCTTCCCAAGCCTTATTGGGCCATCCTCACCGTCTATCTCGTCTCGCAGCCCTCAGCCGGCGCGTCGCTCGGTCGCGGCGTCTATCGTCTCGCCGGGACGCTGGCTGGTGCCGTGGCAACGGTGGCGATCGTCCCGAATTTTGTGAACAACCCGATCATATGCAGTGTGGCCATCGCGGGCTGGATCGGTCTGTGCCTCTACTTCGCGCTGCTCGACCGCACACCGCGAGCCTATGCCTTCGTTCTCGCCGGCTACACCGCGAGCCTGATCGGCTTTCCCAGCGTATTCAACCCTGGTGCGGTCTTTGAGACGGCGTCGGTGCGGGTCCAGGAAATCTCGCTCGGAATCCTTTGCACCATCCTCATGCATCGTTTCGTCCTGCCAAAGCGCATGACGGGCCAGTTCCTCGGTAAACTCTCGGCGACGTTGCGGGATGCGCGACGGCTGGCAGGCGAAGCGCTTCTCGGAGGATCGAGACAACAGGTCCATCACGCATGCAAGAAGCTCGCAGTGGACCTGCTTGGCCTTCAGGGGCTCGCGACACACCTGCCGTATGATCCGGCATCTGCGAAACCCCGCGCCAAGGACCGGCGGTTGCTCCATGCCCGGCTTGCGCGACTGCTTCTGCTCGCTCCGGGGATCGAGGACCGGGTCAGGGCCCTCCAAAGTGGAGACCACGCCGCGCCCGACGAACTGGCCGCATTGCTGCGTGAGATTGAGCGGTGGATCGGGGACGGCGATAAGATCGAAAAAGACGGTCTTGCCATACAACTGATCGACCGCGCACGATCGCTCCGGACACGTATCGCCGCGAACGCCACAACGCCTGACGAGAGGCTCGCCGCCAACCTTGTTCGCCACCTCGCCGAGATGCTCGGACTGCTTCACGACTGCGATCGGCTCGAACGAAACATCACGCGTGGCGGTCGATCGCGCGGTGCTGCCGCGTACCAATGGCCGGGCCGCGTGAGCGGTTATGTCTATCACCGTGACCACTGGAAGGCCGCCCGGGCCGCGCTGGGTGCCACTGTCGGCATCGTGGTCGGCTGTCTCGTCTGGATATGGTCGGCCTGGCCGGACGGCGCAATGGCCGTCTCGGTCCTCGGCGTGTGCTGCTCCTTGTACGGAACTGTCGACGAACCGGCACCACACGTCGTCCAATATACGGTCGGCACCGTCTACGGCGTGGCGATGAGCCTTGCCTACAGTTTCCTTATTCTGCCCCGCGTGACGGACTTCCCCGTGTTGGTCGCGGTGCTCGCGCCGGCATTCCTGTTCGCGGGTTCCCTCCAGGCGCGTTTCCCGACGATGAACATGGGGTTCGGCATCACGCTCACGATTCCGATCCTTGCGGGGCTGGGCACCACCTACACCGGCAACTTCGCCGGGTCTCTCAACACCATCATCGCACTGTTCGCCTCACTTGCATTCGGCTTGGTGAGCATGACCCTGCTGCAAACCGTGCCGGTCGACGCGGCGATCAATCGATTGCTTCGGCCAAGCCGGAAGGATGTCAGTCGGCACGCCCTCGGCAAGGGAAATACTGCAGCGCACTGGACAAACCTTATGGTCGATCGGATGGCGCTGCTGCTCCCAAGGATGCGGTTGTCCAAGAATTCTTATTCGGACGCGCTCGATGATCCGTTGCACCATCTCCGCGTCGGCTACGCTGTTGGTCAACTCCGTCGTGCGGTCCGTCACGTCGGCGGCGACATCGGCGAGACGGCGCGCGAGCTTTTTTCGGCGATCGCCGCACACTTCGACACCAAGGGCCGGACGAAACCTGTCGAGCCCATTGAACTGGCCCGGCGCATCGAAATGCTGCTGGCGCTCATTGTCGACAGTTCCATCCAGGACCGCTCGCAGTTGCTCGACCTGCTCATCGATCTTCAGTTCGCCATTGCTCCGAGTGGCATCTCAAAGGAGGCAGACAGTTTATGATTGTCGATCTCAACATCGGAGGGGTCTTCATCCCCGGTCTGCTGGTGCTCGCGATCATCGCGCTTGTCGCCACTGTCGTGGTGATTCGCCTCCTCAACTTCGCAGGCATCTGCCGCGTATTCGCATACCGGCCGATCGTCGAACTCGCCACATTAGCCATCATCTATGCTCTTCTCTTGCAGCATCTACCATACACTGGAGGATCATTCTAATGAAGTATGCGTTATCACTGCTCGGCCGCTACACCCTGACGCTTTGCCTTGTCGTAATCACCTCTCTCGTTGCTCTGCAAGCATGGGAGCGATACGATACGAAGCCCTGGACCCGCGACGGTCGAGTGAGCGCACACGTCGTACAGGTCGGGCCGGAAGTCTCCGGTACAGTCAGCACCGTGCCCGTTATCGACAATCAGTATGTCCATCGGGGCGACATTCTCTATGTGATCGACCCTGAACGGTTCCGGCTCGCCGTGGCGTCCGCAAAGGCCGATGTCGACGCCAAGCGTCAAGATATGATTGTCCTAGAAGCGGCCGCGCGGCGTCGCAGTCAGATCCCGGGGGTCATAACCCCGGAACAGATCCAGCAAGCGACTGGAGCGGCAGCTGTGGCCGCCGCCACCTATCAGGGTGCGTTGGCGGCTCTCGATCTCGCCAAGCTCAATCTCACCCGGGCCACCATCCGCTCTCCGGTCGATGGCTATGTCACCAATCTGAATCTGCGTCCCGGCGACTACGCGACAGCCGGCGTGACGAAAATCGCTGTTCTCGACGCGGCCAGCTTTTGGATCACCGGGTACTTCGAAGAGACGAAGGTCCGGCAAATCCACAGTGGCAGCGCGGTGCAGATCATGCTGATGGGTTTTGATCAACCTGTAACAGGTCATGTCGAAAGCATTGGACGCGGCATCGAAAATAGCAATGAGACGCCCGGCCATCTTGGCCTACCAAACGTGGAAGCAACATTTAGTTGGGTGCGACTTGCCCAGCGTATCCCGGTCCATATCCATATCGACCAGGTGCCGCCAGGAATCGAACTGGCGGCAGGCATGACGGCGACCGTCGAAATCAATCACGCCAGTGCAGCGTCCGAGCAAAAGACGGAAACGATGGTGGCCCGATTAACCAGTCTCTGGACTGATTTCATTCGTTCGCCCATGGGGCAACCTCATTAATCCGCTCCGGCGTTGCTCCATATAGGCGTCCGCCACCAAAACGGATGAGGTCTTCGTCCGCCGGGCACTCTGGAGGCCCAGGGCACCAAAAGATTCAGCAGGAAGGGCGGTCCTGATTTTCCCGAAGGATGGTTAACGCGTCAGGCAAGGCGTCAAGCACCTTCAAAAGATTGGTCACGGCCCGACTGGTCAGGGCGTCCCCCTTCTCGTACTTGGTAAAAGCTTTCGGTCCGCCGCCGATGAGGTCCCCTGCCGCCGCCTGCGTCAGCCCGAGTTTCTTCCGGATGCGCTTTATCTGCGGGCCATCCAACAGGCCTTCACACTTCGCCTTCATGGCGTTTAATGCCCGATCGGACACCTTCATGTCCGCACGAGTATAGAGACCTTCTCCGCATTTCGGGCAATACCATCCGGGCATGGCAACAGTCATGGTCTGCCCTTTGTAGGAGAATTCCACTGACCTCACGTCACGAACCATTTCGGTTCCGTCCTCGTGACACACTGGATTGACTTCCATTCTATTTCTCCTTGAAAGAGAGAAGATCAAAGGCCGAAATCCGTCCAGCCATAAATTTTACATATAAAATCCCAGCGACTGAAGGCACATGATATACGTCCTGCCACGCCGTGCTGTCCGCATAGGCGGTCATGGACTTGTAAAAGTGCCTGCGTTCCATGCTCTCAACAACCGACATCATGCCGTCGTAATCGAAGCCGAGGTGGTGGGCAGCCTGGGCGGCGGTTTTCGTCACGGCGATGTCGCCTCTTCTCGCCGCATCCTGGAAAGAGCCCAGGTCGTATGTCGGTTTTCTCTTTTCCATGAAGAAAAATTACCATAAAGGTACTTTCTGTCAAGACCACGCGCTCAGGCCCCAGGCAGAGCTTTCCGCCCTCGACCGCCCGACCGTACCCAAATGACTCCCCGACCTTGGCGCGTAAGCCGTTCCAGCCACCTCGCCAAACTGGAGCCTTCAAAGGCGCACGCCAGCCATTCGCGCGGTGACTCCCCTTACAGCTTCAAAACCTCCCTCCCCCTTCAGGCTGACAAGCACCCTGCTTGATGGTGCCCTTCCTCAATGCCATACAGTGACACTTAATGACACAAATACACCGTACACTGACATAACTAGCATAAGAAGTATAAGGCTACGCAAATCTTGCGCGTGTTGACACCATTCATCTACTCATGCTTATACACAGTCATTCACAGCTTCCACAGCTGACAAGGAGCACTCATGGTCGAAAAACTGTTTCACTACATCGAAGACATGTCCATCATTCTTGGGAAAACCCCAGCATCAATCTACGGGCACCTCGCGCGCAAGCAGTTTGACGCTGTTCCGCAACCTATAAAGTTGGGTCGCCGCCTGGCTTGGCCGGTGAAGTTCGTTGACGAATGGATCAATGAGAAGGCCACCCGAGCCAACGAAAAAGCAAGGGCTCAACGCAACCACACAACGCTTCCCATCAAGCGGCGCGGACGGCCGCGAAAATCAGAACGTAAAAATGGGGATGCGCAATGAACGGCGCAATCCGGGGGCTGCCACGGACTCAGCCAAAGATCATCAGTGCATCAATCGATGATCCAGACGACCTTACCCTCAAGGAATGGCCCCAATTCTCGTTTGACGCTTGTCCGGGCATCCTGGGCGAATTTGTGCGGTTGGCGACACGCGACAGCGAAGCCGACCCGGCGGCGGTCTGCATCACCGCGTTGGTGCGCTTCGGAGCGGAGGTCTACGGCTACGCTCCCAACCGAGGACCGCACATCTATGTGGGCGAAACCGTCCACCCGCCGCGAATCTTTGCCGTCATCTGCGGCAATTCCAGCAAGGCCCGCAAAGGGACCTCCCGACATCCCGTGACGAAGCTTTTTGGACGGGAACACTGCCTGCCCGCCGACCTGAAGGCATGGGGCGTCCCTTTGCCTGCCCGGGAAAGCGGCGGCCCGCTCTCCACGGGAGAAGGGCTGGCCCATCAGGTACGCGACGAAAGCGATGAGGAGCGGGAGCGGAAGCAACGCCAGAATCCCGCCGAGCCACTCCGCGAAAAGGGAGACAAAAGGCTTGTGATCATCGACGAGGAGTTTGCCAGCGCCCTTACCTGCACCAAGTGCGAAGGCAATACGGTCTCCATGGGCATGCGTTGCTTCTGGGACTCAGGCGATTACGCCCCGCTGACCAAGAACAACCCCGTGCTGGTCAGTGGCGCGCACATCAGCATCATCACCCACATCACCATGCAGGAGCTCGCCGTGTGCCTGGGCGAGGTCCAGACCGTGAATGGTTTCGGCAACCGGTTCCTCTGGATATGCGCCCGGCGCTCGAAACTGGTTGCCCTGCCTTCACGGATGCCGGACGCAGAGCTTGCGCCCTTGCAGCGTGAGCTCTGGCGGCGCGTGGGGCAGGCGCAGCAACGCGGGGTCATGACCATGACGGCGAATGCCTTGGAGCTCTGGAAGCACATCTACCCGGAGCTCTCCCAGGAGCACACAGGCTTGGCCGGGAGCATTATCAACCGGGCCGAAGCCCAGACCCTCCGTCTGGCACTCCTCTATGCCCTTTTGGACGCCCGGGGGGAAATCGAGGAACCCCACTTGCAAGCGGCCCTTGCCATGTGGCGCTATGCCCAGGACTCGGCGTTGTACATCTTCGGAGATCGGGCGACAGACCCGCTGGAGGATAAAATCCTGGAGGCGCTCAAGGCCGGCCCGCTCTCGGCGACCGAGCTGAGCAACGCCCTCAGCAGACATGTCCCCCGCGACCGCCTCAAACCCCTTCTGCAGCAGCTTGAAGCGCAACAGCGCATCACCATTACCAAACTGAAGAACGTAGGCCGTCCCAAGATCATCCTGTCCCTGCGCGAATTAAGCGAAAAAAGCGAATTATGCGAATTAAGCGAAAATAGGCGGACTCTCGCATGAACCTTATTTCGCTATTTTCGCTTATTTCGCTTTTTTCGCCAGAGGTATGTTGCTCAGAAGAATCCGCGCCCACTGGCGGCATGTCGCAGAGCCAGCCTACCCGTTGTGGGCACGCGCTGACGCGGTGCCCCCAGCCGGGGCTGGCGAGGGCGTGCCGCCCTTCGAACCCTGCCAGAGACAAAAGGCCGAAAGGCGGTTGACTCCATGGGGAATAATACTGAGAGCCGCACGGCCTGGATCAAGCTTCGCGTCACCCCGACGGAGAAGGAAACGATCACGGCCAAGGCGAAGGCTCAAGGTCAGACCGTGACGGATTTCATCCGCCAACGCGCTCTGGACTATCGCCTGCGCAAAACGCCCTTGGAGAAGGAGCACGTCCGCCAGGTCGCCCGGGTTGGAGCGAACCTGAATCAGCTGGCCAGGTGGGCCAACACGTACAAAAGCCGAGCGGAGGCCATACGCGTGTTGGCAGCCCTTTTAAGCTTCGAGAGGACACTCAAGCGAGACGCTGACCCTGGAGAGGGTGACCGGCAAGAACCATTTTCCTCTATGGAGTCAAAAAGCTCCAGGGAGACGCCATGTACATGAAGGTCTTCCCGCACGGCCAGGGGCCCGGGGATGGGCCGACGCGCTATCTGGTGCGGCCGGACTACCCGGGCCGGGACAAACATCCGCCCGAGGTGCTGCGCGGCGATCATGAGCTGACCCGAGACCTGATCGACTCCCTGGACACCAAATGGAAGTTCACGGCCGGGGTTCTTTCCTGGCATCCGGACGAAGTCGTGACGCCCAAGCAGGAAACGCGCGTCATGGACGACTTCGAGGCCGTGGCCTTTGCCGGTCTGGAGCCGGACCAGCGCAATATCCTCTGGGTGAGGCATCACCATGCCGGGCATCATGAGCTCCATTTCGTCATCCCCCGCGTGGAGCTTTCAAGCGGCAAGGCCTTCAATCCCTGCCCGCCGGGCTGGCAAAAGCACTTCGACGTATTCCGGGACCTGCACAACCACCGCGAGGGCTGGGCCAGACCGGACGATCCAGCCAGGACCCGCCTGCGCACGCCGGAACACGCGGACTTGCACAGAGCCCGCCTGATCCGCTGGGGCAAAACACCCGGCAAGGACGAACGCGCGGAGGCCAAGGACGCCGTACACGCCTACCTGCTCATGAAGATCGAAGAGGGACAGGTCACCAACCGTTCAGAGCTCCTTGCGGCGCTTCGGGAGGCAGACCTGGAGATCAACCGGGCGGGCAAGGACTACATCACCGTCAAAGACCCTGCCAGCGGCGAAAAGCTTCGCCTCAAGGGAGGAATATATGCCGAACACTGGCAACTCTCTGGCATCCCTGGCCGAGCGAATGCGGGCCAAGACCGAACAGGACCGGCAGGAACTCGAAGCCCTGACCCGGCAACAATTCACCGCCTTGGGCGAGAGCTTGCGGCAGTCATCGACCGCCGCGCTACGTACAACCGAGGCCGCTATCCAGGAAAAGCTTGGGACGTTGGAAGAAAACATCGCCTCACGCTGCCAAACCCTGAGCTGGGCCTTTGGCAGGAAATGGCTGCAAGTCCTGCTCCTCAGCATGGCCCTGTTGATGGGAACCGCCTTGGGCGGCTGGGGCGTGATGACCCTGCTCACACACAAGGTCATGGCCTTGCAGGACGAGATTCAGAGCCTCAATGCGAACAAAGCCGAGCTGGAGAACATCGCCGGCCAACTGGAAAAGCGGACCTGGGGATTGCGGCTCCTGGAGAATCAGGAGGGACGGTTCATCATCCTGCCACCGAAGACATCGGCCCACACAGGCTGGACGGTGGGCAAACAGCAAGCCGTGAAACTGGAGTAGACTATGACCGAAATCGAACATCTCCTTACAGATACCCTGACGGTTTTGGAGCGGGAGCTACGACAAGCACAGGGAGAACAGGCAAAAACTATATCCAGACAGGAGCAGGAACTGATTTCTCACACGCAGGCCTTGCATCAAATCCAAAACCAGACTTCGAATTTAAGAGCAAAGCAGCGAGAATTAACGAAGCAATTGCAGCGCTTGAGCGAGCTGTACACGGAGCTGGAGCCGCTATTAATTCACTTGAACGTAATGCTGGGCGAAAAATAAACAATCTTCACATATACTTGAAGAGTGAAAAAAATTTTGATCTTTAACACACAACAATACATAGAGTATTATCATTTTTATATAAAAATAGTATTGTGTTTGATGGCAACATATTATCATGCAAGACGCCTCTCCGATATGGAGTCGGCTGCGTTGTTGGTTGGTGAAACAACTATCTTTGCCTTAGGTCGCAGCCAATTTTCAAAATCTCGCACATAACTAAACATTACAGGCACGAAGACAAGACTCAGCACCGTGGATGATATCAAACCGCCAATCACCACAATAGCCATCGGCGTGCGGAAAGCCGTGTCCAGACCTAGTTGTAGCGCTATCGGCAGCATTCCGGCGCACATTGCAAACGAGGTCATGAGTATTGGCCGGACACGCATCATGCAGGCTTCAACGATTGCATCTCGTCTGGGATGATCTTTTTTCATCAATTCGAGCATACAATCCACCAACAGGATGGAATTTTTGTCGGCAATACCCATCAGCATGAGCATGCCAATCAGGACAGGCATCGAAAAATCCGTGCCGGTTATGAACAAAAGAACAAACGCGCCGCTAATGGAAAGCGGCAATGCGGCCATGCGCGTAAATGGCTGTATCCAATCTTTGTAAAGAAGCACCTGGATCGCATAGACCATAAGAAGGCCTGTGCCAATCGCCAGTCCAAAACTAGCGAATAATTCTTCCATCATTTCGGCATCACCTGACTGCTGTATTGTAACGTTCGCAGGCATTTCTTTCATGGCCGCAAGCGCATGAATCTTGTCCAACGCCGCACCCAGTGCAATACCTTTCAAGTTTGCCTCCAGCGCAATCCGGCGCTGGCGGTCATAGCGCTGGATAGTCGTTGGGCCACGGCCGAAGGTGATGCTTGCAACTGCAGAGAGCGGCACATTGCCACCTTGAGCAGTCGGTAATTTTAAGTTCTTGAGCATATCTATGGATTGATGGGAGTCTTTGGGCAGGCTTACGCGGATGGGAATTTGCCGGTTGCCATAATTGAACATGGCAAGATTCGCCTCGATATCACCGATGGTGCCGATATTAATGGCCTCACTGATGGCCTGCACGGAGATGCCAAGTTGTGCGGCCTTGGCAAAATTGGGCGTAATTATGATTTCCGGCTGCGTCAGGCTTGCGGTTGTGCTGATGCTGTGCATCTCGGGAATTGTTCGCATTTCACGCTCCAAAGCCTCGGCAGTCTTGGTAAGGGCCTCGCCGTTGTCACTTACCAGTGTAATAGATATATCCTTTTCTCCTGACGACTTCTCAAAATTAATCCGCATGTCGGGTAGGGCTTGCAACTCTGGCAGAAGACGCGCCTCAAGTGCGCGTTGATCGAGGGTGCGCTTGTCAGGCGGCACAAGCTTCACGTCGAGCGTTGCCACATTAATGCCGCTACCGCTCGTGGCATTCGGGCCGTCAACCCCACCCATCTTGGTAGAATTACTCCCGATGTTGGTTAAAACATATTCGATCTCGGGCTGTTTCTTCAGTATTGCCACCGCACGCTGCGCGGCGGAATCGACTTGTCCAAGCGTAGCGCCATGGGGCAATTCCAGCGTCAGACGGGATTGGGAGAAATCCTCATAGGGAATAAAATCCCGCGACAGAAATGGAATCATCCCGAAAGCGAATACCATGCTCAGAAAAGCGAGTCCCATCGTTTGAAGTCGGTGGTCCAGCGTCCAGTTGACAAGGCGATGATACCGCAGCAGCCACTGACTGGGCGGTGCGTCACGGTGCACAGGCGTCTCAAGAAGATGGGCGGCAAGCATCGGCGTGAGCAGCCGTGCGACCAGCAAGGAAAAAAACGAGGCGATCGCCACGGTAAGGCCAAACTGGATAAAAAACTGCCCGGATATTCCGGGCATGAAACTCACCGGTACGAACACGGCGCATATCACGAGAGTGGTGGCGATCACGGCAAGGCCGATTTCATCGGCGGCTATGATGGCCGCGTCGTAGGGACTGTGGCCTTTGCGCATGTGCCGATGGATGTTCTCAATCTCCACGATGGCATCATCCACGAGGACTCCGGTGACCAGTGAGATTGCCAGCAGGCTCACGGTGTTCAGCGAAAATCCCAGCCAATACATGACCAGGAAAGTGGGGAGAATGGACAGCGGGATGGCTGTTGCCGCAATCAGCGTGGCCCGTTTGTCGCGCAAGAAAAGAAAGACAATCAGGATCGTCAGCGCGGCGCCCTCCGCGAAATTCGAAAGCGTGGCCTGAAAGCTGTTTTCGGTGAAGGTCACAAGCGAGAAAATCGGGCGAAAGTGCACGTCGCTACGCTTAGCCGAGATTTCGGCGAGCTTCGCTTCCACCTTGCGGGCCACATCGACCTCGCTGGCGCCCTTGCTTCGGAAAATCTGGAAGGTGACGACAGGTTTTCCGTCCAACTTGGTGACCGTACGCGCTTGCGCCCCCCCGTCAGTCACTGTGCCGACATCGCCCAGTCGCAGAGCATGCCCGTTCGTCAGCGCCAAGCGCGTTTCTCTCAGGAGTTCAACGGTTTTGACATTTCCCTGAGTCCGCAAGGCGTATTCCGTGCCGGAGAGGGTGATGCGCCCGCCCGGTAAATCCACATTGGTTTGCGCCAAGGCCCGACTGATATCCGCCGCGGAAACGCCCAGCGCCATGAGTTTGGCAGGGTCAAGGGTGAGGGTTATCTCGTGATTCATGCCTCCCTGCCGCTGCACGCTGGCCACGCCGCCAACGCCCATCAGCTCGCGGCTCAGGAAATCGTCAATAAACCAACTTGCTTCTTCGGGGCGCATTTCGGGAGCTTCAAGCGTATACACCAGGATTGCCCCACCATCCATGTCCATCCGCTGCACTTGCGGCTCCAAAATCGATTTCGGGAGCCGGTCGCGAATATTGGCAATCGCATCGCGGGTATCATTGACCGCACGGTCAACTCCCGTCCCCAGAAGGAATTCAACGGAACTAAGCGACACTCCTTCAGAAATAGTGGAGGTTATATGCTTAACTCCTTGTAATGCGGCAAGCGCACTTTCCACTTTCCTGGTAATTTGCATTTCCATTTCCGTGGCTGTGGCTCCTGGCTGGAGGATATGGACGTTCACCATCGGAACAACCAACGCAGGCATGTTATTGACCGGCATCTTCACGTAGGCGACCAGCCCCGCTACAGTCAGGATGAGAAAAAGCACAATCGACGGAATGGGATTTCGAATGGCCCAGGTGGAAAAGCTCTTGCTGCGATATTCGGACATCATTAATTCTCCACGACCAGCACCTGGTCACCTTCCTTTACAAATGCACCGGCGCGAGCGATCACGCGGGAATCTGGCGGAAGAGTGTCGACCAGCACCTGTGCGTCTCCAAACAAGATCACGTTGACAGGCAATCGTTCTCCTTTGTTTTCGGCGTCAAGAATCCACACAAAATCACCAACGCTATCCTGTTGAAGAGCTGTTTTGGGCAACAGCATACCTTCGTGCCCAGGTTGTTGAATACGTGCTGTGGCGAACAGGCCCACTGGGATCGGATGCGTGCTTTGCAACCGGATGCGTATAGTTGCCATGCGCTTCGCGTTATCAACTCGTGGTGCTATGAGACGAATTGTTCCCAGGATGGAAGAGTCCTCACCCGTAAGGAAGACAGAAACGGGCTGATTGACCCGAAGCGCAGTTAAATGAGATTCAGGAACCATTGCTTCCATCTCGATTTCATCGTGCCGGGCAATACGAAACAATGGCTCGCTGCCATTGACCAGTCCGCCAATGACCGCGTTGCGTTCAAAAATCACGCCAGCTTCCGGGGCAGAGAGCGTACAGTGCTTCAGGTTGAGTTCAGCGTCATCGAGTTTTGCTTGGGCAACCTGCATATCGGTGCGTTTTTCCCTCACAAGCTGTTTACTGACTGCCCCGGTATCCTTAATTTCATCCACACGGAGAAAAGCATCGCGCGCGCATTCATAAGTGCTTTTGAGCTGCGCAACTTGGTTTTTAGGGAATCGCTATCCAGAACCGCCAATTTTTGGTTTTTTTTGACGCGACTCCCCACTTCAGCCAAAATTTCGAGAACCTTGACGCCGGAAAGCATGGACGTGACCTGTAGCTCTTCGCGGGGAACGGTTACGCCTGTCGCCGAAATTGTTTCGGCAATACTGCCTTGCCGTGGTCTGACAACAGTGACGCTCAGTGTGGCTGCGGCTCTCCGCGAAGGATGGCTTTCTTCTTTAAGCAATGGGACAGCACCCAAAAGCAGTACTGCACCAAGGACTAACAGGAGGACGCATTTTTTCATTTGATTTCTCGATCTTGTGGGGACAGATGCGCCGGTGAGAGCCCGTGTCCGTTCAGCCAACAAGCGATGGAGGCATCTGCTTTCAGCGCATCCTTCGCTATAGTTTTCGCAGCAATACTATCCTTGATCTACTACTTAAGCAGTGACCTTGCATGTTCCGATGCGCTGTTGGCGACGTGTCTATTCTCTGAATAGGTTTCTTCAGTACCCCGGCAGTGCTGTGGGACGGCTACAATTTCTCCGTCCCATGCATTGCACCGACACCGGACATAGGATTCGTACAGGTCTCTTCGAGAACACCTCACCTTTCTACGTGGTTTGTCACGCTGTGCATCGGTCTTGAGGATGACAGGAGATTACTTTTTTACGATACCTTCCCGCCACGCATACACGGCGGCCTGGGTGCGGTCGGTCAAATACAGTTTGCTTAAAAGATTGCTGACATGCGATTTTACGGTTTTTTCCGAGATATTGAGACGTGTAGCAATATTTATATTCGACAATCCTTCCGCGATGCATTGCAGTACTTCCATCTCGCGATCGGTCAAATCCTCGTGGGATTGCCCTCCTGGCGTTTTTGCCGCACGCGCCCGCGTGACGACCGTTACAAGTGCCTTGGCAATGCGTGGACTTAACGTACTTTCTCCTACCGCCGCTTTCCGCACCGCCCGGATAAGATCTTCCGGGGTAGTGTCTTTCAGAATGTAGGAAAGTGCCCCAGCCTGTGTCATCGGCACGACATAGTCATCACCCTCATGCGATGTAACCATAATAATCTGGCTGCGTGGACTGACCTTTTTAATCTGGCGCACGGTATCAACCGCCGGTTGATCAGGCATAAACAAGTCAAGCAACACCACGTCTGGCGCATGCTTCTTGGCCGCTGCCACCACTTCAGCGCCGCATTCCGCAACATCCAGCACATCTATATCCTGGGCGGTCGCCAGGAAAGCAGTGAGGCCCTTGCGAACCATGGCGTGATCGTCAGCCAAAATAAGTGTAATCTTTTCGTTCATGATTCGATTTTCCATGAAAGTATTATTTCGGTTCCAACACCAATGGAGCTTCTGATTTCAAATGTTCCGTGCGGCAGACTACGGACTCGATCGCGCATGGAGGTCAGGCCGAATCCATCCGTTTTCTTGCTTCTGTCAAAACCAATTCCATTATCGCTAATTCGTAACGTGACGACTTCGCGGTCTATATTGCTTGCAATCTCGATTTGCGACGCCTTTCCGTGACGTATAGCGTTCATTAACGATTCCTGCACGATCCGAAGCACGTGATGCTCGGTGTAGGCGTTGAATTGAGCGGAATCATAAATACTAATTTCGATATTCACGCCGAAGCGTCGCATAAAATCAGCGCTGATCCTCATGATACGATCGTAAAGCGAAACATCGTTGGTTCCAGCAGGACGTAGTTGTGTGATGATTTCCATCAAATCGTGCTGAGCTTCCCGGGTAAGGACTTCCGCCTCAAGAATATGCTCGCGGGCAGCTTCCATAACGGCTGGTTTGGACTTTGCTGTTGCCAACTGCAGTCCAAGCGCAAACAGATTCTGTTTTACTGTATCGTGTAATTCTCTAGCCACACGGTTGCGTTCATCACTCACGGCAAGGTGCTGCTTCAAACTGAAATACATTTCTAAATCCTGGGCCATGACATTGAGATACTGGCTGTGCCGGATGAATACATCGTCATTAGGAAGTGCTATTCGCGGATCGAAATTGCCTTGCCGCCAACTTTCCGTTACCGTATTTATCTTTTGCAATTGACGTGTTACATAACGGGAAGCCACCAAGCCGCAGATGATACCGATTGGCACAGAGCACAAAAATAGAGGTCCCCAGGTAAAACGCAAAAAAGCAAGGATGCTTTGAAGTTGCACCCAGAGATTGAACCTGGCGATATACAAGACGCGCAAACGAGCAACGACGTTGCCATGGCTGTCCATTATAGGAATATCCACCCAGATTGGTCCATTTTTCACCAACCATTTGACGCTGCTCGTCGAGGTTGTCAGTTTTTTTTGTGCGGCGAAGTAAACTGCCACTTCACTTGGAAGATCGACGGGGTCAGACAGCACAAGGCGATCATGCATATCAACAATCTGGATATACACCTCCGGAAGACTGGAACTTGTGACGCGATAGATTGCATTATCGCTACCATGTTCGATGTTGATCAATTTATCACGAATATTGTCCCGCGCCTTGTCCAGCCATTCCGTGTTAACGCCACCACGCATACCCTGTGCGACAGTCAGTTTTTCGCTTGCAACCACTTTCGCAACATTTTCCGGGGTGATGGTAGCACGGAAGTCATGGTAATCATCGAGACCATAGAACATCACAATAAGTACCGTCATTGCGCAATAAGCGAGCAGCGTGTAGCTTAGAGCAAGTTGAAACCATAAACGTTTCATAAAAGCAGGACAGAAATTGAGCAACTTCTTCATCATTTTATTCCGGAAATGAATTGCAAGCTGGAGTGAGCGGGATGGTCGAAGCACTATGGATCACCTTCATGATGGAGTCGTAAGAGAGCATTTCGAATTGTCGATCCGACTCTAAATCATTGCCGAGTGACTGCTTTCAGCTCTTCGTCTCCCTGAGGAAAGCGTCATACCGCTTGCGCACCTCGACCACCACCGCAACATAAACGTTGGTCTCCGGTTTTTTTTAACGCCGCCAGGTCCACACCTTACGCGTGGCCCTGGCTTTAACCGAACCCAAGCAAAGAAAGAAATGCCGCAGTCATATCCAAATCACACAACTCCATACCTTTAAAAGTTTCGCATCCATCTCAGGGCATAGTTTGACGTCAATACCCAAACTCATAAGAAAGCCGCAAACCGCCCATGAATTGGTTCGGGTCACCACGCTTTTTTATAAGAGGCGAGTCTGCCACCCCGTTGGCCAACCGGTCATAACCACCAAAAACGCCAACTGATAGAGCATCGGACAGCGGCACCACAACGAAGCCTCCGATGCCATATGAAACCACCCCGGCAGTCGCATCATACCTGGAAAGTCCGGAATTGATCGATTGGCTTCTTGTTATACCAAAATATGCATTATTATAGTTTGAATCTGCAAAAGTTAAATGAGGTCCAACAGAATACATAATTGGCTTCCCAGGCTTA
This sequence comes from Desulfovibrio sp. JY, assembly GCA_021730285.1. Classification (NCBI taxonomy): domain Bacteria; kingdom Pseudomonadati; phylum Thermodesulfobacteriota; class Desulfovibrionia; order Desulfovibrionales; family Desulfovibrionaceae; genus Desulfovibrio; species Desulfovibrio sp. JY. The sequence continues at coordinate 164,661 of CP082962.1, forward strand.
TCTATGAAACCTCTGAAATCGAAGCCTGTTTCTATGATAAACCCTTGGTGACCACCAACACCCTGGCGCATTTCAAGCTGATAGGTGAACGGTCCAATATTATATTCGACAAATCCACCAAGCTCTACTGTCGCATCCACATTGCCGAGACCTCTCAGCGCATGCGTCTTTTCACCTGCAATGCGAAAAGGATTATCGTCGTTCTCTGTGCGGCCAAAATCAAGCTTGACAATCGGCCCTATGCTCCACACATCATTACAGATGACTTTGTAGCCAACGCCAAAGAGCGAGGCAAAGAATCGATCCTTATATTCAATCTTGATGTCCGGAAAAGCCATCATCTGATAATCTTTGGAGCCAAGGAACGCTGGTTTGTACATAGTACCAACGCCCAGGGTAATTTTCCAGTCGTCTTGCTGTCCTGACGGCTTTTGCATAGAATTTTCGGCTGGAGAGACCTGCTGCTCAGGAAAGACCTGCTGCTCAGGATAACGGAGTTCTTCTGCCCTCGCACTCTTGGCCGCAAAGAATGGGAATGGGGACGCGAGCGCGATGAAACATGCCCACAAAATCACTATAACTATTTTAGATTGTTTGCGATTTATCACAATAGCTCCCTGGTTTGGGGTTGAGAAGTGCCCCCATCCTATGAGCATTCATTATTTGCGCATCAGCCTTAAGTCGGAGATACAGCGGTGGGCCTCAAAAATCGGACTGCCGGCGAACGCTGGTTTCAAAGATCTTTACCGGAATTTGCCTTGCCTCCTGAAAGTGTGCCCAGGCGCACAAGCAGAGGCAACCGACACTTCTTGTTACCACCGACACATGCGCTAGCCCGAAGCAGGCTGCGATCCGGCTCCACGAATTCATCCCAAGCGTGGCAAATGTTAGCGTCAGCCACACAATTGAAACGTTATTCAAGCATTTGATCCAGTATATCAGGCAGCATGACAAAGACAGGGCACGTCCATTCCAGCGGGAATATGCTATAAAATTGCTCCATGCATAATAGATATGTTTCAAGATCGCATGCTTCTATGGCATAATTATATTCATATTGCTGTTTTTGATGTTGGTTCACCTCCTCAGTTGCGGAGTAATTTTTTTGTTCAGCATAGACATACTGCCCAGGATAGTAAATTTCCCCCACATCCTCATTATTGACTGCAAGAAATGCGAGAATGACGATAAGCGAAATCGAAAATATTGATGAAAGTGTATTATACTTTTTGAATGATTCTGCTTTTTTCATAAAAACTCCAGAGCTTATGGTTGATGAATACCCTCGTTCTATAAACTCATTTTTATTCGTGCATCAGCCTTAAGTCGGAGATATAGCGGTGAATCGCAGATAGCGGGCAACGCGGAGGAGCGATGGCATGGCCCTGACACACACCGTCGAGGCGAGGGCGTTACTGCGCTCGCAACAGGACTCTCCATGGCCATTATCGGACCATATTTCTTGCTGCTGCGATATCCACAGAGTCATCGGATCAAAGGCATTAACCATCACCGACAACGTTTTTTACCAACCTGAGACTGGGGGATCGCTTGAATATCGTTCAAAATGGCGGGTCAAGGAGTGGAGGAGGACCTGGAGAGAATGGACGATCTGCCCCTTATCACTCTGGTGCGAGGTGTTCTTTCGATTGAGCCATAAGGCGAAAAGCCCGAGATTGCGGGGAGCCTGATAGTCGTGTTGTAGCGATTCACCAACCATGAGGAGCTCGTCAGGGGCGCAGCCAAGGCCCTCCCAGGCATACCGGTAGATGGGCACTTCTGGCTTCCGTGCGTCGACCTCGTAAGAAAAGGCCCGAACATTAGGCTCAAGGGGAAGGAGCTTGAGAAGTGGCACGCCATAGGGCTGGGCGAGATTGGAGACCTCCGCGATCTTAACACCATACTCCCGGAGCGTCCGGAAGGCACACATTCAGATCGCTAGTCCCAAATAGAGTTAAAAGCGTTTGACCTCTCCGCGCTTCGCGCCATCCAGTCTCGCCGCAAGGTTCGCCGTGCGCAAATGCGTGTACCTCGCCAGCATTTGCAGGGATTTATGTCCGGTAATAGCCTTGATTTCCATCACATCCAAGTCCGTAAGCTCAAAAAAACGGCTAGTGGCTTCGTGCCGCAGATCATGGAAGCGTAGGTCTTCAAGCTTTGCCTTCTTGCACGCATACTTCATTGACGCCGTTATTTGATCCGCCGAGAGGCCAAACACAGGCCCCTGGTCCAAGCTCCGGGGCAGCTCGCGCAGGACAGCCAAGGCCCCTTCTGCAAGGGGGACTGTCCGGGCCTCGCTGTTCTTGGTTTCGGGCAAGAGGACGTATCGCCCTCGAATATTGACGTTCTTCCAGTGTAGGCTGGCGATTTCCTCCCGGCGCATGGCGGTTTCCAGGGCAAAAAGGATGACCGGCCTGAACCTGGGCGCAGCCGCAGCCAAGAGGCGCTCTTCCTCGCCCTCCTCCAGGCGTCGTTCGCGGCCTTTGGCTGGCCTAGGCTTGGCGGCCAGCTCCACGGGGTTTTGCAGGCTTTCCATACCCCAATCCGAGCGGGCGTAGTTGAAGAGCTTGGAGAGCAGAGCGAAATCCAGGCGTATGGTGTTGCCGCTCACGCCTTCGGCTTCGCGTTCTCGCCGGAAGTCGGCAATGTCCCGGGCGCGGATGGTGGCCATGATCCGATGGGCGATGGTCCGCTTCTGGAGGAACCTGGCCCGGTCGGTTTCCCGTTTGGCGTGCTTCAGGCGCGGGATATACTCCTCAATGTAGCGCTCAAGGCACTCGCTAAGTGTATATTGCTCGGCCTCCTTGGCGGACACGAAGAGGCTCTTGTTCATGGTCGTTTCGATGTCCTTGGCCCAGGCTTCGGCTTCCACTTTGGTGTCAAAGGTTTTGCACGTCGTGGGATAGCCCCGCTTGCGAATCCGGGCCTCCCACTGCGCTGCACCGCGTTTGCGTATGGTTGCCATGCTGCCTCCTTGGAAAAGTCGAATTTCAACCGATACCCAGGTAGCCAAGAATGCCCTGAAGGGTATGGACAACATGCCCGTTTTCGCCCTCAAGCGAGTCGGCCTTTCGATTGAGCCATAAAGCGTGAAGCCCAAGATCGCGGGGAGCCTGATAGTCGTTTTGCAGCGAATCGCCGACCATGAGGAGTTCGCCGGGGGCACAGCCAAGCCCCTCCCAGGCATACCGGTAGATCGGCGCCTCGGGCTTGCGTGCGCCAACCGCATAGGAAAAAGCGCAAACATCCGGCTCAAAGGACAGGAGCTCAAGACACGGCGCGCCGTAGGGCTTGGCGAGGTTGGAGACCACCGCGATCTTGACGCCAAGCCTACGGAGCGTCTGGAGAGTTTGCGGCACCTCGGGAAAAAGACGCATGGAGTCCGTTTCCTCGGCCACATGCGCTTCAAGGAGAGCGGTTTCCTCCCGGGACAACCCGGCTTCCCTGGCGAGCTCCGCCAAGGAAGCATCGCGCGTCATGATGGCTTGGTAGCAATCGGCCGCCCCGTTCCCCCATCGCTTCATGATCGAGCGGTAAGGGAGCCGGGGGGATTCGATGCGGCACAAGGTGCCGAAGGCGTCGAAAAGTACGCCTTTGATTTGCTGTGGCTCCATGCACGTCTCCCGGGCATGACCATGAACCAAAAGGGTTTTCCGGACGGGAATCCATGGGTCATTTTCCGAAGCGAGTGGAGCAAAATTGGAGCAAAAAATCAAGACAACGAAAAATGGGCTACCGACTGAATCAGTAACCCATTAAAATTATTGGTGCCCGAGGCCGGAATCGAACCGGCACGTCCCGAAGAACAAGGGATTTTAAGTCCCTGGCGTCTACCAATTCCGCCACTCGGGCACGCAAACGACTTATTTGCCTCATGAGCCCACGTCGCGTCAATTCATACCATAGCCTTCCCACCGCGTTTCTGCTACCACTCCCCCCATGCCGCACGACCGCAAACGCCTCGTCGTCCTCGGACTCGACGGCCTGCCCCTCGATCTGGCCACAGCCCTGGCCGCAACCGGCAGGCTCCCCAACCTCGAACGTGTCCTGGCACTCCATCCAGCCACCATCGAGGCCGAGTTGCCCGAACTCTCGCCCGTCAATTGGACCTCGTTCACAACCGCCGCCAACCCCGGCCGCCACGGCGTCTTCGGCTTCGTCGGCATCGACCCGGCCGCCTACACGCTGGGGCCGCTCGACGCCACGGCCATCCGCGTCCCCACCCTTCCCGACCGCCTAAGCGCCGTGGGGCTCACGGCCAAGATCATCAATTTCCCCTGCGCGGCGCCGGTCAAACCGCTCAATGGCGCGATCATCGCCGGTTTTCCCGAAACCGATCTTTCCCGGGCCGTCTATCCGCCCGAACTGGCCAACAACCTGCGCCTGGCCGGCTACCGCATCGAGGCCGACACGTCCAAAGGCTCGGCCGACTTCGACGGTCTGGCCCGGGGGCTGCGGCAGACCCTGGCCTCGCGCCGGGCCGCTCTGGACATGCTCTGGGCCGGCGGCGACTTCGATTTCTGCATGTTTGTCCTGACCGAGACCGACCGGCTCTTCCACTTCTTCTTCCCGGCCGTGGCCCATCCCGAACACACACTGCATGGCCCCGCCCTCGACCTGCTCGTCGAATGGGACAAGGCCATTGGCCATCTGCTCGACCGCTACGACAGCCTGCCCGGCGAAAAACGGCTGATCGTCCTGGCCGACCACGGCTTCACCGAACTTGTGACCGAGGTGGACCTCAACGTCTGGCTGGCCGGGAGGGGACTGCTCAAGACACATCCCGGAGCCGCCAACGAATGGGATGCCCGCATCGCCCCGCACCAGACCGCCGCCTTCGCCCTTGACCCGGGCCGCATCTACATCAACATCAAGGAGCGCTTCGCCCGGGGCGTCTTCCATGAGCATGTGGCCGAAAAGCTGGCCCGGGAGCTGCGCGACGAGCTTGTTGCCCTCACCTACAAGGGCAAGCCCGTCATGGAGGCGGTGCATCTGGCCGAGGAAATCTACGACGGCCCGCAACTGCGCCGCGCGCCCAATCTCGTCTGCGTGGGCCGGCCGGGCATGAGCCTGACCGGCAAGTTCGACCGATCGGAAATCTTCGGCCGCTTCGGCCGCACCGGCTGTCACAGCGCGCACGGGGCCATCTGGTGCGATACGGCGGGCGCGCGCCCGGCCACCACCACCGAGGCCGGACGCCTCGTGGCCGATTTCTTCAATCTTCCCGAGCAAAACGAGCCGGCATGGATTTCGAACACGATTTGAACCCGGCCCAGCGCCAGGCGGTTCTGACCACCGAAGGCCCGATGCTGGTCATCGCCGGTGCCGGGTCCGGCAAGACCCGCACCATCGTCTACAGGCTGGCCCATCTGGTCTCCGGCGGCGTGGACCCGGCGTCCATCCTCCTTTTGACCTTCACCCGCAAGGCCGCCCAGGAGATGCTGACCCGGGCCGGGATGCTTTTAGCCATGGGCCCAAGCGGCGTGGCCAGCGTGTCCGGCGGCACGTTTCACGCCTTCGCCTTTGCCACGCTGCGGCGCTTTCATGCCGCGGCCGGCTTTCCCGACGGCTTCACCGTGCTCGATCAGGCCGACTCCGAGGACATCCTGGGCCAGGCCAAGGACGCCCTCGGCATCGGCAAGGGCGACCGGTCCTTTCCCCGCAAAAGCGCGGTGCTCGGGCTTTTGTCCAAGGCCCGCAACAAGGAGCTCGAGGTCGGCGACGTGCTCTCGCGCGAGGCCTTCCACCTGCTTTCTTATGCCGGGGACATCGCCAAAATCGGCGAGCGCTACACGGCGTTTAAGGCCGAAAACCGCCTGCTCGACTACGACGACCTGCTTTTCACCCTGGAGCGCACCCTGCGCGAGCATCCGGACCTGCTCGAGTTCCTGCGGGAGCGCCACCGCTACGTCATGGTGGACGAGTACCAGGACACCAACCGGGTCCAGGCTCGGCTGACGCGCCTGCTCGCCCCCACCTCAGGCAACGTCATGGCCGTTGGCGACGATGCCCAGTCCATCTACGCCTTTCGCGGGGCGACCGTGGACAACATCCTCGATTTCCCGGAGCTTTTTCCGGGGACGGTCGTGGTCAAGCTGGAGCAGAACTACCGTTCCACCCAGCCGATCCTTTCGCTGACCAACGCCATTTTGCAAAACGCCACCCGCAAGTACGACAAAAAGCTCTTCACCACCTGCGAGGACGGCCCCGAGCCCGAACTCCTGCGGCCCTTTTCCGACCTGACCCAGGCGGCCATGGCCGCGGCCAAGATACGGGAACTTTCAGCCCGCTATCCCCTGCACGAGATCGCGGTGCTTTTTCGCGCCGGCTACCAGTCCTACGCGTTGGAAGTGGAGCTCGGCAAAACCGGCATCCCCTTCCAGAAGTTCGGCGGACTGAAATTTTCCGACGCCGCCCACGTCAAGGACGTGCTGTCCTACCTGCGCCTGGTGCGCAACACCGCCGACTTCCCGGCCTGGTCGCGGGTTCTGGCCTTCGTGCCCGGCATCGGCCCCAAGACCGCGACCAGGATCTTCAACGCCATCCAGGCCGGCGACCGGGCCGTGCTCGGCAAGATGGCGGCCAAGTCGGCGGAATTTCGCAGCCTGATCGAATTCCTCGACACCCTGCGCGCCCTGCCCCCCTCCCCGGCCCAGCTCCTGGAACGCGTCATCGAGGCCTACGCGCCGCTTCTGGCCGAAAAGTTCCCCGAGGACTATCCCCGCCGGCAGGCCGGCCTGGAGCAGCTCCAACAGATCGCCACCGCCTACGGCGACCTCGACGCCATGCTGGCCGACCTTGTGCTCGAAAACCCGGACGAGGACCGCAAAAAGACCCGCGAGGGCCACGTGGTCCTGTCCACCGTACATTCGGCCAAGGGACTTGAATGGTCGGCCGTGCTGGTCATCGATCTGGTCGACGAGCGCTTTCCCTCGCGCCATGCCCTGTCCCGGCCCGAGGACCTGGAAGAGGAACGCCGGCTGTTATACGTGGCCTGCACAAGGGCCCGGGAGCACCTGACCCTTTTTGCGCCGGAGACCACCTATCAGCGCCAGACCGGGGGGTGTTCCCCGGCCCTGCCGAGCATTTTCCTGCGCGAGCTGCCCCCGGGGACCCTGCCGGAACGCCGGGAACGGCTCGGCGGCGCCGCCACCTCCGCTTTCGCCGCCTGCCCGTCGCCCGCGGCCATGGCCTCGGCCGTCCGTTCCCACCCGTCCCGCCTTTCTCAACCGGCCCGGCCGGCCAATGCGAACGACGCGCCCATGCCGCGCCCGGCCGCGCCCGGCAAGATGGGCTACTGCCACCACAAGATTTTCGGCCGGGGCAAGATCATCGCCCTGCTCGACGGCGGCAAGTACCGCGTCAATTTCCCGGATTTCGGCCCCAAGGTCATCCTTGCCGATTACCTGGAAATGGAGGATGCTTCCTAGGCTCGCCACCCTTGACCGCCAAGCCCGAGGACGCCCGTGCGCATCCGCTGGAAACTGTTCTGGCTTTTGGCCGCCATTTCGCTTGCGCCGATCGTGCTGTTGCGCACCAACAGCCAGTTCGCGTTGCAGCACCTTGCCGACAAATTGGCCGAACGCGTGGCCGCCCAGCTCGTGACCGAGGCCGAAACACGGCTGCAACGGCTGGTGGAAGACCACGCCCGGCTGCTCGATAGCCGACGCAAGACCCTGTCCGTGGCCGTGGCCATGCAGGGACTTGCCGCCGAAAATGCCCTGGCCACGCCCGAGCCCCCGGCGCCCGACCCGGACGACGTGGTCACGGTCGAGGCCCCCCCACCAAGCATGGGCATGGGTATGAGCATGGGCATGGGGCGAAGCCACGACGCGCAAACGCCCTCGGACATCCCGGCCGGATTCGAAAACCTGCCTGACTACTTCCGCCTGTCCCCGGCCGGCACGCAAACGCCCCTTCCCGTGGACCCGGACCGCATCACGCTCCGGCTGCCTGCAGGCATGACCGCCGGGGATTCGAAGGACGCGCCCGAGACGCGACGGCTGGCCGGCCTGCTCGTCCCGGGCCGCCGCATCGCCGCCCTGGCCGGCCGTCTGGCCCATTTCCAGATAACGGCCCTCTCCTCGGGGCTCATGGCCATCTATCCGGCTCTGGCCGGCGCGCCCAGGCGTTTCGATCCCACCCGCGCCCCCTGGTATCAGGCCGCCATGGAGCTGCCCGGGCCGGTCTGGACCGCGCCCCAGACGGAACCGGGCACGGGCCGCATCGCTGTCGCCGTATCCTGCCGCATCGCCGGCCCGGACGGCGAGACCGTCGGCGTCGCGGCCATTCTCACCCCTCTCGACGCCCTGCTCGCCTCGGTCAGCATGCCGAGCCATTTTTCCGGCAGCGTGCAGTCGCTTCTGGTCATAAGCGACCGCGACACGGCCGGCCGGCCGGAGCTCATGATCGAAGCCGGCCAGAAGCACCTGGAGCATGGCCATGGCTGGCACACCTTCGTGAGGCCGTCCCCCCTGCCCTCGCCGGATACGGCAACGCTTACCGCCATGGCCGAGGACGTGGAAAAAGGCGTCTCCGGCGTACGCCGCCTGACCTATGACGGCCGCGACTCCCTGGCCGCCTACGCTCGCACGGCCGAGGGCGAGGCGCTCATGCAGATCGCCTCGGTCACCGACGTCCTGGCCGCTTCCCGGGCCGTGGCCGACGACGTCGAGGACAGCATCACGCGGCTTTTCACCTTCGGCACCGTGATCGTGGTCGCCGTCATGCTGGCCCTGGTCTTTATCTCGTTTTCCGCCTCCCGGGCCGTCACCCGCCCCATCCGGGCCCTGACCGACGCGGCCGGGAAACTGGCCGATGGCGATTTCGAGGCCCGGGTGGACGCCACGGCACGCGACGAGATCGGCGAGTTGGGCCGCGTTTTCAACGCCCTGGCCCCGCGCCTCGAATCCCATGTGCGCCTCATCGAGACCATGGCGCTGGCCAGCGAGATCCAGCACAGCCTGCTGCCGGCCAACCCGCCGGAGATCCCGGGCCTTACCCTCGCCGCGGCCAGCCGCTACTGCGACGAGACCGGCGGCGACTATTACGACTTCCTGCCCCTGGAAGGGGAAAAGGCCGGACGCCTCGCCATCGCCCTGGGGGACGTGTCCGGTCACGGCCTGGAAGCCGCCCTGCTCATGACCACGGCCCGGGCGCTCCTGCGCCCACGGGCCAAGCGTCCGGGCACGCCCGGCGAGGTTCTGGCCGACGTCAACCGGGAGCTTACCCGCGACGTCTACGGCACCGGCCGGTTCATGACCCTTTTTTACATGGAGATCGACGCGCCGGCCCGCGCGGCGACCTTTGCCAGGGGCGGCCACGATCCGGCCATGCGCTACGATCCGGCGACCGGGCGCATCGATGAGCTCACCGCCCGGGGCATCGCGCTCGGCGTGGCCGAGGAGGCCCGTTTCGAAACCGGCGCCGCGGACCTTGCCCCGGGGCAGGTCATCCTCATCGGCTCCGACGGCCTGTGGGAGGCCGAAAACGCCGCCGGAGAGATGTTCGGCAAGGACCGCACCCGCGACATCCTGGCCAAAGCCGCCCCCGACGGAGCGCAAGCCGTCCTGGATGCCCTGTTCGCCGCCATGGATGCCTTCCGGGGAGCAAGCCCCCTGGACGACGACGTGACCCTGGTGGTCATCGCCGTAACCGACCAGACGTAAAAAGGAGACGCACCCCATGCCCGTGACCGAAAAGGAAGCTAAGTTCAAATACTGTCCGCTATTAACCACCCACGACGACAAGCTGAAGTTCTGCCAGGGAACCATGTGCATGATGTGGCGCGCCGCCGGGCCGGATACGGGCTATTGCGGCCTGGCCGGACGCCCGGCCGGCCCCGAAGGGGAAAAGTGACCCTCTCCGGGCTCTCTCTTCCCCTCAAAATGCCCCCAAGGGAAAAATTGAGGAAAGGGAAAACGCGAGAGGGGCTACAGCCCTTTTTACAGGTATTCCCCTCTCGCACGTTGCTTTCGAGAATTCCCTCCCCCCGCACTTCCCTTTCAACTCTCGTGGATTGTGTTGACGCGACGCCATGTTGTGTTAGGGTCTCCCGGCGAGGTGGGCGGGACGCCCGCCAGCTTCGGGAAGCCACATGCTGCGAACGCTCATCGTCGACGACGATCCGGTCAACACCTGTTTCCTTCGGGAAATCCTGTCCCCCTATGCCGCCTGCGATACCGCCGGGAACGGCGTGGAGGGGCTTTCCGCCTTTGGCCGCGCGCTTTCCGCCGGCGCTCCCTATGACCTCATCTTCGTCGACGTCCTGATGCCCGGCATGGACGGCCATCAGGCCCTGGAGGGCATGCGCCACCTGGAACACCAGCAGGGCGTCTCGTCGTCCGATGCGGCCAAGGTCATCATGATCTCGGCCCAGGACGACGCCAAGACCGTCTACCGCGCCTTTTTCCAGGGGCAGGCCATGTCCTTTCTGGCCAAACCCTTCACCTGCGACACCGTGCTCGACGAACTGCGCAAATTCGACCTCATCGACGCACCCCCACATGCGCCATCAAGGAGCGATGCATGAGCCAGACGCCCGATAAACGTTTCACGCCCCAGGACCTGGCCGGCTACGACGGCACCGACGGCAAGCCCGCCTACGTGGCCTACAAAGGCGTGGTCTACGACATTTCGGCCAGCAAACGGTGGAAAGACGGCAAGCACATGAATCGCCACCATGCCGGCATGGACATGGGCCTCGACCTGGCCCAGGCCCCCCATTCCGCGGACCTGCTCACGCGCTTTCCCCGCGTCGGCGTGCTGGAAGCCCCGGCCCTGGCCCCGGAACCCGTGGCCGACCGCGTGCCGGCCTGGATTTCCAAGTACATGAAGCGCTTTCCCATGCTCAAGCGCCATCCCCATCCCATGACCGTGCACTTCCCCATCGCCTTTTGCGTGCTGGCCCCGCTGTGCCTGGTGCTGGCGCTGGTCACCGGCTGGGCCGGGTTCGACGCGGCCCTGCTCGTGCTGCTCGGCGCGGCCGTGGTCTTCACCCCGGTGGCCATCGTCACCGGACTTTTCACCTGGTGGCTCAACTACGCCGCCGCCCGCATCCGCCCCATCGTCATCAAGCTCATCGCCACCCCGATCCTCTTCCTGGCCGCGCTGTGGGCCTTCGTGGCCCACCTCAAGGCCCCGGACCTGCTCGCTTCCCCCGGCAGCCACCTCGGCTTCATCATCGTGGTCCTGGCGCTTTTCCCGCTGGTCTCGCTGATCGGCTGGTTCGGCGCGGCCCTGACCTTCCCGCCGCACGAAGACTAGGGGAGGAGAAGCGGGAAGGCTTTCCGGGGGAGGGGACTTTTTGAAAAAAGTTTCCCCCTGGCCGCCGGAGGCGTTTCCCCTCTCCTCCCTACCCCTTGGAGCGAACGCCGGGGGTGGACATCATGTAGATTTCGTGCGGGTCGAGGATGAGCACCACCGAGCCGTCGCCCATGATGGTCGCGCCGGAGATGCCGCGCATGTCGAATTCCGAAAGGTAGGTCCCGAGCGGCTTGATGACGATTTCCTGGCGCTCGAGCAACCGGTCGACGATGAGCCCGAGGCGGCGCTCGTTGTCCTGGAGGATGACGATGGGCGCGATCTCCCGCTCGCCCTCCTGCAGCGGCAAATCGAGGACTTCGGCCAGTTCCACGATGCCGAGCACCTCGCCGCGAAGCGTCACGCACTTGCGCTTGTTGACCTCGGTCATGCGCTTGAGCTCGATCTTGGTCGTCTCGGAGACGGAATCGAGCGGGAGGGCGTAAACCTGTCCGGCAACCACGATCATGAGCGCGTCGATGATGGCCAGGGTGAGCGGCAGGGACAGGATGAACTTGGTGCCCTTGCCCACCTCGCTCGTGACGCTGACCGTGCCCTTGAGATTCTTGATGTTGGTGCGCACCACGTCCATGCCCACGCCACGGCCGGAAATGTCGGTGATTTTTTCGGCCGAGGAGAAGCCGGGCATGAAAATGATGTCGATGGCGTCGCGGTCGTCGAGGGCCTTGGCTTCCTCGGGCGTCATGAGGTTCTTTTTCACCGCCACTTCGCGCATCTTGACCGGGTCGATGCCCTTGCCGTCGTCCTCGATCTCGATGGCCACCGAATTGCCCCGGTGGTAGGCCCGCAGCCACACCCGGCCCACGGGCGGCTTGCCGGCGGCCACGCGTTCGGCCTCGGTCTCGATGCCATGGTCCACGGAATTCCGGATCAGGTGCACCAGCGGGTCGCCGATGACCTCGACCACGGACTTGTCGAGTTCGGTTTCCTCGCCTTCGGTGATGAGGTTCACTTCCTTGCCGGATTTACGCGACAGGTCGCGCACCAGGCGCGGGAAGCGGGAAAAGACCGTGGAGACCGGCACCATGCGCACCTTCATGATCGTGTCTTGCAGATCGTCGGAGATGCGCGCCATGGAATAGGTGGTTTCGGTGAGCTGCTGGCCGATGTGGGCCACATCGTTCTTGCCCTCTTCCAGGGAGCGGGCGAGCATGGCGAAGCGGTTGCGGTTGATGATGAGCTCGCCGATCAGGTTCATCAGGTGGTCGAGCTTTTCATGGTCCACGCGGATGGTGGCCGACACCTTGGGCTTGCCGCCGGCTTCGCTCGCCTGGGCGGGGGGCGCGGCCTGGGCGGCGGGCTTGGCCGCCGGTTTCGGCGCGGGGGCCGACGCGGGCTTGGTCGCCGGTTTCGGCTCGGGAGCGGGTTTGGCGGCGGGAGGCGGCGTGGGCTTGGCTTCCGGCTTGGGCGCGGCGGCAGGTTTGGGCGCCGGTTTGGGCTCCGGTTTGGGTTCCGGCGCGGGAACCGGCTTGGACTCGGCCTTGGGCGCGGGCGCCGGTTCGCTGGCCGGCAGCGACGCCGCCTCCGGCGCGGCCGGAGCCTTGTCGCCGCGAAGCGTCGTCAGGGCGGCGGTGAGCATGTCGCCCAAAATCGAGCATTCCTGGCGCAGCATGTCGAGCAGGATGTCGAAGGAGAGGCCGGATTTGCGGGCCTGATCCACGAGCCCGGCCGTACGTTCGGCCTGGGTCTTGAGGTCGGACAGCCCCATGTAGCCCGAGGAATTCTGGATGGTGACCAGGGCGCGGTACAACCCGTCCACCATGTCCTTGGAGTCGGGGTTCTCGGCCAGCCCGGCCAGGGCCTGGCCCATGTACACGATCTGCTGGTCGATGGTGGACTCGAAAACGGCCACGTCTTCCGGGTCGTAGCCGGTGGCGGCGGGCTTGGCGGACGCCTTGGCGGCGGCTTCGGGCGCGGCCGGCGCTTCAGGCCCGGCCGGTGCTTCAGGCTGCGCTTCCGGAGCGGCTTCAGGGGTGGCTTCGGCGGCGTCTTCCGGCTGGGCGGACGTCGCTTCGGTCGGCGGCTCGAACACCTCGCCGTCTTCGGTCGCCTGCTTGAGCCGGGCCACCAGCGGCCGGATGTCCAGCGGCGCGGCCATGCTCGTGGCGGGCTCGATGTTGCTGACCAGCGCCTCGACCTGATCGACCACAGCCAAAAGCAGGTCCACCATCGGCCGGCTGGTGGCGATCTCGCCCTTGCGCACCCGGTTGAGCAGGGTTTCGGCCTCGTGGGTCAGGGCGTTTAATTCCTTGTGCCCGATGATGCCGCTGTTGCCCTTAAGGTTGTGGAAATAGCGGAAAATGTCGTTGATGCTTTCGGAGCGGCCCTCGCCGGCGGATTCGAGTTCGAGCAGGGCGGCGTTTAAACGCTCGATGATTTCCCGGGCCTCTTCCAGGAAATCGGCCATATGGCCTTCGCCGATGGACGTCAGCTGGTAGGTCTCGGTGCCGGTGGGCGGCAACTCTTCGAGAAACCGGGCGATCTTCTCGGCGGCGGCGGCGGCTTGCCCGGAAGCGGCCGGTTCGGACGCGACGGCCGGGGCGGTCTGGGCGGGCTCGGGCTCGGGCGCCGGCGCGACGGCCGGCTCGGGCGGGGCGACATCCTCGGCCGGAAAATCGGTCGGCGCGGGCGGCACCTCGGGCACGTGCGGCGCTCCGCCTTCGAGCTGGGCCGCGATGCGGGCGATGACCGGCGCGGTGTCCACCTCGCCCTCGACCCCGGTCTGCTCCAGGTTCTCGATCATGGTGCGCAACAGGTCCGTGGCCGCCAGGATCACATCCATGATCTCGGGCGTGACGGCGATGTTGCCCTTGCGCAACTCGTCAAGGATATTTTCGGCCTTGTGGGCCAGCCCGTTGATCGCATTGAGACCAAGAAAGCCGGAAGCCCCCTTGAGGGAATGCATGGGGCGGAAAATGTCGTTGAGGAGACTTAAGTTTCCAGGGTTGCGCTCCAAATCGAGAAGGTTGGGCTCGATGGTCTCGAGATGTTCCCGCGCTTCCACGATGAAGTCGGCAAAAAGTTCCGGGTCCATGAAATCCTGGTTCATCAAGGCACCTCGTGGCTATCGACGTCGGACGGGACGTCGCTCTACCCCAAAAGCATCTTTACGTTGCGCACCATAACTTCGGGCTGGGCGGGTTTCACCATATACAAATTGGCCCCGATGGAAAGCCCGGCATGGATGTCGCGTTCCTCGCCCTCGGTGGAGAGCACCACAATGGGGATGTCCCGGTATACATCCTGTTCGCGCACGGTCTTGATGAATGTAATGCCATCCATGCGCGGCATGTTGATGTCGGTGATAATCAGATCCACCTGCGGATCGGTGTAGAGCTTCTCCAGACCGTCGAGACCGTCTTCGGCGGCGGTAACCTTGAAGCCTTCCTTGCGCATGATGAATGCCACGAGGTTGCGCACGGTCTTGGAGTCGTCCACGATGAGGATATGCTTGGGCATCGACCTACCTCCTCCTCAACTCTTCAAAACCTTTTGGAAAAGGCTGTCAACGGAGAGGATGGCGACCAGTCCCTCGCCCACCTTGAGCAGCCCGGAAACAAGATCCGAGGACACGCCCAACCGCGCCTCGACACCCCACTCGATGTCCTCTCCCCGCGCCTGGTGCATGGTGGACAGGGCTTCCACCATCAGCCCCACCAGCATGCCCCGGCAGCGACACACGATGATGAACCGATTTTCGCCCCGCGGGCCGGAAAGTTCCGTGATCGCAGCCAGATCCACCATGGGGACCACCCGGCCGCGCAGATTCAGGATGCCGAGGATCTGGGGCGGCGCGGCCGGCAACCTGGTCACGGGCATGGCCCGCAGCACTTCCTGGACCTGGGCGATGGGCACGGCCAATTCCTGTCCGGCCAGGCGGAACCCGACCAGCTTGAGCGTTTCGGCCTGGCGCAGGCCGGCTTCCAGGGCCGCGTCCGCGTCTTGCGCCGGCGCGGCGGCATCCGGTGCCGGGCCCGTTTCGGCGTCGGGCTCGGGCGAGAGCGCCCCGGCCACGGTTTCCACCCGGGCGGGCCTGTCGAGGCCCTGCCGGGACAGGGCGGCCTCGAAATCCTCGCCCATGTAGCGCGCCAGAAAAGCCCGCTCGGCATCGGAAAACGCCTCCTGCCCCTTCTCGGGCAGCGTGACGTGGTCCTTGAAATATTCCTCCAGGGATCCGCTCACAGGGACAACACCTCTTTGGCCAGATCGCCGTATTCGCGCGCTCCCCGGCTTGCCGGGGCCACGGCCTGGATGACCCGGCCGGCGGCGCTGGCTTCGCGGAACTTGGTGTCGAGGCCGATGACCGTGGCGAACATCCGGCCGACGAACTTGTCCCGCAAAAGCTCCAGCACCCGCTGGCAGGCCTTGGCCCGCCGGTCGAACATGGTGGCCAGGGCCCGGTAGGCGATGGGCCGGGGCAGCACCCGGTTGAGCGTGCGCATGGTGTCGAAAAGGTTGCGCACGCCATGCAGGGCCAGAAAATCCGTCTGGATGGGAATGATGCACAGGTCCGCGGCCACCAGCGCGTTGACCAGCACCACCCCCGTATGGGGCGGGCAGTCGAGAATCACGTGGTCGTAAGCCGGCCCAGCGGCCAAAGCATCCTTGAGCAACACGCCCTTCCCCTTCCTGTCCGCAAGATCCGTTTCCATGTCCGAGAGCGCCGCATGGCTCGGCGCCAGGTCGAAATCCGCCAGCCGGGGCCGGATGACCACCCGCTCCCAGGGCGTCTCCCGGGGCGAGGGGGCCCGGAACACGTCCGCCGAGGTGGCCGCCACGTCCTCGGGGAAAATACCCAGATGCGCCGAGGCGCAGCCGTGGGGATCGAGGTCCATGACCAGGACCCGCCGCCCGGCGAGTGTCAACGCCGCGGCCAGCGACAGGGCCGTGGTGGTCTTGCCCACCCCGCCCTTCTGATTGGCTATGGCCAGAATTCGGGGCATGGACGCTCCGGCGTGTTCCCAGCCGCTTGCGCCGTCATGCCGTTACTCCTCCTTGCCGTAAATAATGGCCCCGGGGTAGTGCTTGGGACGAAAGGCCCGGGAAATGTTGTGCAGGGATTCCGAGTGTCCGATAAGCAGTTGGCCGCCGGGAAGCAGGTTGTCGTAAAAAGCGGTGATGACGTTTTTTTTCATTTCATCATCAAAGTAGATGATGACGTTGCGGCAAAAAACGATGTGGGAGCGCTCCACGCGCTTGAGCATCATCCGGTCGCTCAAGTTGATCTGGCCGAAGCTGACCAGACGCTTGACCTCGGGCCGCAGCTTGAAATTGGCTCCGTCCGGCGTGAAGTAGCGCGAGACGATCTCCTTGGGGGTGGTGCGCAGGCTGTACTCGGAATAGACGCCTTCCCGCGCCTGGGCCAAAACGGCTTCGGACAGGTCGTTGGCCGTGATGCGGATGTCCCAGGAGGCGATTTCCGTGCGCAGCACCTCGAAGAGGATGATGGCGATGGTGTAGGGTTCCTCGCCGGTGGAGCAGCCGGCCGACCAGATGCGCAGCCGCTTCTGCTTGAGCTTGCGCAGCTTTTCCAGGACGTCCTTGAGCACCATGTCCTGGAAGACCTTCAGCTGGGGCGGATTGCGGTAAAAGCTCGTCTCGTTGGTGGTGATGACCTCGAAAAGACGATTGAGTTCCTGGCGGCGGCCCGCGTCATACTGCAAGTAGGCATGATACTCGGCGAAACTCTTGAGATTGAGTTCCTTGAGTCTCGAGGCCAGCCGGTTCTCCACGAGATACTTGCGGTTGTCGGCCACATAGATGCCCGCCTGGGCGTAGATGAAATCCCGCAGTTGGGAGAACTCCGCGTCGGAGATCTTCAAATCCTTGCGCAGGGATATCGTCTTGGAAAAAAGCGAGGTCATGGACTAGCGCCCCCCTTGCTCGTCCTGCAGCCCGGCGACGGCCGCTTCGGCGGCAGCGACCAGTTCGGGGTCGCCGCCGGAGGTCAGCCCAAGCAATGCCTCCAAGGCTTCGGGGCCGCCAATTTCCCCCAACGTCTCCACGGCCTTGAGGGCCACCAGTTTGCTCGAGTCCGCGGTGAGCTCCATGAGCCGGGGCACGGCTTGGAGTTCGCCGCGAAGCCCCATGGCCTCCACGGCCCGGATGCGCACCCAGTCGTCGGGGTCCGACAGCGCCCGTTCCAGGGACGGATAGACCTTGTCGCTGTCGCAGCCGCCCAAAAGTTCCACCACGGCCAGACGCACGTCCCGGCTCTCGTCGGCCAGACCGGCCACGATCAGCGGCAGCCCCTCCTCCTCGTGACCGCACATCTCGGCCAAGGCCTCGAGCGCGATCTTGCGGATGTCGGGGACCGCATCGGTGAGGGCGCCCCGGATCACGTCCATGTGGTTGCGCACGCCCATCTTGCCCAGGGCATAGACGGCCATGAGCCGGTCCATGGGCTCCTCGCTTTGCGAGAGTTCCCGGAAGCGGTCGTCGAGATACGTGCCGCCGATGGCCACGCAGGCCTCGAGCGCCGCCTCCTTGACCGCGTCGGACGGATGCGCGAGCAGCGCGAAAATGGGTTCCCCGGCCAGCTGATGGCGCATTTTCGCCCCCAGAAAGGCCACGGCCTCGAGCAGCACCGACTCGTCGTCATCGTCCAGAAGGCCCAGAAAGAAATCCACCGCTTCCTCGCCGGCGATGGCCGCCAGCGTCCTGGCCGCCGCCGAACGAACGGGGGAGGGCAGGCCGGCAAAGGCGTCCATGACCAGGGTCGCGCATTGGGGACACGGCAGTTCGGTAAGGACGTCCAGGGCCACTTGCCGCTTGGCGTCGCCGCCCTGGCGCAACGCCTCGCCCAGGGCCTCGGTCAGCCCCATCTCGCGCAGCGCAACCACGGCGTGCTCGTAGCGCTCCGGATGGTGGTCGCGGTCGAGGCCGGCGCAATGGGCAAGGACGGCCGCGGCCGCCTCCTCGCCGGCGATCGACCCGAGGCCGGAGACGGCGGCGTCCTGCACGTCCTCCTCGTCGTCGCCAAGCGCGGCCAGCAGGTATCCCCGGAAGCGTTCCCGCTCGGCCGGGGACAAAAGCGAAAGCGCCTTGCCGCCCAGGATGTGCACCACGGCCTTGACGATCTTGTTGCGCAGCACCTCGGGCGAGGCGTCCATGCGTTTGAGGAGCATGGTCACGGCCTTGATGTTGCCGATCTCGCCCAGGGCGTCGACGATCATGGAGGCGACCAGATCCGAGCTCTTGTCCAGGGCCGCGACCAGGGCCCCGACCGAGGAGGCGTCGCGGATCTTGGACAGGGCCTCGATGACCGCGAACTGGACCCATTCCTCGTCGCCGAGCGCCTTGCCGAGACACGCCGCCGCGTCGTGGAAGGCCAGCTCGCCGAGGCTTACCGCCGCCTGGTAGCGGACGTTGACCTCGGGGTCCTTGAGCAGCGCTTCGCACAGCGGGGCCACGGCTTGGCGGGAATCCGTGGAGCCCAGGATGTCCGAGGCGAAAATACGGATGTCGGGGTCGGCGTCGTGGAGCAGCTCCACAAGCGTGGGAAAATCCTCAGCCCCCACGGCCCGCAGGATGTCCATGGAGGCGTTGCGCCGGGGCGCGTCGTCGGAACGCAGAAGCGGCTTGACCGCCGCCACGACGTCCTTGCCGCCGATCTTGCGCAATGCCCGGTCGGCCGCTTCCTGCACGCCGAGATTGTGCGAACACAGCAATTTGGCCAAATACGGAATGGCTTCGAGACAGGCGTTTTCGCCAGCCTCATAGGCCGCGTCCCGGAGCACGTCCGGATCGTCGCCGTCAAGCCGTTGGCAAAGCTCCTTGCAGTCGACCATGCCGCATCCTTGCCCGCCACCCCGCCAGGGGACGGTCATTTGTAAAGGTTGTGGAGGATGGCCTCGCCCATCTCGTCGATGTCCACGATCTCGTCGGCCAGCCCCGCGTCCACGATGGCCTTGGGCATGCCGTAGACCACGCAGGTGGAGTCGGACTGGGCCAGGGCGCGACCGCCCTTGGCCTTGAGCAGGCGCATGCCGTCCAGGCCGTCGCTGCCCATGCCCGTCAGCACCACACCGAGTCCCCGCCGGCCCACGGCCCCGGCCACGGAATCGAACAGCACCGAGGCCGAGGGTTTGTACAGCGCCTCGCGCGGTTCCTCGACCACGCGCACGTCGATGCGGCTGACCTTCTGATCGATGCGCAGATGCTTGCCTCCCGGAGCCACATAGGCCACGCCGTGCTGCAACCGTTCGCCGTCCTCGGCCTCCTTGACCGCAATGCGACAGACGCCGTCCAGGCGCTTGGCAAAGGGGCCGGTAAAGGCCGCCGGCATATGCTGGGCGATCAGGATGCCGGCCGGAAAATCCTGGGGCAGGGCCGAAAGCACCTTCTGCACGGCCGGCGGCCCGCCGGTGGAGACGCCGATGGCCACCAGATCGCGGTTCTGCGTGCCCGAAGGCCGGGCCGGCCGCGACGGCCGCGGCGATGGCGCGGACGTCGGCGCGGTGCCGGAAGCCGGGGCGCCGGGGCGCGCGCGTCCCGAAAGCGGCGGCCGGGAAAGATGGGTCATGCGGCGCCGGGCGATGGTCTTGACCTTGGCCCGCAGCTCGTCCTCGATCTTGACGATGTCGAGGGACACCTTGGAAAGTTGTTTGGGGATGAAATCCACGGCCCCGAGTTCCATGGCCTTGAGCGTCGCCTCGGCGCCCTCGTTGGTCAGGGAGCTCACCATCAGCACCGGCCGGGGCATCTCCATCATGACGTGCCGCAGGGCGGTCAGCCCATCCATACGCGGCATTTCGATATCCATGGTCACGACGTCCGGCTGGTGACGCCGGATCATTTCCAACCCTTCCTCGCCATCGCGGGCCGTGGCCACGACCTCGATTTCCGGGTCCTTGGCCAGCATAGTGCTTATGGC
Organism: Desulfovibrio sp. JY; assembly: GCA_021730285.1. Taxonomy (NCBI): domain Bacteria; kingdom Pseudomonadati; phylum Thermodesulfobacteriota; class Desulfovibrionia; order Desulfovibrionales; family Desulfovibrionaceae; genus Desulfovibrio; species Desulfovibrio sp. JY. The sequence continues at coordinate 184,858 of CP082962.1, forward strand.
CTTGCGCATGAAGGCCGAATCGTCGACCACGACAACCTTGATCACATATATCTCCTGAAAGGGACCCGCCCGCGCCCGAATGCCGCGCCACCCCTCCCGGCACGGCCCGTGGCCCGCAACGCTCTCCATGATTAGATGAGTCTTGGCGTTCTGACAACCAACATTAGTGCTTGCCAAACCCCGTGGGATACTCTAAAACCCTGTCTTCCACGACGGGATGTGGCTCAGTCTGGCTAGAGCGCTGCGTTCGGGACGCAGAAGTCGGAGGTTCGAATCCTCTCATCCCGACCAGACTTTCCAAGGGGTTATGCGACAGCATAACCCCTTTTTTCGTCCGTCCCGCGACATTTTCGCGGCCCGGCCGCCAGAACCTTATTCGCAGGCCGCGCCCTTGCCGCCCGCGCCCAAGCTCATCTCCTCGGCCCGCTCCTCGGCCAGCCGTTCCACGGCCCGGATGAGGATTTCCAGCATTCCGCCCGTGTGATTGGCGCAGTACTGTTCCAGCCCCTCGGGGCCGCTCGCGTCGAACGCCAGCCAGTCCGGCTCCGGGAAAAGCTGCCCCGCTTCGCGCAGGCGCTGTTCCAACTGCTCCAGCAGGTCGTCGGCGTCTCCCAGGCACAGCGAGGGCATATCCAGCACCATGCGGAGTTTCTCGAAAATCTCACGAAGCCGTTCCCATCGGTTCGGCTCTCGATTCTGGGCCTCCCAGAAGGCGTCCATCGTGTCGGATCGCATGCCTTGGGCTCCTTTGCCGCGCCATTTCCCGATTCCTATCCTTATCGTCCGCCAATTTCCAGTCTGGAAGCCGCCGAATCCACGGCTTGCGCCCAAAATGAAAATGATTATCATAAGCCGATGGACAGCACAGCCAAAAAAGACACCTCCGTCATGGTCCCCGTGGCCGGCATGCATTGCGCCGCCTGCTCCGCCCGCATCGAACGCGTGGTCTCCGCCATGCCGGGCGTTGCCGAAGCGACCGTCAATCTGGCCGACGCCTCCATGCAGCTGCGCTACGACCCGCAGGCCACAAGCCTCGACGCCATCGGCGCGCGGGTGGCCGACCTGGGATTTTCCCTCGGGCCGCCGCCGACCGATGACGCCACCTTCGAGCTGGCCATCACGGGCATGCACTGCGCCGCCTGCTCCTCGCGCATCGAGCGTGTGACCCGCAGGCTCCCCGGGGTCATCGCCGCCGACGTCAACCTGGCCGGCGAGACCGGCACCTTCACCATCGACCCGGCCGTGCTGTCGCGCCGCCAGCTGCGCCAGGCCATCGCCGACCTGGGCTTCGGCTCCCAGCCCATCACCGCCTCGGAAAACCGCTTCACCGCCCGCCAGGAAGAGGCCAAGGCCGATCTGGCCAAAAAGAAACGCGAACTCATTCCGGCCATGGTCCTGGCCGCGTTGCTCCTCACCCTGTCCATGGGCCACATGCTGGGCCTGCCCCTGCCCGCCTTCCTGCGCCCCGAAACCGCGCCGGCCACCTTCGCCCTTCTCCAGCTCGCCCTGACCGCGCCCATCGTCTGGCTCGGCCGGCGGTTCTACCTCGACGGCATTCCGGCCGGACTGCGCGGCGGCCCCAACATGGACACCCTCGTGGCCGTGGGCACCGGCGCGGCCCTCCTCTACAGCCTGGCCAACCTCGCCCTGCTCCTGGCCGGCTCCGATCCCGTGGCCCGGGCCATGGACCTCTATTTCGAATCCGCCGGCGTGCTGCTGGTCATGATCAGCCTCGGCAAATACCTGGAAGCCTCGGCCAAATTCAAAACCTCGGGGGCCATCGCGGCCCTTATGCGCCTGACCCCGGACACGGCCACACTGCTTCGCGACAGCGCCGAGGAGACCGTGTCCCTCGACGAGGTGGAGCCCGGCGACAGGCTGCTCGTGCGACCGGGCGAACGCGTGCCCGTGGACGGCGAGGTGGTCGAAGGCGATTCCCGCGTGGACGAGTCCATGCTCACCGGCGAACCCCTGCCCGTGGCCAAAAAAACCGGCGACGCCGTCACCGGCGGCACCCAGAACACCACCGGCGCCCTGGTCGTGACCGCCACCCGCGTCGGCCAGGACACGACCCTGGCCCGCATCGTGGATCTGGTGCGCCAGGCCCAGGGCTCCAAGGCCCCCATCGCCAACCTGGCCGACACCGTCAGCTTCTATTTCGTTCCCACCGTCATGGCCACGGCCCTCGTCGCCGGCCTGGGCTGGTACTTCCTCGGCCACGCCGGCTTCTCCTTTTCCCTGCGCATCTTCGTGGCCGTCATGGTCATCGCCTGCCCCTGCGCCATGGGCCTGGCCGTGCCCACCTCCATCATGGTCGGCACCGGGCGCGGCGCGCGCCTCGGCATCCTGGTCAAGTCCGGCGCCGCCCTCCAGATCGCCGGCGACATCCAGGCCGTGGTCTTCGACAAGACCGGGACGCTCACCCACGGCAAGCCCGAACTGACCGACGTCGTCCCAGCCACGGCGAGCGACCCCGATCGCCTGCTCGCCCTGGCCGCCGCCGCCGAAGCCCGCTCGGAACACCCCCTGGCCAAGGCCATCGCCGCCGCCGCCACGGCCAAGGGACACGCCCTGCCCGCGCCCGAACACTTCGAAGCCGCCCCCGGCAAGGGCGTAGCCGCCACGATCGACGGCAACGCCGTGCTGGTCGGCACCGCCGCCTACCTCGCCGAACAGGGGGTCCCGGCCGATCCGGCCGCCGACGAAGCCGAAGCGCGTCTAGCCGACGCCGGCAAGACCGCCATCCGCGTGGCCGTGGACGGCAAGTCCGCCGGCGTCCTGGCCGTGGCCGACACGCCGCGCCCCGAAGCCGCCGCCGTGGTCAAGGCCCTGGGCCAAAAGGGCGTGGCCGTGGTCATGCTCACCGGCGACGACGAACGCACCGCCCGGGCCGTGGCCAATACCCTCGGCATCAAGGAAGTCATCGCCCGGGTGCTGCCCGACCGCAAAGCCGCCGAGATCCAAAAACTCATGGCCACAGGGTGCAAGACCGCCATGGTCGGCGACGGCATCAACGACGCCCCGGCCCTGGCCGCCGCCGACCTCGGCATGGCCATGGGCTCGGGCATCGACGTGGCCGTGGAATCCTGCGACGTCGTGCTCATGCGCAACGACCTGCGCGGCGTCACCGCCGCCCTGGAACTTTCCCGGGCCGTCATCGCCAACATCAAACAAAACCTCTTCTGGGCCTTCGCCTTCAATACCATCGGCATCCCCGTCGCCGCCGGCGTGCTCCATATCTTCGGCGGCCCCACCCTTAATCCCATGATCGCCGGCACCGCCATGGCGCTCAGCTCCTTCACGGTGGTCACCAACGCCCTGCGACTGCGCTTTTTCACGCCGAGGCAGGTAGCTTAGGGGAAGAGCGAAAGAGCGAAGAATTGAAGATGCCGGGGCGCTGCCCCGACACCCCGCCGGAGGGCTTATGCCCTCCGGACCTCCCTTTACGCTCTGCCGGGACGCAACGTCGCAGGGCGGCGGAGGGTGGGATTCTTGTTGCCGCAATCGGCCCGGCGGCACGAGGCGCTTCGCGCCTCGACGCCGGACGCGATTGCGGCAACAACCGCGCCAGCGGCGAAGCGCCGCATTTTAAGACAAACTGTTTCTCTAAATGTCGCCCCAAAGGGGCGACCGGCGTGGCGGCGGCGGCAAGGGCGTGGAGCTGATGACGGACAGGCCGTAGCGTTTTTTATTCATGAAACATTGAGGAAATAATAAAGTGTTGTGCCGAAAGCCCCCTGGAAAGTCGCTCTAGGCCGATAGCATCGCCGTCCCCTGCCATAACGCCAGCCAAACATGAACAAATATTTCATCATCCTGTAATCTTTTGAATTCTGAAAAACATTGCTCCCGTGGCCGAGGTAGTCTAGAAAGATGACTTCGGTTTCGTGACAGCATTCCAAACTTCGCAAAGAACCTGACAGCGCTAAGGTGGTGCCATGCCTCGTTTGTCTCGCCTCGTATTTCCTCTGTTATGCCTCAGCCTGCTCGTAACCGCCCGCCCGACCGTCGTCGGGGCCTATACCGTCAAAGCCGGCGATACCCCGGTTTCCATTGCCAAAAAGCACGGCGTTTCCGTCCAGGACCTGCTCAAGGCCAACAAAGGGCTTGATCCCAGGAAAATGCGGCCAGGCGATTCACTGACGATCCCCGGGGAATCCTCGGGCAAAGCCGATAAGAAGCACACGGAAAAGGAATCAAAGAAGGAAAAGGCCGGGAAGAAGGCCGAAAGCTCCTCGAGCAAGGAGCGCGCCGCCCAGGCCCGGGAGACTGCCAAGGAAAGCAAATCCTCCGGGAAATCGGGTAGCTACAAGGTCAAGAAAGGGGACACGCTCGGCTCCATAGCCGCCAAGTACGACGTCAGCGTGGATGACCTGCTTAAGGCCAACAAATCCCTGCATCCCAACAAGATGCGCGTCGGCCAGGAAATCAGCGTCCCCGGAGCCGCGCCGGCCAAGGCCGAACCCGCCGAAAAAACCGCGCGCAAGACGGAAAAGTCGCGCGAGTCCCAGACGAATACCACCACCTACACCGCCCACAAGCGTGACACCGTGCACACGGTGGCCAGCAAATTCCATATCAGCCTCAAGGAACTCTACCGGCTCAACCCCGGCCTCGGCAAAAAGCTGCATTCCGGCCAGAAGCTCAACGTGCCCAGAAACGCCGAGCCCGAACAGGCCCCGGCCCGCACGCACGCACCCGAGCAAGCCCCCGCGGCGGTGAGCGAACCGGAACGTCCGGCCCAGACCGTAAGGACGCCCGCCCCCGAAGCCGAGACTCCCCCGCCGGCCGAAGCGACCAAACCGGCCAGGACGCCCGAACCCGAAGCCGCACCGGCCAAAACCGGCATGCGCGAGACGTCCGACGCCGAAGCAGCCTTTGAAAAAGGCATCGAGTTCGGCAAGCAAAACAAGTTCCAAAAGGCCGTGGAGAGCTTCGACAAGGCCATCAAGCTCAACCCCAACCGGGCCGACTTCTTCGCCAGCCGGGGCCATGCCCACTACTATATGAAGCAGTACGCCAAGGCCATCGACGACTACACCAAGGCCATCGAGAAAAACCCCAACTTCGCCCTGGCCTACTCCATGCGGGGCCTCAGTCGCACCCGTTCCGGCCACTACCAGCAGGCCATCGCGGACTTCAACAAGGCCATAGGCTTCGGTCCCAACGAGGCGGACTACTACAAGGGACGCGGGTTCACCTACCTGCACCTCAAGCAGTATGGCCCCATGTGCGAGGACTACAAGAAAGCCTGCACCCTGGGCGATTGCGAACTGCTCGACAGCGCCAAGAAAGAAAAGCTGTGCCAGTAGGCGCGGCTGTGCAAGCGTCATAAAAAAGCCCGGCTCCGGCCGGGCTTTTTTTATGGAGAGAGGAAGAGGATGCGAGAGGGGGAGCCTTTTTGAAAAAAGGCTCCCCCTCTCGCGCTCTCCCTCTCCAAAAACTTTAACGGGGATAAGCTGTTATTGTCAGAAATCTTGGAAGTGGTTTTGGGGAAGACTGGCCTACGGAAAGATTTTCTCTAACGCCTTTGGGCAATACACGCAGAAATCGTTACGCCGCATGTTGTCCCTTGGATTTGGGCCAAAGCTGGGACAGGAGTATGCCGGCAAACATGAGCGCGCAGCCGAAAAGGCCGCGGGCGCCAAGGCGCTCGTTCAGGATGATCGCCCCGCCAAGCGCCGCGAACACCGTCTCGAAACTGAGCAGAATGGCGGCATGGGTCGGCTTGGCATCACGCTGGGCAATGATCTGCAACGTGTAGGCCAGCCCGACCGACATCAGGCCGCCGTACAGAATCGGCCAGGCCGCGCCCACAATCCCGGACCAGGTTATGGTCTCGAAAAAAAACGCGCAGACGAGACTCAGCACCGCGCAAACCGCGTATTGGGCCATGGCCAGGGGCAAGGCCCGGGTGCGCGGCGACAGCCAGCCGATCACCAGCACATGCCCGGCCCAGAAAAACGCGCCGATAAGCTCCAGCCCATCCCCCGGAGCCAGGCTGAAATTCTCGGTCACCGACAGAAAATACAGCCCGAATACCGCCGCCACCGCCCCGAGCACATCCCCCCGGGCCGGCCGCTGGCCAAGGAAAAAGCCCAACAGCGGCACCAACACCACATACAGGCCGGTGATGAACCCCGCCTTGCCGGCCGTGGTGTACAAAAGTCCCACCTGCTGCAACGACGCGCCGGTAAAAAGGATCGCCCCGGCAAGAAGCCCCCCCAACCAGGGAAACCCCGGATCGCTGCCCCCCAGAAACGGCGCGGGCGGAGGATAGCGCATCGAACGCAGCGCCAAGGGGGCCAGCACCGCTGCGCCCAGGGCAAACCGGATGCCGTTAAACCCCATCGGACCCAAATGCGCCATGCCGACCCGCTGGGCCACAAAGGCAAGACCCCAGATCAGCGCCGTAATCAGGCACAGGATATCCGCCCGCATCGATGCGTTTCGACCCATGACGATATGTCTCCTTATGCGGCACCAGGGCTCTGCCCTGGACTCGGCAGGGGCTCCGCCCCCGCACCCCCGCCGGGAGGCCGAGGGCCCCCCGGTCCCCCCTTCCCGTCTTTGGCTCGGCGGAGGCGGAGATGGTGGGCGAAAGGGCGGAGAGTGGAAGATGGAAGCGGAATTTGCCGGGACGGTGCATGTCGCTTCGCGACAAGCTCGTCCCGGCAAATTCCGCTTCCACCACGCCGGTCGCCCCTTCGGGGCGACATTTTAAAAATGAGTTGTTCTTAAAATGCGGCGCTTCGCCGCCGGGCCGATTGCGGCGACAAACATACGGAGCCCCGCCGCCCAACCACTCGCTCACCCCACCAACCGGACCCGGTAAAGGGGGGTCCGGGGGGCATCAAGTCCCCCGGCGGAGGGGTCCAGGGGAGGCAGAGCCTCCCCTGGGTCTGAGCGAAGTCCGATCACTCCACGACAACTACGGTCGCTGCTGGTCGCCCTGCTGCGCCTGGGCGTCGTTGCCTCGGCCGCGCGGCACGATGAGCACGCGTTTGAGCGGCCCGTCGCCTTTGGAGCGCGTGGAGATGGCTTCGTCCTCCTGAAGGGCCAGGTGAACGACCCGGCGATGGTAGGAGGAAAGCGGTTTGGTGGACTGGGGCCGCCCCAGGGTTTTGGCCTTGTCGGCGAGGAAGATGGCCATCTTGCGCAGGTTGTCGTCCTGGCGCTCGCGGTATTCGCCGGTGTTGATCTGGACCTTGATGGGGCTGCCGTGGCGACGGATGACGATGCGGTTGACGAGGTATTGGATGGAGGAAAGGGTCTGTCCTTCGCGGCCGATGAGCAGGCCGGAATTTTCCTCGTCGAGGATGAGCACGGAGACCCGCTCGCTGTGGCCGGAGATTTCGTATTCGGGAATCTGGCCGAGGATGCCGTCGAGCATCTGGTCCATGACTTCGCGCACGATGGCTTCGAGTTCAGGGGTGATGGGCTGGGGCGGCGTTTCCGGAGCGGCCGGCCGGCGTTCCTCGCGGTTGCCGCGGGATTCGCGCCGGGGAGCTTCCATTGCGCACTCCTCGTCCATTTCCATCATGTCGTCGTCCGGGAGGTCGTCGACCGGGGCAGCGTCCTTGAACGATTCCGCGACAGGGGGCGCGACGGGTTCCACGACAGGGGGGCGAACGGCTTCCTGACGCGGGGGCACGGGTTCGGCCGCGGCCGGCGCGGGCTTTTGCTTTTGCGGGGCGGCTTCCTGGCGCGGCGACCGGCGCGAACGGGTATTTCTTTCGGCCTTGGGCGCGGCGTCGCGCTTTCGGGATTCTTCCATACCTTGCAGGAGGTTGACTTCCTCGCGCAAGCGGGCCCGGACCTCGGCTTTCTTCTTGCCGACGAGGCCGAAGATTCCGGAGGAGCCGCCGGAGACGATCTCCACTTCCAACTTCTCACGGGGCTCGCCAAAATGGCGGCAGGCCTCCTCCATGGCTTCATCGACGGTCTTGCCGCTGAAGGTTCTGAATTCGCTCATAAACGCTCCTTGATTGCACTTGCGCCGCTTTGTTGCGGCCATGGATGCCCGATGACGAAGGACGTCACGAGTGCTTCTTGTTGAGCATCCAGTATTGCTGGGCGATGGAAATGACATTGTTGACCAGCCAGTACACAACCAAACCAGAGGGGAAGTTGAGGAACATGAAGGTGAAGATCACGGGCATGAGCAGCATGATCTTGGCCTGGGTGGGATCGCCCGGAGCCGGGGTCATTTTCTGCTGCAGGAACATGGTCGCGCCCATGATGAGCGGCGTGATGTAGTACGGATCCTTGGCCGAGAGGTCGGCGAGCCAGATCATGTGCGTAAAGGGCAAGTAGGTAATAAACGCCGCGTGCCGCAGTTCGATGGAGTGCAGCAAGGCCTGGTAAAGGCCGAAGAAGACCGGGATCTGCACGACCATGGGCAGACAGCCGCCGGCCGGGTTGACCTTGTAGGTCTTGTAGAGCTGCATCATCTCTTCATTCATCTTCTGGCGGTCTTCCTTATACTTCTCCCGCAGCTGCGAGAGCATCGGCTGGAGCTTTTTCATCTGCTCCATGGACTTGTAGCTCTTATGGGAAAGCGGCCAGAAGATTGCCTTGATGAGCACGGTCAAAAGGATGATGGCCACGCCGTAGTTGCCGACGTAGTCGTAGAAGAAGCGCAGAAGTTTGAGCAGCGGCTTGGCGATGAAGTCGAACCAGCCGTAGTCGATGGCCGCGGACAGGTGATGCGGGGCCATGGCCAGGTACTTCGGGGCCTTGGGGCCGAGGTAGTAGCTGATGGAGAGGTCCTGGCTGCCGCCGGCCGGAATCTCGATGCCGTCCTTGTCCACGGCCAGGCGGAAAAGCCCGTCCTCGATCTTGGCCTTGCCGAGCAGGTCCTTGGTGTCGGGAATCACGCCCACCAGGAAGTAGTTGCTCATGATGGCGCCCCACTCCACCGGCTTTTCATCGGCGATGCCCTCGGCCAGCTTCTTCTCGCTGTTAAAAAGCTCCAGGCCCGAGGTGTCGTAGAAGGCGGCCTGGGTGGGGTTGTAGCTGTCGCCCTCGGCCGAGAGGCGGTCCACGGCCACGGTCATGGACAGGCGGTCGCGCACCGGGTTGGCTCCGGTGTTGGACAGGGAGAGCTTTTCATCGATGAGGTAGCTTGCGCCGGAAAAGGTCAGGACGCGCTTGATGATGATCTCGCCCATGCGGCCAACGAAGGTCACGGAGGCGGTCCCCGAGGCGTCGATGGTGACGTCGCCGCCCTGGACGGACCACTCCACGTTCTGCCAGGTCGGCGCGCCGTTGAGGATGAGGCCCAGAGGCGCCTTGGCGTGCGCCTTTTCGTTTATGAGGTCGACCAGGGGGGAATTGTCGGCAATGGTCTGACGGTACTGCTTGAGGGAGAACCGGGAGAGCAGCCCGCCGGAGCTGTTGAAAACGGCCGTGTACAGGGGGGTGTCCACGGTCAGTGTCTTGCCGGGGGTGGGGGCGAAAGTGGCAAGGGCTTCGGCCGCCGGCGCCTTCGCCTGGGTTTTCCCGGGGACGGTTTTGTCAGGTGCGGGAGCCTGGGTTTGCGTCGTGGTTTCGGTCTTATGGACCGGGGGCTTGGTCGGAAACAGGAAGTTCCAACCCACCAGGACGACAAGGGAGAGAACCACGGCCAGGATTACGCGTTTGTTTTCCATTGTCCTTCAAATCCCGTCGATGAGTGTGGGTGCGTCGTAGGGGGGACGCTTCTCGAGGCGCTCTCGGGCGCGGCCAGGGTGCTTGGGGAACAGGGTCGAGACCGCCCCGGGCCAGGGGATGGCAACGTAAAAGCCGCCACAGGGCGAGCAGCCCGCCCCGCAGCACGCCGAACCGCTCCAGGGCCTCGATGGCGTATTCGGAGCAGGTGGGCACGAAGCGGCAGCATGGCGGCTTAAGGGGCGAGAGGGCAAGCCGATAGAAGGTTATGACCCAGATGAGGGCGCTTCGCATGGGGTCGGACTCCCCGGTCTGGCCAGACGGTCGAAATCCCTGGCCATCCGTGCCAAAAGCGGACGGATGTCGCGGCAGGCCGCATCCAGAGGCAGATGGCCCGGGTCCAGACTTTTTTTGGCGACGACCACGATATCCAAGGCGGAGACGGCGCATGGGGCGTCCAGGCGGAAACACTCGCGCAAAACGCGTTTAACGCGGTTTCGGGCGACGGCATTGCCGACCTTTTTACTGATGGCCATGCCGAGTCGCCATGTAGCGTCCCGATCCTGGCGCGGCAGGACGAACAGGAGAAAGAGCTTGCCGTGATAGCGGCGGCCCGCATCGAAGCAGGCCGCAAACTCCCATCGCGTCCGGAGCCTTTGCGCCGGAGAAAAGCCTAGACCGCCAGACGTTTGCGACCCTTGGCCCGACGGCGGCGCAGGATGGCCTGACCGTTTTTGCTCCTGGAGCGAACCAGGAAGCCATGCGTGCGTTTTCTGCGGATCTTGCTCGGCTGGTATGTTTTCTTGCTCATGCATAGACTCCATGAATTGTGATGAACTTCTTCCAATAGCCGCGAAAGCCGGCATCGTCAAGGCTGTCGCCCAGCGGGAATGTCGATATCCCCGTTTGGGCGGTCCGCCGGCGAGTCCTTCGGGGGCGTGCGCAGCAACCGTGCCCCCGCCAGGGCGAGTGCGCCCAGAAATAACACGGGGTCGGACTCGCCGACAGCCAGGACCGTCAGGACAGCCATCCCGGCCGCGACGAGGCATAGTGCCTTTTTTTGGACGGCCAGGGAAGCGGCCAGCAGGCCGAATCCGGCCAGGGCCAGGGAAAGATTCCAGCCTGTCGGTATAACCATCTGTTTATACTACAATTAACGCATAGCCTGCGCAATAAATTTCTTTTTTTTACATTTTCTGCTTGACGGGTAGTGGTGAACGGCCTAGATACATTTCTCCACGTGACGCGGGGTGGAGCAGACCGGTAGCTCATCGGGCTCATAACCCGAAGATCGCAGGTTCAAATCCTGCCCCCGCAACCAAGGAAGTCCAAGGGCTTACGCCAAAAGCGTAGGCCCTTTTTCTTTTCCCTCCCCAATTTCTCCCCGGCAGGGTAAACTGGTTGCCAGGGGTGTGATCCCCCGGGCTTTTGACATACGCTGTGGCGGCAGGGCTCCCTTCACCCTGGCGCGTCAGCAGGCTCGACCAACAGCCTTCACGGCGCGCCGACAGTGCGCCAAAGCCCCAGGAGGCAGCCGAACCGATGCCGGAAACCGGGCCCCATAGCCGCTGGATGCCGCGCTCCCTGCGGCAGTTCGAGGTCATGAACCGCAAACTGGCCCCCATCTTTCTGGTGGCGGCGCTCACCGGCGCGGCCACGGGAGGCATCGCGGCGGCGCTTTTGCGCAGCGTCTCCCTTGTCGACGCCGGCCGGGCGGCGCTTGCCGGCGCGGCCGAAGCGGCCTTTGGCGGCGGAGCCGCCGTTTCCATGCTCCTCTCGGCGGCCATGACGGTCGGCGCGGTGGCCCTGGTGCGCTTTTTCGCCCCCGAAGCGGCCGGCAGCGGCATCCAGGAGATCGAAGGCACCCTCGAGGGCCTGCGGGCGCTGCGTCCCGGCCGGGTGCTGCCGGTGAAGCTCGCCGGCGGCATCCTCTCCCTCGGCAGCGGCCTTTCCCTGGGCCGCGAGGGGCCGACCATCCATATGGGCGGGGCGCTCGGCCGGCTGCTCGGCCGGCTGTGCCGCCAGAGCGACCCGCAAGTGCTGCATTCGCTGGTGGCCGCGGGTGCGGCCGCCGGGCTGGCCGCCGCCTTCAACGCCCCCCTGGCCGGCATTCTCTTCGTGATGGAGGAGATGCGCCGCGAGTTCCACTTCAATTTCGTTTCGTTTCACTGCGTGGTCATCGCCGCTGTGGTCGCCGACGTGATGGTGCGGCTGCTCCTCAACGCCGGCCCGGCCATCGCCATGACGGTCTTCCCCGTGCCCCATGTGCAAAGCCTGTGGCTCTTTTTCCTGTTCGGCGTGCTGCTTGGCGGCGTGGGTGTGGTGTTCAACCGCCTGCTTCTGGCCTCGCTCAGGCGGGTGGACCGGGCGGCCGTACGCTGGCCCTGGCTCTTCGCCCTGGCCGTCGGCGCGGCCTTCGGGCTGATCGCCTGGTTCTATCCCGATCTCGCCGGCGGCGGCTACCATGTGCTCCACCACGCGCTGACCGGACAGGTGGCGGTCGCCTTGCTCGTGCTGCTTTTCGTCTGCCGTTTCGCCGGGACCCTTTTTTGCTACGCGACCAGCGCGCCGGGCGGCATTTTCGCGCCCATGCTGGCGCTCGGCACACTGCTCGGCATGGCCTTCGGCCAGCTCGCCGTGGGGCTCGGGCTGACCACCTTTCCCGGCATGTTCGCCGTGGCCGGCATGGGGGCGCTTTTCGCGGCCACGGTGCGCGCGCCGCTGACCGGCATGGTGCTCATCATGGAAATGACCCGTAATTACGCCCTGACCCTGCCCTTGCTCGTGACCTGCATCGCCTCGGTGGTCACGGCCGAGACCCTGGGCGGCCGGCCGATCTACTCGCTGCTCCTGGACCGCACCCTGCGCCGGGAACAGGACACGGCGGCGTCCCGGTAACGCCCACCTCCGGGGCATCGCCCGCCCGTCGCGCCCCCCGTCGGTTTCCTGGCGGGGAAGTGGGAAAATCGGTTTTGCGTTGCCATGTTCCCCGGGATGGGCATACACGATCGCAGAGTCATAACGCAGGCGGCAGGGCACGAAGCGGTCGCGCGCGGGCCTATGCGCCGGGGGCCGCGCCCGCGTCTCCCGAAACGCCCGCGCCCCCCTCCCCGGCGTTCACGCTCAACCAAGGATACGCGACCATGAAACGCCTTTTCGTGATGATCACCACCAACAACCCCGACAAGGCCACCCGGGCCGCCCAATTCGCCAAACTGGCCGGCGACTCCCTGGCCGGCATGATGCTGGTGGACGACGGCGTGTACCTCGCCATCCCGGAAACCCTCGACCGGGTCAGGGCCGTCACCGGCGACGACTTCGCCGGGCACTTGGCCGCCCTGCCCAAGGTCCCCCTGCTCGTCTGCAAACCCTGCTGCGCGGCCCGGGGCATCGCCGCCGAGGACCTGCACCCGTCCTTCAGGATCGGCACCGGCGTGGACGCCATGGCCGTCATCCTCGAGGACGACGTCACCACGCTGACCTTCTAGGCGCGCCCGCCTTCCGGCAGGGCAAGCCGGGCCCGGCGCCTTGCTTGCCCGCCGCAGTATTGGTAGCTACCGGCATGGCCCTTCCTCCCTCCGATGCCGAAGTCCCCTGCGCCGCAGCGCTGCCGCCGGGACGCCTGGGCCGACGCCTCTTCCTCTATTTCGCGGCCACGCTCCTGGCCCTGGCCGTGGGCGTGGCCATGGCCACCATCATCCCCCTGCTCGGCCGCCTCACCCGGTCCGAACAGGCCGGGCTGGCCCATGTGGCCGAGACCAAGGCCCTGGCCGTCGGCGAATGGTATCGCCGGGCCGAGGACCTGGCGAGGCAGATCACCAGCCGCACCCAGATCCGCGACGTCCTGGAGGACGTCTACGCCGGGCGCGTCTCCCGGGAACGCTTCGCGGCCTACGCCGGGCCGCGGCTCGCCGACGCCATGAAGCGCTCGGCCGACGTGGTCGGCATCACCCGCCTGTCCAAGGGCGGCGAAGCCGTCGTCTCCTGCGGCGAGGCGATCCCGAAAAACGCCTGGCGCATTCCGCCGGAAGGCTCGGGCAAGGTGTTGGTCTCCGCGCCCGTCACCCTTGCGGGAAAGCTCTGCATCGTCGTCGGCGCGCCCGTCACCGGCCGCGACGGCAGCCGCGTGGCCACCGACCTCGTGGCCGTGGACACGGCCCAGCTGGCCGAAAAGATCCTGCAGCCGCCGGGCGAGGACCCGGCCGCGCGCCTCGCCCTGGCCCTGCGGGAAAAGGGCGCGGTCCGCACGTTCCTGGCCGAACCGAAGCCCATCCCCGAAACCCTGGCCCCGGCCATGGACAAGGGACTGGGGGAGGCTCTTTCCGGCCGCGCCGGTATCCTGGCCGCGACCGACACCGTCATCGCCTACACGCCGGTGGCCGACACCGACTGGGGACTGGCCCTTTCCGCCGACAGCCGCCTGCTCTATGCTCCGGTCCGGGCCGAACTGGCCGCCATGCTCGCCTCCACGGCCGGGGTCTACGCGCTGTGCCTGATCGGCTTCGGCATCCTGCTGCGGCCGCTGACCGGACGCATCCTGCTCGAGGCTCGGGAGCTTTCCGCCATGGTCGCGGACCGGACCCGCCGGCTGACCGGGGAACTTGCGGCCCGCAAGGAGGCGGAAAAAGCCCTGCAGGAAGCCCGCGACGGCCTGGAACGCCGCGTGGCCGAGCGCACCCACCGGCTGGCCGAGGCCAATGCGGAACTGCTTGCCCTGCACGAACGCCTGGAAGGCGAGGTCGAGGAGCGAAAGGCCCTGTCCCGGGAGCTCATCAACCTGCTCGAAGGGGTGCGCCTGGACATCTCGCGCGACCTGCACGACCACACCGGCCAACTGCTCACCACCCTGCGCCTGACCCTCAACGCCGCCGCGCGTGACCTGCCCGGGGACGCCGAGGCCTGCCGCGGCCAGCTCGTCGCGGCCGGCCAGAAGGTGGACCAGGTGCAGACCGAGATCAAAGCCCTGGCCCGGGGGCTGCGGCCCGATACCCTGGACTACTTCGGCCTTGTCCCGTCCCTGGCCGCGCTCATCGACGAGCAGCAGGCCGCAAGCGGGCTGGCCTTCCATTTTTTCCACAACGAGATCCCGGCCGATTTCGACCGGGACAAGGCCCTGGCCCTCTACCGCATCGCCCAGGAAGCCCTGTCCAACACCATCCGCCACGCAAGGGCCGCCAACGTGCACCTAAGCCTCGTGCGGCGCGAGGACCGCATCACCCTGTCCGTGGAGGACGACGGCGCGGGCTTCGATCCGGCAACACGGCCGGCCACGAGCCTGGGGCTTACGCTCATGCGCGAGCGCATGGTCCAACTCGGCGGCTCGCTGCTGGTGGAATCGGCCCCGGGCGAGGGCACGCACATCGTCGCGGAAGTCGCGCTCTGACAAACGCCAGGGAGACGCCATGCACATCCATCGACTCCTGCTCGTGGACGACCATCAGGTGGTCATCGAAGGCATCAAGGGACTTTTCGCCGACCACGCCGACATCGTGATCGCCGGCGAGGCCACTTCCGGCGAACAGGCCGTGGAGCTGGCAAGCAAACTCCATCCGGACGTGGTCATCATGGACATCTCCATGCCGGGCCTAAACGGTGTGGAGGCCACCATCGCCATTCGGCAGGCCGAGCCCACGGCGGACATCATCATCTACACCATGCACTCCGACCAGCGCTTCATCCTGGAGCTTTTTAAGGCCGGCATCTCCGGCCACGTGCTCAAGGCCGACGACCCGGCGCTGCTGGTGCGGGCCGTGGAAACGGTCTGCGCCGGAGGCACCTTTTTCACCACGGTCACGCCCCAACAACTCTCCCGCCAGTTCCAGGGCGAGACGGCCGGGGACGACGAGGCGCGCCTCGCCCTTCTAAGCCGCCGCGAAATGGAGGTCTTCCGCCTGCTCGCCGACGGCCTGGCCCTCAAGCGCATCGCCGCCACGCTGTGCATCAGCCCCAAGACCGTGGAGACCCACAAGTACAACATCATGGAAAAGCTTGCCGCCGAGACCCCGGCCGACCTGACCAAGATCGCCCTGCGCCATGGGCTGATAAAGCCTTGACCGGGGGGAAACTTTTCTGAAGAAAAGTTTCCCCCCGGACCCCCCATCAAAAGACTTTCAAAGGGAAAGAAGCCTGAAGCCGTTTGGGGCTGGGAGGCGAGGGCGCAAGAGGGAAGTCCGTTTAGCGTCTCCCTCTCGCGTGGATCTTGGCTTGCGCGACCGTCAGGATTTTCCCGAGCCGGCCGCCGGAGTTGCGCGCACGGACAGTATCTTACTGGCGCGAGCCCCCGTCCTGGGGGACAATCACGCAAATTGATAAATCAGGAACGTCCCGATGGACCCGACCGCGTCCGGGCGGCATCCTTTGGCCAGAGCAAGGGAGATGCCATGGACAGGAGATCGTTTCTCAAACTGCTGGGGCTTGGCGGCGCGAGCGTCGGGATCGTGGCCCCGGGCGAAGCCTTCGCCGCCGGGAGCGCCAAGGGACCGCGCTACGCCATGGTCGTGGATCTGCGGCGCTGCGTGGGCTGCCAGTCGTGCACCGTGAGCTGCGGCCTGGAAAACCGCACCCCGGTCGGGGATTTCCGCACCACCGTGGGCGAATACGTGCTGCGCGACGCCGAGACGAAGCGTTCGTTCGTCGCCTCGCTGCCGCGCCTGTGCAACCACTGCGAAAAGCCGGCCTGCATCCCGGTCTGCCCGGTAAAGGCCACCTATCAGCGTCCGGACGGCATCGTGGTCATCGACGGGACCAAGTGCCTCGGCTGCGGCTTCTGCGTCCAGGCGTGCCCCTACGGGGCGCGGTTTCTCAACCACGAGACCAGGACCGCCGACAAGTGCACCTTCTGCGCCCACCGCCTGGCCGCCGGATTGCTGCCGGCCTGCGTGGAAAACTGCGTGGGCGGGGCGCGCCATTTCGGCGACGTCAACAATCCCGAAAGCGTCGTCGGCCGCCTGCTGCGCGAACACGACGGCGCGCTGGCCGTGCTCTACCCCGAAAAGAAAACCGAGCCTTCCGTCTATTACCTCGGCCTCGATCCCTTTTTCGTCAGCGCCGCCGATGTGGCCGCGCCCATGCCCTACCGCGATCTGCGCCAGGGAGGAAGCCATGCCTGATGTCATGGAACTCGTCGGCGTCGTGCCCGCGCCGGATTGGGGCGCGCTTGAACCGTTGGCCCTCGGTATGCTGACCGCCGGCGCGGCGGCCCTGATCCTGGCCGCGCTGACCTTGCTGTGGGGCCGGGGCGAACGGCTGGCCCGGCCGTTTTCCCTGGCGGCGCTCACCGCCGGCCTGTGCGGCCAGTCGGCCCTTTTCGTTTCCCTGGAGCAGCCGCTTCGGGCCTACGAATTCTTCCTTCACCCGTCCACGACCTCCTGGACCGCCGCCGGGGCCTACATCGTTCCGGTATTTCTGCTCACCGCGTTGGGCCTCGTTTGGCGCACGCGCCGACCGCGCCCGGCCAACCGGACCCTGGCCGCCCTGGCGCTTTTGCCCGGCATCGCGGTCTTTACCTACGCCACCAACGAAATCATGGCCTGCGTCGGCCGGGCCTTGTGGACAAGCCCGATGCTGCCGCCGCTTTTCGTCATCGCCGGGCTGGCCGGGGGCATCGGCCTGACCGCCTGTCTGGCCGGTGGCAGGGACGCCGGGTCCGGGTTCAACCGGGCCCTGGCCGGCTATGCCGCCCTGAGCGCGGGCGCTTGCGCGGCCTTGGCCATTTTCCTGCCCGCGCCCGCCGGATTCGCCGGGGCCGTGAGCCTCTGGTGGCACGCCCCGGACCTGCTCTGTCTGCTGGCCGTGGTCGTGGCCGTCCTCGGCTGGAAAAGCGCCGGGCGCGGCCTGTATGTGGCCGGCGTGGGCGGACTGGCCGCCGATTTCCTGCTCTTCTGGAAGCTCATCCAACTCGGCCAGGCCTTCCCCCGCGACGCCGCCACCGTGGCCGACAAGGCCGCCTTCCTCGACCTGCTGTCCGGGCCGTCGCTTCTGGCCCTGGCCGGAACCGCCGGACTGCTCCTGGCCCTGGGGTTGCTCGTGCCCGCGCTTTTGCCCGAAAAAACGCTGCCCGCGCCCCACGGCGTCCGCTCATAAGGAAAGGGACCGCTATGATGGACCAATCTTCCCTGCCGCAAAACGGCACGCCCCCGGATCAGGGCAAACGCGATCTGCTCAAAAAAGGCGCGGTGGTCGCGGGGCTCGGGCTTTTCGCCGCCGCCTCGGCCGGCGCGGCCGTGAAGGTCGTAAGCGGCCTTGTGACCGGCTCCGCCGGCAAGGCCCTGGCCGATCCCATAAACAAGAACTCCCTGCCCCCGGAATATCGCGTCGACGCCGCCGGAAAGGTGCACGAGGCCAAGGGCCAGCGTGTGGCCTTCAACCAGTGCTGGGGCTGCACCACCTTTTGCGGCGTGCGGCTCCATATCGACGACGCGACGGACGCCGTGACCCGGGTGGCCGGCAATCCCTACAACCCGCTGGCCCACGAGCATCATTTCGCCATGGACACCCCGGTGGAGGAAACCCTGCGCCGGCTCTCGGCCGACAAGGATCAGGGCCACGACAAGCGCTCCACCACCTGCGGCCGAGGCGCGGCCATGCTCGACGCCTCGAAAAACCCCTTCCGCATCACCCGCTGCCTCAAGCGCGTGGGCAAGCGCGGCGAAGGCAAGTGGAAGACCATTCCCTTCGAGCAGCTCGTGGCCGAGGTGGTGGACGGCGGCGACCTCTTCGGCGAGGGCCATGTGGACGGGCTTCGGGCCATCCGCGAGGCCAAGGGGCCGGCCAATCCGGCCATGCCGGAATTCGGCCCCCAGTCCAACCGCCTGCTTTTGACCTATGCCGTGGACGACGGCCGGGAGACGTTTTTCTACAAGCGCTTCGGCATGCAGGCCTTCGGCACCAAGAACTTCGGCAAGCACGGGGCCTACTGCGGCCTGTCCTTTCGCATCGGCTCCGGGCTGTTCATGGACGACCTCAAGAAAAACACCCACATCAAGCCGGATTTCGAAAACTGCGAATTCGCCATTTTCTGGGGTACGGCCCCGTCCCAGGCCGGCAACCCGTTCAACCGCTCGGGCCGGATGCTGGCCGCCGGACGTAGCGACGGCACGCTACGCTATGCCGTGGTGGACCCGGTGCTGCGTATGCCCATGGCCAGCGCTTCGCGGGACCGCTGCCAGTGGGTGCCCATCCTGCCGGGCATGGACTCGGCCCTGGCCATGGGCATGATGCGCTGGATTTTCGACAACGAGCGCTTCGACAAGGGCTTTTTGTCCCGGCCCACCCTGGCCGCCGCCAAGGCCGCCGGCGAAGCCGGCTTTTGCAACGCCACGCATCTGGTGCGGCTTTCCGGCCCGGGCGCGGGCCATATCCTCATGGCCTCGGACATGGGCCTGGCCACCCCGGCCGCGCCCGCCAAGGACGCCGGCAAGCCCGCCACCGACCCAGCCAACCCCGGGGACGTGCCCATGGTCATGGGCCTGGACGGCAAGCCGGTCCCGGCCGACGGTTGCCCGGAAGCGGCACTTTTCCACCGGGGCGAGGTCAGGCTGCCGGACGGCTCGACCGCAACCGTGGCCACGGCGCTGACCCTGCTGCGCGAGGAAGCGGCCAGGCACAGCCTGGAAGACTATGCCGCCTACTGCGGCGTGCCGGTGGACACCATGACGGGACTGGCCCGGGAGCTGACCGCCCATGGCAAGCGGGCCGCCGTGGACGTGCACGGCGGCATGATGAGCACCTCCGGCGGCAACGCCACGTTCACCGTGCTCACCCTCAATACGCTGATCGGCAACATCAACGCCAAGGGCGGCATCGCCACCACGGCCGGGGCGTTTCACGCCGGCCCGGCGCTCAAAGGTCCGCGCTACGACCTGGAAAATTTCCCCGGCGAGATCCAGGCCAAGGGATTCCCGGCCATCCGCTGCCGGGCTCCGTACCAGAAGTCGACAGAATTCAAGCAGAAATCCGCCGCCGGCAAGAATCCCTATCCGTCGGAGCTGCCCTGGTACCCGCTGACCCCGCCCAACATGCCCGGCGAGCATCTGCTGTCCCACGCCAACGGCTCGCCGTTTACGTACAAATGCTGGATCACCTGGACCGGCAACGTCATCTACGGCCACGGCGGGCTCAAACACGCCGTGGACAAACATCTGCGCGACCCGGCCAGCCTGCCGCTTATCATCGGCATCGACACCTTCCACAACGAGACCAACGCCTACGCCGATTATCTCGTGCCCGATCCGTGCATGTACGAGGTCTGGGGCGGCTTTTCCGGGGCCTGGGCCGGGGTGTTGACCAAGATGTCAACGGCCCGCTGGCCGGCCATCGAACCGCGCCAGGAAAAAAGCGCCGTCGGCGAACCGGTGTGCATGGAGCTTTTTCTCATCGAAGTGGCCAAGCGCCTGGGCCTGCCGGGTTTCGGCGACAAGGCCATTCCCGGCCGGGGCGGCACCCTCTATCCGCTCAACACGCCCCAGGACTACTACCTGCGCCTGGCGGCCAACGTGGCCTGGTTCAAGGGCGACGTGCTGCCGAGCCCCAGCGATCGGGACGTGGCGCTTTCGGGCATCGGCCGCATCCTGCCGGACATCGCCAGGGTGCTGCCGCCCGAGGAACGCGGCCCGGTGGCCTACGTCTACAGCCGGGGCGGCCGGTTCGCCCCCTACGGCGCGAGCTACGCCGGGGACGCGGTCAAGGCCAAGTGGGAAAAGGCGCTCCAGGTCTATAACGAGGAGGCGGCCCTGGCGATCAACTCCCAGACCGGCAGGCACTATAGCGGCACGCCCCGCTTCCTGCCGCCGCGACTCACCGACGGCCGGGAACTGCGCGAAGTCTGGACCGAGAAGGACTACCCGCTGCTCATGACGTCCTTCAAATCGAGCCTCATCAATTCCTACGCCGTCATCTCCGACCGGCTCCTGGCCGTCAAACCCATCAACATGGTCATGGTCCACACCGACGACGCCAAGCGCCTGGGCGTATCCCGGGGCGATCTTGTGCGCGTGGTGAGTCCGGCCGGCAGCGCCGAAGCCCGGGTGGTGGTCGGGGACGTGGTCATGCCGGGCGTCGTCGCCGTGGAACACGGCTTCGGCCATACGGCGCTTGGGGCCGCCGACGTGGAAGTGGACGGCAAGGTGATCCGGGCCGACCGCCGGGCCGCCGCCGGCTTCTCCCTCAACGACCTGACGCCGCCGGATCCCACCCGCAAGGGCGCGTCCACCCTGCTCGAGCATGAATACGGCTGTTCCGCCCGGCAGGGCATCCCCATACGGTTGGAAAAGGTCTGAAGTATCGTCCCGTAAAAAGCACTCAGTACTTTTTACGGGAAAGGCCGGCCGGCAAGACCGCGCGCGACGTCTAGTGTAGCGTTCTCTAAAAAATATTATCATATTTTTTAGAGAAAAAATAATTATTTAAATATATTATTCTCAAAATTCGTATGTACGAATTTCGAGAACGCGACGTTTAGGGGTTCGGGCCGGGGCGGGCGACATCGGCGACGTCCCCGGCGCTTTCCCGGCCCGGCCACTCGAAGAGTTTTTTGAGCCGCGCCCAGAATTCCCCGCCGAGCAGGAGCAGTCCCGCCCAGAAAAGCCCCTCCCCGGCCAGCAGCAAAAAGAGCAACCCCCGCAGGCCGGACGGTTTCGGCGGGCTGAAGATGAAGAGCCCGAGCACGATGTAGTAGGGCACGAAGCTGGCCATGAGCATGGCGATGCCGGTGTAGTGGCGGGCCTTGCCGATGTGGCGCGGGGGGGCGGTCTCGCGGCCGCCAAGGAAAAAGCCCTTGATGCGCCGCTTGACGCCTTCGATGAACGGCTTGCCCAAAAGCGCCACCGCCGCCAGACAGGCAAGCTCCCCGGAGCCGATGTACACGGCCCCGAAGGTCACGGCCTGCCCGGCACTCAGCGGCAGAAAAGCCACGAACTGGACGGTGCAGATCGGAACGAAGCTGTAGACGAGAAGCCCCAGGCCCAGTCGCCGCTTCCAGCCGTTCGCCTCCTGGCCGCCGTTCCCTTTTTTTTCCTCCATCCCCCCTCCTCACGTATCACCCCTCTCGTCAAAATCGCCTTTTCCCGGCGATCCCGGTCGGGGATCCGTCTCGATAGCCGCCGCGCCAGGCGATGGCAACGTGCCCTTCTCCCCCAAACATAAAAAACGGCCCGGGAAAAACCACCCGGACCGCCGTCATCCTCTCAAACCTGACGCTCCCCCGCGTCTTATCCCTCTATCTCCATCCCCTCCCCCTCGCCGCGAGCCCCTCCCATCGCCAAAAATCTTCCTGCTTACACACAATCATCAGCTAATTGTCAGCGGTCATTGTTTTGTGTATTTTCTGGGGGTTGGAGGCGCTGGATATGGCAAGAAACATTGTGCAATTCCAGAAGGGTATGAGCGAAGATGCGTTTGAGGCGCAATTCGGCACCGAGGAGAAATGCTGGGCACACCTCGTGCAATGGCGTTGGCCCGAAGGATTCGTTTGTCCAATTTGCGGCAGGGATAAGTACTCGCTGCTTATTGTTGGCAGGCGACGGCTCTTTCAGTGCTCACATTGCCGTACGCAGACTTCGGTGACCGCTGGCACAATCTTCGCTTCCACCAAAGTTCCCCTCAAGAAGTGGTTCCGCGCCATTTATCACCTCACTCAAAGCAAGGGCGGCATCTCCAGTGTCGAATTAGCCCGCAGACTTGGTGTCACGCAAACGACGGCCTGGAAAATGTCTCACAAGCTGATGCAGGTCATGCTCGAACGTGAACACCAGCAACGTCTCACCGGCCGCGTAGAGATGGACGATGCTTACCTTGGCGGTAAACGACGTGGTGGGAAACGTGGACGTGGTGCCCCAGGAAAAATTCCGTTTATTGCGGCAGTTGAAACGACAAAAAGTGGACAACCACACAAGATGAAGCTGTGCCGAGTCAAAGGTTTTCGGCGTAATGAGGTGCAGCGGGCATCTCAGAAAATCTTGCGTTCCGGGACATTGGTGGTGACGGACCGGTTGCCATGTTTTTCCGAGGTCCAGGCTGCGGGCTGTCGGCACGAACCCGTTCAAGACAGTGGCCGCAAGGCTGTGCAGGACTCAGTATTTAAGTGGGTCAACACCATGCTTGGCAATGTGAAGTCAGCATTATTGGGAACATATCGTGCCGTGAGAGGCAAACATGTGTCGCGCTATCTGGCCTCGTTCGGATATCGATTCAATCGCCGTTATGACTTGGCGACAATGCTCACGCGGTTGGCCTGGGTCTCCTTGCGGACGCCGCCCATGCCTTACAGACTGCTCAAACTGGCTGAGGATTGTGCGTAACCAGGAAAATCTTTGGAAAGGGGGTCTGGGGGGAGAACCTTTCTGCAAGAAAGGTTTCCCCCCAGCTCTTCCTCTTCTCCTCTCCCCCTCCCCTCTTACCCCGCTGTCGCGGCGGCGCGTTCTTCCCTGGTCATGTCCGCGAGCTTTTTCACTTCGGCCAGATCGAGGCCGAGTCCTTTGGCCACGCCCTCGCCCCACGCGGCATCGGCCTTGTAGAAGAGCGCGCACTGGCGCTTCTGGATGCGCGGGAGGGCGTTTTTGAGGTGATCCACGATGTTGCCGGCAAGGTGCTCCCGGTCCATGTCGTTCATGGCCTTGCGGTAGAGTTCCCCGGGCTGGCTGTGATCGTCGTTGGGATGGGTGTAGGCGTGCCGGCCGGCCTCGCCATGCACGGGAAAGTGCGGTTCCAGGGCGACCGCATCCGGGGCCGGGCCGCCGAAGCTGTTGGGCCAGTAGTTGGGGCCGGAGCCGCCGCCGTCGTCGACGCGCATGAAGCCGTCGCGCTGGTAGTTCTGGGCCTTGGCGGCCTTGGGCGCGTTGACCGGAATGAGCTGGTAATTGGGGCCGAGCCGGTGCAGGTGGGTGTCGTGGTAGGAAAAGAGCCGGCCTTGGAGCATCTTGTCCGGCGAGGCCGCGATGCCGGGCACCAGGTTGCTCGGATTAAACGCCGCCTGCTCCACCTCGGCGAAGTAGTTGACCGGATTTCTGTCCAGCACGAGCTTGCCGATCTTGATCGGCGGCACGTCGGCGTGGGGCCAGACCTTGGTCACGTCGAAGATGTCGAAGCGGTAGTCCTCGGCCTGCTCCGGGGTCATGATCTGCATCTCCAGGGTCCAGGAGGGCGGATTACCCGAGGCGATGGCGTTGTAGAGGTCCTCGGTGGCGTGGTCGGGACTGGCGCCGGCAAGGTGTTCGGACTCCTGGCGAGTCAGGTTTTTGATGCCCTGGTCGGTCTTGAAGTGGTACTTCACCCAGAAATAATCCCCGGCCGCGTTGTACCATTTATAGGTATGGCTGCTGTAGCCGTTCATGTTGCGGTAGGTGGCCGGGGTGCCCCGGTCGGAGAAAAGGACCGTCACCTGGTGCAGGGATTCCGGGGTGAGCGACAGGAAATCCCAGAACATATTGGCGTCTTTCAGGTTGGTCTGGGGATTGCGCTTCTGGGTGTGGATGAAATCCGGGAATTTGAGCGGATCGCGGATGAAAAAGACCGGCGTGTTGTTGCCGACCATGTCGTAGTTGCCGTCCTCGGTGTAGAACTTGAGCGCGAATCCCCGGGGATCGCGGGCCGAATCGGCCGAGCCGCGCTCGCCGCCCACGGTGGAGAACCGGGCGAAGACCTCGGTGCGCTTGCCCACCTGGGAGAGAAACGCCGCCTTGGTGTAGCGGGTCACGTCGGCCGTGACCTCGAAGTAGCCGTAGGCCCCGGCCCCCTTGGCATGGACCACCCGCTCGGGAATGCGCTCCCGGTCGAAATGGGCCATTTTTTCCAACAGATGCACGTCCTGCATGAGCGCCGGACCGCGCGAACCGGCGGTGACGGTATTCTGGTCGTCGCCAATGGGGACTCCGAATCCGGTGGTCATGTTCTTTTTGTCGGGCATGCCGCGCCTCCTGGCCAAGGGCCTGTTTTCCCGCCTGGGCGGGATCGGTTTTTATGGATAGTCATTCTCTACAAGAGACGGGAAGGCGTGGCAACGGAAAAGGGGAAAAAAAGCGAGACCCCGGTCAGAATTTCCGGCCAGGCGCGGCAAAAAGGCAGGAGGAACAGGGACTAGACGCCGTGTTTTTTACGGCAGCGCGGGCACAGGCCGAAAAAATCCAGGCGGTGGGAACTGATGGCGTAGCCGCTGGCTTCGATCAGGGAGGCGACGAAGCGCTCCATGTCCGGGGCGGGCGGATCGGCCACGGCCCCGCATTCCACACAGATGCAGTGCGGATGGGGCGTCGGGTGGATGGCGTCGTAGCGGTTGTCCCGGTCGCTGAATTGCAGCTCCAGGATCTCGCCGCACTGCTTGAGGGCGGCAATGGTCTTGTAGACCGTGGCCAGACTCATGGCCGGGAAACGCGGCAGCAGACGGCGGTGGAGCGCCTCGGCCGTGGGATGGTCGGGGCTGCCGGCCAGTTCGCGCAGGATTTCCAGGCGTTGCGGGGAAATGCGGTGCCCCTGGCGGCGCAGATGCGCCACCATGGCGTCGAGGCGGGTATTGCCGACGGTCATGGGAAAACCTCAGCGGGCGAGCATGGCGCGCAGGATGTCGGCGCAGTTGCCCGCCTTGCGGCTGGCCCGGTAGACGTATTCCACAAAGCGCACCACCTGGTAGACGCGGCCGAATTCCATGTCCGTGCCGTAGGCCGCGGCGATAAGCGACCGCTTGGCCCGGGACACGCGCTTGTGCTGGTCGCGCACGGCCTGCATGGCCCCCTTGACCGCGTCGCGCTCCCCCTTGCCGCACAGGATGTATTGCACCGTGTCGGCAAGGGCCGGCTCCAGCAGTTCCACGCTGCGAGCCGCCTCGGCCACGCAATCCCGCATGGCCGCGCCAAGGGGCGGCGGCACCACGAAGTCGTCGAGGTCGAGCCAGACGGCGGCTTCCAGGATGGCGTCGAGGATATCGTCCTGCCGCTGGGTATAATCGAGAAAAAGGGTCTTATCGACCACCATGAGCCCGGCCGCCGGCAGGTGGTTGCGGATGCGCCGCTTGATCTTGTCGGCGGCCCCCTCCAGGATGTCGATCTCCCCGACCAGGGCCGCGAAGGCATCGTCCGCGCAGGCGTCGAGGCAATGCCGCAGGGCCTCGGCCAAAAGCGCCATGCCCCTGCCCACGGGCCGGTAATGGTCGCACAGCCCCGGCAGGTAATCCTTGCGGCGCGGACCGAGAAAGCGCAGGGCGCGGGGCAGCATGGCGGGCTCCTTGGCGTCGGGGATGAGGGCGTGGACCGGCCCTCAGCCATGCGGCAAAGCGCCCGGGCCTGTCAACCGCCGAGAGCCCGGCGTCCCTCGGCCAGTCCGGCGACGGCCGTGTCCGCGCCCAGGGCGCAGTCGCCCTGCTGCTCGTTGCGCAGGCATTCGATGAGCGATTCCAGCTCGCCCGTGCGCTGGGTCAACTCGGACACGGAATCCGCAGCCTGGCGCATGCCCGAGACGGTCTCCTCGGAAATGTCGCTGATGCTGCCGAGGTCCCGGCTTATGCCCTGCCCCCGCTCGGCCAGTTCGTCGGCCAGGCCGGCCATATGCCCCACCCGCTCGGAAGTGCGCCCGACGATGTCCACGATGGCGCCCAGGGCCTGACTGGAATTATCCGCCAGGCCGGTGCAGGCCTCGATGGCCCGGCCGGATTCCTGGGTGGAGGCGATGTTGCGGCTGATCCCCTCCTGGATGGCGGTCACGGCCGTGGTCACGTCACTTGTGGCGTGCATGGTCTTTTCGGCGAGCTTTCTGACCTCGTCGGCCACCACGGCGAAGCCGCGTCCGGCATCGCCGGCCCGGGCGGCCTCGATGGCGGCATTAAGGGCCAGCAGGTTGGTCTGGTCGGCGATGTCGGAAATGACCGTGGTGATGGCCCCGATCTCCCGGGCCTGATTCCCCAATTCCTCCATGCCCCGGCGCAGGGCCTGGGACAAGTCGTTGATGCGGGCGATGGACGTGGCGACATCAGTCACCGAGGCGTCGCCCTGATGGGCCTTGTCCATGGCGACATCCGCTTCCCCGGCCACTTCCCGGGCCTTGTCGGACATTTCGCGCGCCTTGGCGTCCATGTCGCCCATGGCGGCCGTCGAGGCGGCAAGCTTTCCGGTCTGGAACTGGGCGCCCCGGGAGGCCTTGGTAACCACGCCGGAGAGGTCGCTCGTGGCGTCGGCCACGGCCCTGGCCACGGTTTCGGCCTGTTCGCCAAGGGAGAGCAGGCTGGCCCGCTGGCGTTCGATTTCCGCCCGCTGCCGGCGCTCGGTGGTCAGGTCGAAGTAAAATCCGAACAGCCCCAGCGGCTTGCCGTCATCATCGGCGATGGGCGTGGCCGAAACGCGGACGGTCTTATGCCCGCCTCCCGGGACGGCGATCTCGATGTCGCCGTGAAAGGCCTGCCGCGTGCGGGCGGCCTCGGCGGTACGCGTGTGGCGGTTGCTGTCGCCGTGGAAAAATTCCCCCGGCGTCTTGCCGACATAGTCCTCCGGACGCCCGGGCTTGCCCACGAGGTCGAGCATGAGCCTGTTGATGTGGGTGATCTTCCCGGCGGCGTCCAAAATGGCGAACGGCGAGGTGTCGGCGATGGCCCCGATGACGCCTTCGATAAAGCTGAAACGGTTCTTGATGCCGGCGAGCATGCCCACGAGGCTGTTTTGGAGCCGGCCGATCTCGCCGGCGGTGGATGTGGCGAAGGTCGCCCGGTAATCCCCCGAAGCCACGGCCTCGGAAAAGGCGATACAGCGCTCGATGGGGCCGAGCACCGTCCGGCGCAGGACAAACCAGGCAAAGCCGCCCAGAACCAAGGCCAGGAGCAAAAAAGTCCCCTGGATCCAGAGCAGCGTGTCCACGCGGCCCTCGGATTCGACCTGGAGCATGCTCACGGCCTTGTTCATGGCTCCGAGGATGGCTTCGCTGGCGGCCAGGAGCTTCGCGTCGTCGCTGTCGCCTGTGCCGCCGGCCGCGGCTTTGACCAGGGGCTCGTAGGCCCGCCACAACTGGCCGACCCGGGTGAGTTGCTCCCCCACCGCCGCCGACGGCGTCGGCAGGGCGGCCATTTGGCCGGCCGGGTCGAGGGTGAGCGGCGCGGCCCCGCCGAGGCGAAGCGCCTCGAGGCTTTTGGCAAAAACCGCCATGGTCGCATTGCGCTTTGCCGCCAGGGCCGGGTCGGGTTTGCCCGAGGCGGCAAGCGAGGCGGCCAGCAGCGCTTCCTTGGCCATCTTCTGGGACAGCATGCGCTGCCGACCGGCGATGTTGATGACCTGCCCGTCATGGGCCTGATCGCGGGCGACAATCCAGGTGGCGACGAACATAGCGGCAACCAGGGCGATAAGCGCCAGGGCGGGCCAGAGCACCTTGATGCGAAGCGACATGGGGGTTCCTCCGTAATATACCGGCACGAATACGACTTCCACGTCCCGTAAGAGAAAAGGATTATGCCGCGTAACACGGTTTTGCCGAAAAAAGAATAGGGAAACCGAAAATGCCGTCTGCCCGTTACCGGGAGACCGGCCGCCCCGCCCGCGCGACGCGCCCTTGTCAGGCCCGGCCCGGCCGGCGTAGTGTGCTTTTTTCCCTAAAGACCGGCCCTGGGCCGACAACGCACGGGCGGGACTCCTTGCGCTTCACCATTCTCAGTATCTTCCCGGAATTTTTCAATTCCTTCCTGTCCTGCGGACTTATGGCCAAGGCGCTGGAAGCCGGCGTGGTGGCCGTTGACCGGGTCAATCCCCGGGATTTCGCCACGGACAAACACCATACCGTGGACGACAGGCCCTACGGCGGCGGCCCGGGCATGGTCATGGGCCTGCCGACCCTGGTTACGGCCCTGCGCTCCCTGCCGCACCCCGGCCGCCTGCTCATGCTGTCCCCGGCCGGCCGGCCGCTCACCCAGAAACTCGCCGAAGAGCTGGCCGGGGAGGAGGATCTTACCCTTGTCTGCGGCCGCTACGAAGGCATCGACGCCAGGATTTTCGACCTGTTCGACATCACCCCGGTGTCGGTGGGCGATTTCGTGCTGTCCGGGGGCGAATCCGCCGCAGCCTGCCTGATGGAATCCGTCTCCCGGCTGGTGCCGGGATTCATGGGCAAGGAGGCCTCGGCCGACGAGGAGAGCTTCGCCTCCGGGCTTCTGGAATACCCCCACTACACCCGGCCGGAGGAGTTCGAGGGGCTGGCCGTGCCGCCTGACCTTTTGACCGGCCACCATGCGGCCATTGCCGCCTGGCGGCGCAGGCGCTCGCTGGAAACGACCCTTTACCGGCGACCGGACCTGTTCGATGCCACGATCCTCTCGGACGGGGACATGGATTTTTTACGCGGCCTCCCCCGCGCGCGGCCCGGACGCAACATGCACATAGCCCTCGTGCACGGTCCGGTGCTGCTCAAAGACGGAAAAGTCGGCACGGTATCTTTGACAAACCTTGACGTCCACGATATAGCGCGCGTTTCCCGCACCTACGGTCTGGGCGGCTTCGAGGTGGTGTCCCCGCTTCGGGACCAGCTTGCCCTGGCCGGCCGTATTGTCGGCCATTGGCGGGAAGGTCCGGGGCTGGCCGCCAATCCGGACCGCAGCGAGGCGCTGTCGCTGGTGCGGCTGCACGAGGATCTGGACGCGGCGCTTGACGCCGTGGGCAAGGATCACGGACAGCCACCGGCCCTGATCGCCACCAGCGCCCGGGGGCCGGCCACGATGTCCTTCGCCGCCGCCAGGGAGCTTATCGGCAAACGCCCGGTCCTGGTCGTACTCGGCACGGGGCACGGGCTGGCGGACGCGGTGCTGGATCGGGCCGACGGCATATTGCCGCCGCTTCGACCCTTTTCGGACTACAATCATTTATCGGTGCGGGCCGCGGCCGGCATCCTCACCGACAGGCTGCTCGGCGACGTCCTGTGAGGCGCGCGCCAGCGGCAAACAAGACATTCCAAGGCCGAATGCGGCGCGCGCGCCGGACGGCCTTACCGAGGAGAAAGCGTCATGAACGTGATCAAGCAGATTGAGCGGGAGCAGATGCGCCTGGACATGCCGGCGTTTCGCCCCGGCGACACCGTCAAGGTGCACCTGCGCATCATCGAGGGCGAAAAAGAGCGCATCCAGGTGTTCCAGGGCGCTGTGCTGCGCCTGCGCAAGGGTGGCGTCAACTCCACCTTCACCGTGCGCAAGGTGTCCGACGGCGTGGGCGTGGAGCGCGTGTTCCCCATGCACTCCCCGTTTATCGAGCGCGTGGAAGTGGTGACCCAGGGCAAGGTGCGCCGCAGCCGGCTGTACTACCTGCGCGCCCTTCGCGGCAAAGCCGCCCGCATCAAGATCCGGACCACCTGGGATTCCTAGTCCCGGCAAAACGCCGTGGACCAGACCCGGACCCTTTCCGCGGCCGTCGCCTGTCTGGCGGGATTTTTCCCGTCCGGCGGGCGCGGCCGTCTTTTGTCATGGCCGTAGACCTCCTTATGGCCGGCGTGGACGAGGCCGGCCGGGGCTGTCTGGCCGGACCGGTCGTGGCCGGGGCGGTGATCCTGCCCGAGGCCTACGATTTACCCTACCTGACCGACTCCAAAAAACTTTCCGCCGCCCGGCGCGAACGGCTGGCCCCGGCCATCAAGGGGCAAGCCATCGCCTGGGCCGTGGGCATGGCCTGGCCGGTCGAGATCGACCGCATCAACATCCTGCAGGCCACGTTCGCGGCCATGTCCCGGGCCGTGCGGGCGCTTGGCATCAGGCCGGACAGGCTGCGCATCGACGGCAACAAGTGCATCCCCGCCGCCCATCTGGCCATCATCGACGCGCCCCCGCCCCAGGAGGCCATTATCGGCGGCGACCTGAGCGTGCCGGCCATCTCGGCCGCCTCGATCCTGGCCAAAACCTGCCGCGACAAGCTCATGACGATTTTCGACGGGCAGTTTCCCGGCTACGGCTTCGCCGGGCACAAGGGCTACGGGGCCAAGGCCCATCTGGCCGCCCTGCGGGAGCTTGGCCCCTGCCGCCTGCACCGCCTGACCTTCCGGGGCGTCCTGCCCGAGACGGCCCGCCAGATGCCCCTGCCGGGCTGTTAGCCCCACCCCCCTTCCCCTTGCCGCCACAGATTCGTTAGGGGGAAATACCTTTCCCGCCAAAATACGAAGAACGAAGTCCAGATGGCTTTCCGCTATGGTTTGGCTGGCCGGCTGACCGGCCGGCGTGGGGCAGGACAGCCGCGTGCGGCGCATATTTGAAGAATACGCCTTCGCGTCCGCCCTGCCCCACGCCGGCCCTGGACGCACGTCCCATCTCCGAAAACGATTCACCATGGCTCCCCCCCGCTCCCCTTGCAGGCGACAACTTCTTGCCCTTATGAAAGTGGCAGCGTTTCCTCGCTTCCGAAAAAATGAAAAACGCTTCCCCCATCGCCCCCCATTGAAAGTTTTTGAAGGGGGTCCAGGGGGAAACTTTTTTCAAAAAGTTTCCCCCTGGCCGCCGGAGGCATCCCCATGATCCCACCATCACCACCGCCATCGCCACCACACCTGCGCCTGGGCCGGGCGGGCGAGGACGCGGCGGCGGCGCTTCTCGGCGGCAAGGGCTATGTCGTGCTGGAGCGCAATTACCGCGCGAAGGGCGGCGAGGTGGACCTTATCTGTCGGGACGGGGACACGCTCGTTTTCGTGGAGGTCAAGACGCGCGGCCCGGGGAGTCTCGGGCGGCCGGATCAGGCGGTGACGCCGGCCAAGCGGCGGCGGATCGCGTTAGCCGCGGCCGTCTACCTGTCCGAGCGGGATTTGTGGGAAATGCCCTGCCGTTTCGACGTGGTGGCCATTGTCGTACGCGATGGCGGCCATACGGCCACCCATCTGCCCAATGCCTTCGGCGTGGAGGATGCCCTGGATACGGGGCGCTTTTATCAGCCGTGAGGGGAGGGCGCGAGAGGGGCTCCTGCCTTTTCGGGCGGGTTTCCCCTCTCGCACATTCCAAGCGGGATGTCAGTCGTTGGCGTCGACTTCGCCGCAGGTGTCGTCTTCGGACAGGGAAAACGCGGCGGCGGCCTCGAAGATACGGGCCTCCACGTAGCTGACGGCATCATCCTCGTCGGAGTCAACATCGAAGCAGTAGCCGTCCTTGGAGAGCAGGCCATCGGGGATGAGGTCGCCGCGCTCCTCGGGATCGGTGATGGTATCGGCGTAAAAGCACACCGAAAGAAATTTTTCACCGTCGAGGGAGGCCACGTCGACCATGGTGATCACGGGCCGTCCGCGCGGGGGCTCGGCGCGCAGGCTATAGGTCAGGGGCGGCCGGGGCACGAAGGACACGGTGACTTCGTTTAAGCCGTCGAGCACGGATTTGAGGCGCAGGAAGGCTTTTTTGACGCCGCTCGGATCGTCGGTCCAGTCGTTGATGAAGGCTTCAAGTTCAGTCATGGCGGGCCTCCTAGAGGTAGAACAGGATGAGCAGGTAAGTGGATAACCCGATTACGGAAAAAATGAAATCGCTTCGCAACATGGGATTTCCTCAAAAAAAGGGTTGCCAAGCCCAAGGGCGTGGGATAAATACCGTCTCTCGCCGCGCCGAGGTAGCTCAGTCGGTAGAGCAGGGGACTGAAAATCCCCGTGTCGGCAGTTCGATTCTGTCCCTCGGCACCATAGAAATCAAAGGGTCCGCTGCAAAGCTGGCCCTTTTTTCTTTTGTCTGCGCCATAGATTTCTCCCCCACGCACTCCCCTCTTTGCAAATGAGGGGAAATGCATTGCGGTCAAAATAGCCCAGGCCCGCCAGGATGAAAAGCGGCCCGGGGAAGTCCACCCTACCCTGCCCTACCCTGCCGCGCTCGCCCGCGCGTTTCCATCCTGCCCACCGCCTTGTCCCCGCTTCTTCAAAGGAGCTCATCACCGCCCTGCTCAAAAAAACGAAGCGGGAAAAGCCGTGGGGCACGCTACGGATGACACGCCGCGCCCATGAGGCCGCCCGCCCATGGCTTTCTGCCGGGATGCCCCGGCAGAGAGGGGAAGAACTCGTGCCGCTCATCCCTGACGACGCCGTGGACGCGCGCAAGCTGGAGGCCGAAGCCGACAGGCTGGGCGGAAGCGATATTTGGGGAGGTGGGAGGAGAGGC
This sequence comes from Desulfovibrio sp. JY, assembly GCA_021730285.1. Classification (NCBI taxonomy): domain Bacteria; kingdom Pseudomonadati; phylum Thermodesulfobacteriota; class Desulfovibrionia; order Desulfovibrionales; family Desulfovibrionaceae; genus Desulfovibrio; species Desulfovibrio sp. JY. Next base: position 217,565 of record CP082962.1, read on the forward strand.
GGGCCCGATCGCATCGAGGACCATCCTCGGCACAATTAGGATGAGGCGCATCGCCTCGTCTCGGCCTGCTCCCGGATATTGCGCACGAAGGAAAAAAGGTTTTCCCCCATGCCGCAAAGGACGATATAGCGCCGCAAACGGCTGGGATTGCGCCGGGCGACGATGGCCAGTTGCCGCCAAAACTGCCCGCGCGCCTCCCCTGTCACCCCCTGCCTCCAGATCAGGCGCAAAAGAGGCGTGAAGTCAGGGCTGCGGTTTTTTTGGGGTATGGCCAGAGCGGGGTCGGCGTTGGCTTTGGGTGCGGCCCCTGGCATGGAGGCCCGGGTCGGGCGCATGGCAAGCGTGGCCCGAAGCGCCCGCCCAAGGTAGGCCCCCGGAGCGTAAAGGGCGTTTAGGGCCGAGACCTGTTCGGCGAAGATCTCGTCGATGGGCCGCTGGGGGGTGAAATTGGTCAGGGAGTCCCAGCCGCTTTCCGCGATGCCGTCGTACAGCCGGCCTTCCGCCTTGAGTCTGTCCCACAGGGCGGTGTGGGGAAGGGCGCGCAGGACGTTGACCATGACCCAGGGCAAATCCGCCGCTTCGGCGAAGGCCCGCATGCGCTCTCCGGCTCCGGCCTTCTCGCCGTCCATGCCAAGGATGAAGCTGCCGATGACGCTGAGGCCGTTGGCGTTTATGGCGCGCAGGGAATCGAGCAGCGGGTTGCGCACGTTCTGGTGCTTGTGCGCGGCGGTCAGAACGTCGTCGTCCGGGGATTCGATGCCGACGAAGACATAGGAGAAATTAGCGGCGGTAAGCAGGTCGATCAGCGGGATGTCCTGGCCCAGATTAACCGAGGCCTGGGTGATGAAATCAAACGGCTCGCCATGCCTGGTCTGCCATTCGATGATGCGCTCAAGGAGGGCCACGGTCCGGGAACGGTTGCCGATGAAGTTGTCGTCGGCCACGAACACCGTGCCCCGAAAGCCGAGCCGGCGAATGGCCTCCAGTTCGCCGAGGACCTGATCCGGCGTCTTGTGGCGCTGGACCCGGCCGAACAAGCTCACGATGTCGCAGAATTCGCAGGCGAAAGGACACCCCCTGGAGGTCTGGACAGACATGGATTCATAATCGCCCGGGGCAATGAGGTCGTAGCGGGGTGGGGGCGATGTGGCCAGGGCGGGCTTGTCTTCGCACGCGAACGTGCCGCTGGTCCGGCCGGCCGCCATCGCGGCAACCATTTCCGGGATGGTGGTTTCCCCTTCGCCCAGGATGAGAAAGTCGCAGCCCGCGTCCAGCACTTCCTTGGGCGAGGTGGTGGGGTAGGCACCGCCGGCAGCCGTGGCGACGCCTCGGGCCTTGGCCTCGGCAAGAAGATCCAGCAGGCTTTCGCGCTGCACCAGCATGCCTGTGACGAGCAACAGATCGATCCCGTCCCAGTCGGACTCGATCAAAGGTCGAACGTTCAGATCAACCAGCCGGATGTTCCAGTCCCTGGGCAACAGGGCGGCCACGGTCAGCAGCCCCAAGGGCGGCAGGAGAGCCTTTTTTCCAGTCATGGCCAGGGTTTCGCGAAAGCTCCAAAACGACAGGGGCAACGGCGGATTCAGCATGAGGACATTTTTCATTGTGCCTTCCTGCTAGCACACTCGGGACGCTCCCACCATGATTCATTTACGCCGCTCCCCCGGAAAGCAAAACGCGCTTCGCAACAGTCCCAAATACCACTGTAAAACACGCCCACGCTATTTTTTAAATTTTATGGCGGTTTACCTTTACATTCTTCAGCCCATGCGTATATTTGAAAAATAGCCATTCAAACGAGCAAACTTTTTTTTGGATCTTGGGCGTCTCCCGGTGAACAGCTCCAAGCAATACGAAAAAAAATGCCAAAAACGGGAGCAAAAGCCCTTGTCTAAGAAACTTTACGTCGGAAATCTCTCTTTCAATTCCACCGAGGATGACATCCGCACCCAGTTCGCCACGTTCGGCGAAGTCATCAGCGTCAACCTCATCACCGACAGGGAAACCGGCCGCCTTCGCGGTTTCGGCTTTGTCGAGATGGACGAGGAAGGCGCCCGGGCGGCCATCCAGGGCATGGACGGCAAAGAGTTCGGCGGCCGCAATCTGAAGGTCAACGAAGCCGAGGACAAGCCCCGCTCCGGCGGCGGCGGCGGTCGCGGCGGTCGCTGGTAGGCCAAAAGGCTTCCAGCGAACATCCCCGCAAGCAAAGGGGCCAGGAGACATTCCTGGCCCCTTTTTTATTGGCGCCCCAAGCGGGGAAATCGAAATGGCGACAAGGCCCTTGTCGTGATCCTCCCCAGGGCGCGGCCGGTATCCAGGGCCACGAGGCTGCCGGAACGGATGCGCGCCTCCACGCCGCGCACGCCTCCCTGAAAAAAACGGCCCGCCCCCGAATCGGGGACGGGCCGTTTTGTCTTGCCCGTCAATACGCCTGGGCCAACAGAGGGGGAAGGGTTCTTTCCCCAGGCCCCCTACTCCGCCTTGAGCGTCTCCACGAGGCGGGTCAGATTATCGGCCTGACTGGTGAGCTCTTCCACGGAAGCGGCCGCCTTGGCCATGGCGTCGGCCGTTTCCTCGGATATCTTGTTGATGTCGTCCACGGCCCGGTTGATCTGTTCGCTGGCCGCCGACTGCTGTTCCGACGCCGTGGCGATAGAGCGCACCTGGTCGGCCGAGGCATCGACGATGGACACGATCTCCTCGAGCATGCTGCCGGACCGGCCGGCCAGATCCGTGGCCTGATCCACGGCCCGGGCAGCGCCCTCCGCACCCTCGACGCTGGAACGCGCGCCGGTCTGGATGGCCCGGATGGCGTTGCCCACCTCGCTCGTCGCGGTCATGGTCTTTTCCGCGAGCTTGCGGACTTCATCGGCCACAACGGCGAAACCGCGCCCGGCCTCGCCGGCCCGGGCAGCCTCGATGGCCGCATTGAGGGCCAGCAGGTTGGTCTGGTCGGCGATATCGGAAATCACGCTGATGATGTTGCCGATGCCTTCGGCCTGTTTGCCGAGTTCGTCCATATTGGTACGCAGGGACGAGGCCTGCGCCTGGACACCGTTTATGGCCGCGATCACCTGCTGCACCACATCGGCCCCGGCCTTGGCCTTGTCCCGGGCCTGTCCCGAGCCCTCGGCGGCCTCGGAGGCGTTCCTGGCCACCTCGAGCACGGTGGCGTTCATCTCCTCCATGGCCGTGGCGGTCTCCCCGGTATGGCGGCGTTGCAAGTCCGCCCCTTCCTTGGACTGGTCGATTTGCGAGGAAAGGTCCATCGAGGCCTGGGCCACCGCCTTGGCCACGTCCTCGACGAGGGCCGCGGCATTGAGCTTGCCCTGGCGCTCGGCCATGGCGCCCTGCCGTCGGGCCTCGTCGGCTTCGGCCACCGCCTGCCGGGCGCGTTCGGCCTCGGCCGCGGCCTCACGGCTCTTGTCCTCGGCCTGGGCGATCATCCCCTTGAGGTTATCGACCATGCGCGTCAGCGCCTTGGCCAAAACCCCCGTTTCGTCGACCTGATCGACGGCCAGGGTCTGGGAAAAATCCCCTTCGGCCACCTTGCCGGCAAAGGTCGCCGCCTGCCGCAAGGGCCGGACCAGCCCGGCCGCAAACACCCACAATACGCCAAGGGCCAGCACCGTGACGCCGAGGCCCACGCCCACCTGCCACATGGCGCTTTCACGATTGAGCCCGATCAGGGCGGCATCGAGCTCCCGGCTCTGGGCCAAAACGATATCCGGATGGACTCGGATGAGCACGGCCCACGGACGATCGGTGCGGCCCAGGGTAATGGGGGCCAGGGCCCGGTACACTCCCGTGGCCGGGCTCACGTCGATCAGGGGCTTGCCGGCCCTGACCTCCTTGACGATGACTTCCCATTCCTTGGAAATAGTTTTGAGGGGCTGGCCGATAGCCTCGGGATGCTCGCTGCTGGCGACCACCAGCCCGGCGTAACTGATGATGGCCACGTCGCCCCGGCTCTCGTAAAGGCTGGCGTCGACCTTCTTGGCCAGTTCCTGCATGAAGTTGAGCCGCAGGTCCGTGCCGGCCAGGCCGAGATACTTGCCGTTTTCCAGGATGGGCGCATTGATCGTGGCCAGCCAGTCCTTCTTGCCCTGGATGATGTAGGGCAGCGGGTCGAGGACGATTTCCTTTTTCCTCTCGCGTGACTGCTGGTACCAGGCGCCCTTGCCCACGCCATTGTCGTTGAGTTCACGGTTTTCATAATCGACCAGCGCCTGGCGGGCGATCTTCCCGTTGACGTCACGATTCCAGTAGGGAATGAACCGGCCGGTCTCGTCGTAGCCTTCGTCGGCCTTGCCGGCGAATTCCTTGTCCCGGCCATCCAGGGCGTCCGGCTCCCAGGCCGAATAGGCACCCAGAAAATTGGGATTATTCTCGAGGACCCGGTGCAAAATGTCGTTGAGGATATTGCGCACCGGGTTCTGGACGCCTTCCTTGGCGGATATGCGGCCCACATCCTCCCGTACGACTTCGAACACCTTGGCCATGGTCCGGGCGGTGACGAGGTTGTTCTCCAGGGCGCTTTGGATAATGGACGCCTGATTGGCGGCCAGCATAGTCAGATTGCGTTTCGCCTCCGACTCCAGCAGATCCCCGACGCGTTTCGACACCAGCACCTGCGTTTTTCCCGCAGAATACAGATTGTAGCCGACAAGCGCCGCGGCGGTCGCCAGCAAACATCCCCCCGCCAGCAGTAGTATTTTTGCTTGAATCGACTTCAGTTGCATATCATTCCTCTCTTGCCCGTAAACCATCTCTGCCAATTTCAAAAGAAATACTCCGCCAAGGCCGAACACATCACGAATTGAAAAGAGAACGCTTTTCCAAAAAGATGCCCTGTTGCCCTGTTCATGGCCACAGCAAGGAACAGCCGATGGGACTGGATTCTAAAACCATACCACCATGCAAGGCATTTCGCAATGCCGGGTACGCGGCAAGGACGGCATTGCGCCAAATCCACCATAAACACAGCGCACCATGTCGCAACAAGCCGCAATTCTATACTAAAGGCGAATGCACCTCAATTCCCGACGAACGCATTCCGTTTTTTGGGGCCTAGGCACGACGTTCGACAAAAAAGGCGATGATGGGACTGCCCGGCTTGTTGACCAGTTCGTAGCGCGCGGCACGCCAGGCATCGAAGGGAAGGCCCGCGCACCAGGCGGCGACCGCCGCCGCCTCGGCCGCGCCGCCGGGATGGCCGGTGTAGCAGACCACGGCGATGCCGCCGTCCGGGGCCAGCACGGCGGTCGCCGCGTCAAGCGCGGCCAGGGTCGTTTCGGGACGCGTGACCACGGCGGCGTCGCCGCCGGGCAAAAAGCCGAGGTTGAAGACCATTGCCGCCACGTGGCCGTGGTGCGCCCCGGGCAGGCGCGCAAGCATGTCCTCGTGTCCGGCGGCGTGGTAGCGGGCGAGGTGGCCGAGGCCGGCCGCTTCGAGGCGCTCGCGGGTATGTTCCAGGGCCTCGGCCTGGATGTCGAAGCAGTGCACCACCCCATCCGGGGCGACCAGCCCGGCCAGGGCCAGGGCGTCGTTGCCGTTGCCGGCCGTGGCGTCCACGGCCACGCGGCCCGGGCCAAGGGTCCGGGCCAAAAGCTTGTGGGCGAAGGTCAGGGCGGCGGTGGTGCGCACGATGGCGTCAGCGGCCGCAGCAGCGCTTGTACTTCTTGCCGCTGCCGCAGGGACAGGAATCGTTGCGCCCGACCTTGGGCGCGGCCGGGGCGGGGGCCGGGTCCGTGCTTCCGGGGCGGCCATCCACGTAGAGCCAGCAGCCGTTTTTTTTCTTGAACCGGCTGCGTTCGTGCAGGGTCATGGGTTCGCCGGCCTTTTCGAAGGCGGCGGAAAATTCCACCACTCCCGTGTCGTCGTCCGGACCGCCATCCAGGGTGGCCAGAACGGTCAACCCGGTCCAGACCACGTCGACGCTCCAGGCCAGTGTCTCGGCCGGGCGGAAGGCCGCCCGCTGGCGCGAGCCCAGGGTGCGCTCGAGGTGGGCCATGTCGTTTCGGGCGTAGGCGGTGTAGCGCGAGCGCATGAGCGCCTCGGCCGTGGGCGCGGGCTTGCCGTCGAGATAGGGGCCGCAACAGGCCTCGAAGGAGAGGCCGGACCCGCAGGGACAGGGATCGGTCATCGTTGTTTCCAGTATGGCTAGGCCGGAGACTGCCTCCTTCACAGGAGTCTTTCCCCGGATGTTTCCCAAGACGCGCGTCCTGAAAAAGGAAAGTTACCCATTAAAAAATTTAGGAAAGGGAGAGCGCGAGAGGGGAGAACCCTTTTCTTAAAGGGTTTCCCCTCTCGCATCCTCTTCTCCCCCTCTCCTTCCTACACCTCGTAATCGACGACGCGGCGTTCGGACACGACCTTCTTGATGAAGTCCACGACCTCGAGGTGCAGCGGGTGCACGGCGTAGGTCTGCAAGTCCTCCTTGGTCCGGAAGGAGGAAGAGAGCACCACGTCCGTTTCGGGCACGGCGGCGAAGATTTCCGCGCCGACGGCGACTTCCAGCTCCACGGCCTGGGGCAGTTTGCCTTTGAGGGCGAGCAGTCGGGACTGCATTTCGGCGGCGTTGGCGGCCTTGTCGCGGCCTTCGGCCTGGTCCTTGAGGGTCCACATGACGATGTGCTTGATCATGGCGGGCTCCTGAGAATGGGGTTGCGGCCTTGTAGCGCAAACGGGCCCGGGGAGCCAGGGATGCGCGCGGCGGTAGTTTGATGCAAAATAGCAACATGAGATGCAATACTGCAACATTGTGGCGAAATCGCCTCACGCAGATTTGCACAAATCGTTTCATATTGCAACATATCAGTTGCAAATATGCAACACTATCACGCTTTCAAGCCTGCCCCTCTTTCCGCCCTTCTCGTCGACACCCAATTTTATCCAATATTATAAAAGCATTACCAAATTCATCTGACGCTTGCGCCCCGCGTTGCATGCATCTTGCTCCAAAGCCGCATCCACCCGGCGACATGCACCGAAAAAGCGATCCCATAATCGCGCTCGATCTCACGATGCATCGCCGGCCGAGAGCCACAGCGCCCCGGCCGGCATGGCGATACGGCAGGTGGCGGCACAGGTTCGGGGGTGCCTCCACCTGCCCCAACCGGCTCTTCCTCCCGGCCCGCGCGGGCGCCCGGACGCCGGCCGACATGGCGAACCCCGGCACGAAACCTCCCATCCACGCTTGCAGTCGTAAAGGAGAGCATCAGATGGAGCCCAAGTTGGCCGCGTCGCTGGCGGAAACCGCCAAATTCCAGAAGCTGTGCGGCATCCTCGACCATTACGGACGCCACCCGGCCCGACTCGTCCCCATTTTACAGGCGTTGCAGGAAGAGTACCGCTACCTCCCCGAGGAAGTGCTCTCCTACGTCGCGACCTCGCTGCGCATCCCCGAGGCCAACGTCTTCGGCGTGGCCACCTTTTACGCCCACTTCGCGCTTACGCCCAAGGGCAAATACATCGTGCGGCTGTGCGACGGCACCGCCTGCCACGTCAAGCATTCCATCCCCATCCTCGAGGCCCTGCGCGAGCGCCTTTCCCTCTCCGAGGAAAAGACCACCACGCCGGACATGCTTTTCACCGTGGAGACCGTGGCCTGTCTCGGCGCCTGCGGCCTGGCCCCGGTCATGGTCATAAACGAGGACGTCTACGGCCAGATGACCCCGCAGCGGGCCGTTTCGCTCATTGATTCCATCCGCGCCAAGGAGTTGCAGTAATGGAAGGCCCGAACCAGGAATCCACCAGCGTCGCGCCGGCCGCCGTCTCCCAGGCCGTCGCCGGACAGCGCCGCGTCATCGTCTGCGCCGGCACCGGTTGCGTGGCCAACGGCTCGAAAAAGGTCCTCGCCGCCCTGGAAACACAAATGGCCGAGGCCGGCCTCGACGTGGTGCTGGAATTCAAGCCCGAAGGCCACGGCGACGGCGTGCGCCTGTCCCACAGCGGCTGCCAGGGCTTTTGCCAGATGGGGCCGCTGGTCACCATCCTGCCCGAGAACATCCTCTACACCAGGGTCGCCGTGGAAGACGTGCCCGACATCGTGAGCCTGACACTTATAAAGGGCGAGCCCGTCGAGCGCCTGCTCTATGTCGAGCCCCGCACCAAAAAGCGCTGCCTCGGGCCCGAGCAGATTCCCTTCTACCAGCGCCAGTCCCGCTATGTGCTGAAGGAATGCGGCTTCATCGACCCCGACGAGATCCGCGAATACGTGGCCCACGGCGGCTACGGCGCGGCCCGCAAGGCCTTTACCGAGATGGACGGCAAGGCCGTGTGCGACATGATCAGCGCCTCCGGGCTGCGCGGCCGGGGCGGCGGCGGGTTCCCCACCGGCCGCAAGTGGGAGGCCGCCCGCATCCAGGACAACCCGAAAAAGTACGTCATCTGCAACGGCGACGAGGGCGATCCGGGCGCGTTCATGGACCGCTCCGTCATGGAGGGCAACCCCCACTGCGTCATCGAGGGCATGATGATCGCCGCCCGGGGCATCGGGGCCGACGAAGGCTACATCTACGTGCGCGCCGAATATCCCCTGGCCGTGAAGCGCATGCGCCACGCCGTGGCCGAGGCCGAGGCCGCCGGGTACCTGGGCGACGACGTCTTCGGCTCGGGCCAGTCCTTCCGCCTGGAAGTCATGGAAGGGGCCGGCGCGTTCGTCTGCGGCGAGGAAACCGCGCTCATGGCCTCCATCGAGGGCCGGCGCGGCATGCCCGCCCCCAAACCGCCCTTCCCGGCCCAAAAGGGCCTGTGGCGCAAGCCCACCATCATCAACAACGTCGAGACCCTGGCCCAGGTGCCCCGCATCATCGGCCTTGGCGTCGAGGCTTATCGCTCGCTTGGCACCGAAACCTCCCCGGGCACCAAGACCTTTGCCCTGACCGGCCACGTCTGCAACACCGGGCTGATCGAGGTTCCCTTCGGCGCGACCCTGCGCGAGGTGGTGATAAACATCGGCGGCGGCGTCACCGACGACCGGGGCCTGATCGACAAGGCCGGGTTCAAGGCCGTGCAGATCGGCGGCCCTTCGGGCGGCTGCCTGACCCCGGAACTGCTCGACCTGCCGCTCGATTTCGATTCCCTGCGCTCGGTCGGGGCCATGGTCGGCTCCGGCGGGCTCGTCGTCATGAACCAGAAGACCTGCATGGTCTCGGTCGCCCGCTTCTTCATGGAATTCACCCAGCGCGAGTCCTGCGGCAAGTGCGTGCTGTGCCGCGAGGGCACCAAACAGCTGCTGGCCCTGCTCGACGACGTCATCGAAGGCCGGGGCACGGCCGAAACCCTGGAGCTTCTGGAGACCCTCGGCCACGCCGTGCAGATCGGCTCCCTGTGCGGTCTCGGCAAGACCGCGCCGAACCCGGTGCTCTCGACCCTCAAGCACTTCCGGAAGGAATACGAGGAGCACGTCTTTGAGAAGCGCTGCCGGGCCGGGCGCTGCAAGGCCCTGGCCCGCCCGACCATCAACCCGGCCATCTGCAAGGGCTGCCGGTTGTGCGTCAAGGCCTGTCCGGTCGGCGCCATCATGGGCGAGAAAAAACAGCCCCACCGCATCGACGAGGGGCTTTGCGTCAAGTGCGGCGCGTGCGCGGCGGCCTGCAAGTTCGGCGCGGTGGAGGGAATCTAGCCATGGCCAAGTCTGTTGAACAAAGCGTTACCATTGACGGCAAGGTCGTCCCCATCGAAGGGGAACGCAACCTGCTCGAGCTGATCCGCAAGGTGGGGATCGACCTGCCGACCTTTTGCTACCACTCCGAGCTCTCAGTCTACGGCGCCTGCCGCCTGTGCCTGGTGGAAGTCAAAAACCGGGGCATCATGGGCGCCTGCTCCACCCCGCCGGAACCGGGCATGGAGATCCGCATCCACACCAAGGAGCTGCGCGAGATCCGCAAGATCGCCGTGGAGCTGCTTTTAGCCAACCACAACCAGAGCTGCCCCACCTGCTTTCGCAACGGGGCCTGCAAGCTCCAGGAAATCGCCCGCAAGCTCGGCGTGTCCCAGGTCCGCTTCAAGCCCGTGCAGGAGCCCGTGCCCGTGGACGTCTCCTCGCCGTCGCTGGTGCGCGACCCCAACAAGTGCGTGCTGTGCGGCGACTGCGTGCGCATGTGCTCGGAGATCCAGGGCATCGGGGCCATCGGCTTCGCCTTCCGGGGACATAAGACCGCCGTGCTGCCGGCCTTCGGCAAGGGGCTGGCCAATGTGGAGTGCGTCAACTGCGGCCAGTGCTCGAGCGTGTGCCCGACCGGCGCGTTGACCCCCAAGTCCGAGATCGAGGACGTCTGGAACCTCCTGGCCGACCCGGACGTGACCGTAGTGGCCCAGATCGCCCCGGCCGTTCGCGTGGGCCTCGGCGAGTGCTTTGGCGCCGCCCCCGGCGACCCGATCATGGGCCGCATGGTCGCGGCCATGAAGACCATCGGCTTCGACCAGGTCTACGACACCACCTTCGCCGCCGACCTCACCGTCATCGAGGAGGCCGAGGAGTTCCTGGCCAGAAAGGCCGCCGGCGAAAAGCTGCCCCAGTTCACCTCCTGCTGCCCCGGCTGGGTCCAGTTCGCCGAGCAGTACTATCCCGAACTGCTCCCGAACCTCTCCTCCTGCCGTTCGCCCCAGCAGATGTTCGGCTCCCTGGTCAAGGAAATGCTGCCCGAGCAGCTCGGCATCCCGCGCAAGAAGCTGGCCATCGTCTCGGTCATGCCCTGCACGGCCAAGAAGTTCGAGGCGCGCCGGCCGGAATTCGCCAAGGACGGCTCCCCGGACGTGGACAACGTGCTGACCACCCAGGAACTGGCCCGCATGATCGAGCAGGCCGGGCTGCGCTTCAACGACCTCGAGCCCCAGTCCCGCGACATGCCCTACGGCTTCGGCACGGGCGCGGGCGTGATCTTCGGCACCACCGGCGGCGTCACCGAGGCGGTGCTGCGCTATGCCTCCGAAAAGATCACCGGCCAGACCCTCTACGACACCGATTTCAACGACGTGCGCGGCGAATCGGGCCTGCGCGAGGTCAATGTGGAAGTCGGCGGCAACACCCTGCATCTGGCCGTGGTCTACGGCCTGGCCAACGCCCGGGTGGTCTGCGAGAAGATCAAGGCCGGGACCTGCGACTACGACCTCATCGAGGTCATGGCCTGCCCCGGCGGCTGCGTCGGCGGCGCGGGCCAGCCGGTCAACCTCGACCTGGCCGCCCGCAAGCGCCGGGCCCAGGGGCTCTACAGATCCGACAAGGGCCGCCAGCTCCACAAGGCCCAGGACAACGTCTTCGTCAACCAGTGCTATGCCAAGTTCCTCGGCGACGTGGGCGGCCACAAGGCCCACGAGCTGCTGCACACCGGCTACCAGAGCCGGCGGCGCATCGCCGACGAGACCCTCGTGATCCTCGACGGCGCGGGCGAGCCGCGCCTGCGCGTCCAGGTGTGCCTCGGCACGAGCTGCCACCTGCGCGGCGCCCAGGACATCCTGACCGGCCTGCTCGGGCATATCGCCGAACAGGGCCTTACCAATGCCGTGGACGTGCGGGCCTCGTTTTGCCACGAAAAGTGCGCCGAAGGCCCCACCGTCCAGATCAACGGCGACGTCATGACCCACTGCACCCTGGAGTCGGTCATCGCCGCCCTGGACGCGCACCTGCAAAATCCCCTGCCGCCCACGGCCGGCGCGAGCGCCGGCACGGGCTGCGCCTGCGGCAAGGGATAAGAATAGGAAGAGAAGAAAGAGATGCGGGGGCGTTGCCCCCGCACCCCCACCGGGTGGCCGAGGGCCCCCCGGTCCCCCCACAAGGGGGAGGAACGGAAACGGGTTTCGCGTGGCAGCGCGGGACCCGTTTTTTGTTTTGGGAGATGAAGGGGGAGATTGCTTGCGCGCCGAAGCGAAATCGAGGCACAAGGGCAAGAGCGATCCAGGTCGCCAATCCCAAGACAAGGAGCCCGCCATGGAACTACTTGCCGCCTTTCTGACCGCGCTTGTCGCCTTTTTCGCCGCTTCGGCCCTGCCCGACTATGGCAGCGGCCTGCTGCTCGTCCTCGGACCGCTCTTCGGCCTGCTCATGGCCGCGAAAAAAGGCCTGCGCGGCCACGAACGTCTGGCCTACGCGCTCAAATACCTGGTCTTTTTCTTCGTCGGCGTGGGCGGCATCTGGGGCGGGATCGGCCATGTCTTTTTCGCCGACAGGATCGCCGCCTCCATCGGCTGGGCCCCGAGCCCCTTCCAGTTCGAGGTGGGCATGGCCAATTTCGGCTTCGGCCTGGCCGGCATTCTGGTCCCCTTCTTCCGGCCGGGCTACTGGTTCGGGGCGGCCGTTGGCCAGTGCGTCTTCCTGCTCGGCGCGGCGGCCGGCCACATCGCCTCCATGCGGGCCGGCAATTTCGCCCCCAACAATGCCGGCGTGATCTTCTACACCGACATCCTGGGTCCCCTGGCCATGCTGGTCCTTTTTTTCGTCCTTTCCCGAGCCAGGCCCCATCGCCTCCAGTAGGCCGCGCCGACAAGGCTTGCGATATTCAAGAAGTCCCCTCGTCCTCAATTCCCGGAGCCGAAGTGCTCCCGATACCGCCCGGGCGTGACACCGAACGCGCGCAAAAATGCGCGCCGCAACAGTTCGCCGCTCCCAAACCCGCAGGCGCGCGCCGTTTCCTCGAGCCCGGCCGCGCTTGCGAGCTCAAGCCGTTGCCGTGCGGCTTCAAGCCGCAACCGCTCGACATACCGGGCCGGGGTTATCCCGAATTCGCGCACGAACGCGCGCGCGAAATTGCGCGGACTCATGGCGACACGCGAGGCAAGCGCTTCCACCGTCAGATCCTTGGCCAGATTCTCCGCCATCCAGACCTGGAGTTCAAAAAGCGGACTGTTGGCCGGGGCCTGTGTCGCAAGCGAAACGCTGAATTGCGCCTGCCCTCCCGGGCGGCGTAAAAAAAGCACCAGGCGGCGTGCGACCGCAAGCGCCATCGCGCTGCCAAGATCCTCCTCCACGAACCGCAAGGCGAGATCCATCCCCGCCGTGACGCCGGCCGAAGTGTAGATATTGCCATCCTGAATCCAGATCGGGTCGGCATCGACGCGGACGCGGGGATATCGCGCGGCGAGCGTCCGCGCATACTCCCAATGCGTTGTGGCGCCCCGGTCATCCAAGAGTCCCGCGTCGGCGAGAAGAAAGGCCCCGGTACAGATCGATCCGACGCGCCTGACGCGCGACGCCATGTCCCGAAGCCAGGCAATGACCTCCGGATTGCCCGCCGTCATGGCCCCCCTGCCGCCCGCCACCAGCAACGTATCCACATCGTCTCGAACGTCATGATACCGCTTGTGGGCAACAAGGCGAACTCCCGCCATGCCGTCGACATCCAGGGTCTCTTTCGAGGTTGCCAGCAGGATTTCGTATGATCTCGGCTTCCCTCTTATTTTATTCGCCGCCGAGAATACGTTCACAGGCCCGACGACATCGAGCTCCAATACGGGCGACGGCGCGAATACAACCACGCGCCGCGGCCGTCCGCCGCCCTGCTCCCTTTGCTCCGTCTTCAGTTCGCCGCCCATGGACCCTCCACATTCGAATCTCCGGCTGTTCCGTACCCGGCATAGGACATATCGCGCCCGTTTGCCCGCGCTCAAGCCGCTTCTGGCCGAAATAGTGGGGCATTTGTCATTCCGACCAGGCGGTCCCGAAGCTAGAACGAGGCTTGGCTGTGGGCAATGGCGATGCGTCAGGCACCATGTGCCACCTCACGCGAACCTATCTCGGGAGGCATAACGACAACACAGCGGCAGGCGACAGGGGAATGCGGTTGCACCAGGCCGGCCTGGAAAAACGAACTCCGGTCCCGCACCCCTCTCAAAACAACGGCTCAAATCTGGCCATCTTGCCCAATCAACAAACAACAATACAGGAGACTTTGCGATGTCATCTTGGAAATGCAGCAATTGCGGCGAACAGATTGACATGAAATCATTCCCGGAAATATGTCCCGCATGCCATCAACAACATGGCTTCAGCGCGCGAAGGGCTATCGTGCAACGCGACAAGGAGACCTATGCCATTGCCCCGCATATTCCAGGCGGCATCATAACGGATTTCAGCTTGCTGCGGAAACTCGCCGATGTTGCGGAAAAATACGAAGTCAAAGCCATCAAGATCACATCCGCCGAGCGGTTTGCCCTTGTAGGCTTCCAGCCGAACGACATCGACGCCGCCTGGAAAGACCTTGACCTTGCGCCTTCGGCGGGAAGCGGCCTGTGCGTCAGATCGGTCAAGCTCTGCCCTGGAACGAGTTTTTGCAGACTCGGCATGCAGGATGCCGTTGGCGTCGGGCTGCGGATCGACCAGAAGTTTTATGGCTACAACCTGCCCTACAAGTTCAAGATCGGCGTCTCCGGTTGTCCCAACACGTGCGCCGAGTCCTCCATAAAAGACGTTGGCCTGATCGGCACGCCAAGCGGTTGGCGGGTCGTGGCCGGAGGTTTCGCGACCAGTCTTACCCCGCGCTTGGCCGATTGCATCGCCGACAAACTCGATGATGCCCAGGCGATGGAACTCGTCGACAAGATAATCGAATGGTTCCGCGCGACGAACAAGCCCAAAAGGCTGGGACGCCTCATCGACGAGGTCGGCCTCGACACGTTCAAATCGGAATTGGGTTTGTCCGATCCTGGCGCATGACAGCGGCGCGCATTGACCGCGGCCTGCCGCGAAACGGCGGCATGGCGAATTCGGATCCGTAGCCGTGGGCGGCCCCACATGGGGCAACGGGGACCGAAAAGACAAGCCTCCCCAGCGGCCGGATCGGCGACGCAAGCCGGTCCGGCCGCTGGGGACGGCACACCTCGTCTGTCTGGCGCGCCGGGCAATTTTGGCTTATGACCGGCAAACGAATCCGTCTCACCGCAACAACGAGGATCGCATGCGCCGCACCTTTGTTTTCGCCTGTTTCGCCGTTCTGGCCCTGGCCGCCGCGACCGTCCGGCCGGCTGCCGCCGAGGAAGTCGGCTGCGTCACCACCGAATGGAAGCTGCTCGGAGCCAACCATAAAGTCTGCGTCAACGCCTTCGACGACCCGGACCTCCCCTGCGTCACCTGCTACATGAGCCAGGCCCGCACCGGCGGCATCTCCGGGGCCGTGGGGCTGGCCGAGGACCCGTCCGAATTCTCCCTGGATTGCCGCCAAACCTGCGCCATCGACCTGCCGCAAAAATTCCCCAAGAAAAAGAAGGTGTTTTCCGAAGGCACCTCGGTCTTTTTCAAGGACACCCAGGTCACGCGTTTTTATGACGAAAAGCGCAAGGCGCTCATCTACCTGGCCGTCAGCCGCAAGATCGTCTCCGGCTCGCCGAAAAATTCCATCTCCACCGTCGTCGTCCGCTAGGCCGCCCCGTCCATGCGTCCTTACGAATCCGTCGCCGTCGGCCTGCTCCTTGTCGCCGGCGACGGGACCGTGATCGAGGCCGACGCCACGGCCGCAAGCCTGCTGGGGGCCGATCCCGCCGCGGCTTCGCCGTTGCGCACGGCCGACCTCGGCCTGCCGGACGCCCTTTTCAGCCGTCCCCCCGGCCAGGGCGTCCTGCTCCACCGCGACGGCGGCGACGGCGCGGCCCGCTGGCTGCTTGCGGCCGCGCGCCCCGTGCGCCTTGGCGGCGAGACGGCCCGCGCCCTGGTCCTGGCCGACGTCACGGACGTCATAAGCGACCTGGACAAGTACGAGGGGTTTTTCTCCAACGCCGTGGAGGGCATCTTCCAGTCGAGCCCCAGGGGACGCTTTCTCGACGTCAACCCGGCTTTGGCCCACATCCTCGGCTACGACGACCCCGAGGACATGATCGCGACCCTTACCGACCTGCGCTCGGAGCTCTACGTCGACCCGGCCGACCGCGACGCCTTCCTGGCCCAGCTGGCGGAAAAGGACGTGGTCACAGGCCTCGAAACCCGCTTCTACCGCAAGGACCGCTCGATCAAGTGGATCTCGCAGGCCGCCCGGGTGGTGCGCGACGACCGGGGCGAGGTCCGCTACATCGAGGGCCTCAACATCGACATCACGGCCCGCAAAAAGGCCGAGGAAGCCTACAACGACATCCTGGAGCGCTACCGCACCATCGTCACCGGCAGCATCGACGGCGTGATCCTGTGCGGCGCTCTCGGCGAGATCCTGACCGCCAACCCGGAGACCGAACGCATCTTCGGACTCTCCGAAGCCGATCTGGCCCAGGTAGGCCTCTCCGGCGTCATCGACGACTCTGGCGGCGCCCTGGCCGAGGCGCTGGCCAACCTGGGGCGCACCGGCAAATTTCGCGGCGAGTTGACCGGCATCCATTCGGCCGGGGCCGTGGTGCCGCTCGAGGTCTCGGCCAGCGGCTTTCCCCACAAGGACGGGGCGAGCCATGCCGTGTGGATCGTGCGCGACGTGACCGAGCGCAAGCAGGCCGAGTCCGTGCTGCGGGAAAACGAGGAGAAGTTTCGCCGCACCTTCGACCAGTCGCCCATCGGGGCGAGCATCCTGTCGCTGGACTACCGCTTTTTGCGCGTCAATGACGCGCTTTGCCGCATCACGGGCTACGCCGCCTCCGAGCTTCTGGAACGCTCCATGCTCGAGGTCACCCATCCCGACGACGTGCCCGAGACCATCCGCTGGGCCGAGCGGCTTTTAGCCGGCGAGTTCGACCGCTACGAGATCGACAAGCGCTACGTGCGCCAGGACGGGGGCACGGTCTGGGTGCATCTGTCGGTGCGGCTGATCCGCGACGTGGCCGGCCGGCCGCTCTATTTCATGCCCATGGTCCAGGACGTGACCGAACGGATCAAGGCCGAGGCCGAGATGCGCGCGCTTCTGGGCGAGAAGGAATCCCTGCGCTTAAATCTCGAGGCCGTCTTTCGCGCCATCCCGGACGCCATCGTGGTGGTGGACACGGCCATGCGGGTGGTGCGCACCAACCGGGGCCTGACCGACGTCTGCTTCCTCACCGGCGGCAGCGGGACCGGCGAAGCGGGCGCGACCGGGCAGCAGGTGGTGTCCGGGGCCTGCCGACGGGGTTGTTTCTCCGCCCTGCGCGAGACGCTGGCCACCCGGGAGCCGCTCATCGAATACCGGGTGGAATGCCAGGGTCAAAGCCCCGGCCGGGTGGTGGTGGTCAACTCCATGCCGCTTTCCGGCGAATCCGGCGAATTCGTCGGCGCGGTGCTCATCATCCGCGACATCACACGCCTGGCCAACCTGGAAAAACGCCTGACCGACCTGCACAGCCACCAGGGGATCATCGGCAAGTCCAAGGCCATGCGCGACATCTATCCCGTGCTCGACCAGCTGGCCGAGGTGGACACCACGGTGCTGATCACGGGCGAGTCCGGCACCGGCAAGGAGCTGGCCGCCGAGGCCATCCACTACGGCGGCCCCCGGGCCAAAAAGCCCCTGGTCAAAGTCAACTGCTCGGCCCTGTCCGACGAACTCCTCGGCAGCGAGCTGTTCGGCCACGTGCGCGGGGCGTTCACCGGGGCCATCCGGGACAAGGTGGGCCGGTTCGAGGCGGCCCAGGGCGGGGCCATCTTTCTCGACGAGATCGGCGACATGTCCCCGCGCCTGCAACTCGGGCTGTTGCGCGTGCTCGAGAGCAAGGAATTCGAGCGCGTGGGCGAGGCCAGGACCCGCAAGGCCGACGTCCGGGTCATCGCCGCCACCAACGTGGATCTGCCGGCGCGCATCAAGGCCGGGCTTTTCCGGGCCGACCTCTACTACCGGCTGCGGGTGGTGCAGGTGCGCTTGCCGCCGCTGCGCGACCGGGCCGAGGATATCCCGCTGCTCTCCGACCATTTCATGCGCCAGTTCGCGGCCAGCTTCGGCAAGGCCATCTCGCGCCTGTCCGCCGAGGCCATGGCCGTCATCATGGCCTACCCCTGGCCGGGCAACGTGCGCGAGCTCAAGTACGCCATGGAGCACGCCTGCGTGCTGTGTCCCCAGGGCGAGATCACCCCGGCCCACCTGCCGCGCGAACTGCTTTCCCCGCCGCTGTTGCCGGCCGGGGCGGAGCTGCCGCCGCCACGCCGGGGTGGGCTCAGCCGGGAGATGGTGCTGGAGGCGCTGGCCGCCTGCGGCAACAACCGCTCCCGGGCGGCCCGGCGTCTGGGCGTGGACCGCCGCACGCTGTATCGCAACATGGCGCGCCTCGGCATCGACTGAGCGCTCGCCGCAAAAGTGTGGCGAACGCCCCACTTTTGCCCCACCTGTGGCGCAACGCCACATAATGACGCCACACCTTTCCAGACGGCGGATTTTCATCTTCCTCCCAACATCCCATAATAATTGTTTTTTTAGAGAGCGGTTCCCACGCTATCGCTTTGGCATGAACCTTGCCGATAGTGAGATAGCAGAGGAAATGCACTTCCCGCAGGACCGAGGAGAACAGTGCGCCCGCCAGCCGCGCCGGATCGGGCCGCCGCACGGCGAGGGATGCAACCGGGGAGCGGCCAGGCGAAACCGGAAATCCCGCCGCCGCGCCACGCGCCGACGCGTGCAGGGACAACATCGCCTTGAAGACGCGGCCGAAACTGTTACTGTAGTTGCAACCACCAAATCCTTAACCTGGACGGAGGGGAAACGATGTCCGTACCCACTACGGCGACCCACGAGGGCCTGCCCGTCGGCAGGCTTTCAGCCTATCTCGACTGGCTGCAGATGCTCACGGGCGCGGCGCTCATCCTTTTCATGTGGGCGCACCTGATCCTCGTGGCAAGCATCCTGATCGGCCCCGGCACCATGAACGCCCTGGCCTGGTTTTTCGAGGCCACCTACATGGCCCAGGTCGGCGGCCCGCTGATCTTCCTGGCCTTCCTCCTGCATTTCGTCCTGGCCGCGCGCAAGATACCCTTTGCCACCAAACAGCAGCGCATCATGCTGGCCAACGCCAAGCGCATGCGCCACACCGATACCTGGCTGTGGGTGGTCCAGGCCACGACCGCCATGGGCATCCTCATCATGGGCGGCATCCACATGTGGGTGGTGCTGACCAACCTGCCGATCACCGCCGAAAAATCCGCCGCCCGCATCCAGACCGGCTTCTGGTTCGTCTTTTATCTCTTCCTGCTCCCCATGGTGGAGCTGCACGTGGGCATCGGCTTCTATCGCATCCTGGTCAAATGGGGCTTCCTCGATCGTCAGGGACGCTGGTCGATCAAGAAGAAGGAGAACATGCTCACCGCCATCTTCATCGTTGTCGGCGTGCTCTCGCTTTTGCGCTACTACTTCCTGCCGCTCAAATAAGGACGCGACCCATGAATATCATACAAACCGATCTGCTGTGCATCGGCGCGGGGCTGGCCGGCGAACGCGTGGCCCTCGAGGCGGCCGACAACGGCTTCTCCGTCATCTGCCTGTCCATCGTCCCCGCCCGCCGCTCCCACTCCTCCGCCGCCCAGGGCGGCATGCAGGCGGCCCTGGGCAACTCGGCCATGGGAGAGGGCGATTCCCCGGACGTCCACTTCGCTGATACCGTCAAGGGCTCGGACTGGGGCTGCGACCAGGAAGTGGCCCGCCTGTTCGTCAATGCCGCGCCCATCGCCATGCGCCAGATGGCCTTCTGGGGCGTGCCCTGGAACCGCGTGGTGCCGGGCGAACAGACCTATTACAAGGGAGGCAAGCCCTTTACCGCCTATGAAAAGCCGGAAAACGAGGGGCTCATCCACTCCCGCAGTTTCGGCGGCACGGCCAAGTGGCGCACCTGCTACACCTCCGACGGCACCGGCCACAGCGTGCTCTATACCCTGGACAACCGCGCCGCCCAGATGGGCGTCAACGTCAAGGACAAGGTCGAGGCCATCGCGCTGATCCATGACGGCGCGACCTGCATGGGCGCCATCGCCCGGTCGCTCAAGACCGGCGAGCTGACCGCCTACCTGGCCCGGGCCACGCTGATTGCCACCGGCGGTTTCGGCCGCATCTACCGCGAATCCACCAACGCCGTGATCTGCGACGGCGGCGGACTCATCACGGCCCTCGATACCGGCGTGGTGTCCCTTGGCAACATGGAGGCCGTGCAGTTCCACCCGACCGGCATCGTGCCGACGGACATCCTGGTCACCGAAGGCTGCCGCGGCGACGGCGGAACGCTCCTCGACAAGAACGAATACCGCTTCATGCCGGACTACGAGCCGGAAAAGGCCGAACTGGCCTCCCGCGACGTGGTATCGCGCCGCATGACCGAACACATGCGCAAGGGCCTTGGCGTCCCCTCCCCCTACGGCGACCACCTCTGGCTCGACATCCGCCACCTCGGCGAACACCACATCCGCACCAAACTGCGCGAGGTCGACGAGATCTGCCAATCCTTCCTCGGCATCGATCCGGTCCACCAGCTCATCCCGGTGCGCCCCACCCAGCACTATTCCATGGGCGGCGTGCGCACCAACAAGGACGGCGCGGCTTATGGCCTCAAAGGCCTGTTCGCCGCCGGCGAGGCCTGCTGCTGGGACATGCACGGGTTCAACCGCCTGGGCGGCAACTCCCTGGCCGAAACGGTCGTCTCCGGCATGATCATCGGCGGCAAGATCGTCGAATATCTGAAGGGCACGGAAACCACATTCTCCACTGGCGCCGTGCGCGACGCCATGGCCCGGCAGGACGCCCGCATCGCGGACCTCGTTTCCTGCAAAAACGGCCACGAGAACCCCTACACCGTGCGCAACGCCATGTACGACTCCATCATGAAGGGAGCCGGCATCTTTCGAAACGGCAAGGACCTGCAAACCTGCGTCAACGAATTGCAGGAAGTCCTCGGCCGGGCCCGCCAGGTCGGGCTGCGCAGCAACGGCAAGGGGGCCAACCCCGAGCTCACCATGGCGCTCAAGATCGAAGGCATGGTCAAGCTCGCCCTGTGCGTGGCCTACGGAGCCCTGGAGCGCACCGAATCGCGCGGCGCCCATACCCGCGAGGACTACCCCGAACGCAACGACCGCGACTGGCTCAAGCGCACCCTGGCCACCTGGGCCCCCGGCGCGGACCTCCCCACCCTCAACTACGAACCGGCCACCCAGGTCTTCGAGATGCCCCCGGGCGACCGCGGCTACGGCGGCGGCAAGATCATCCCCATGGATGCGCCCAAGGAGTAAGGGGGAAGAAGGTGCCTCCGGCGGCCGGGGGGAAACTTTTTGAAAAAAGTTTCCCCCCGGGCCCCCCTTCAAAAACTTTTAAAGGGGGACCGGGATTGCCAGATGCAATGGCCGGGACAAAGGACGGCCGGAACGCGCTCCGGGTGAGCGAAAAGACAAGCGAGCGTAGGGAGCAGGATTTGCCCCAGGGATGGGCCGAAGGTCGCAGGGCCGGCGGGGGCGTGTGCCGGACGCGAAGGCGTATTCTTCAAATATGCGCCGCGCGCGGCCGCCACACGTCCCCGCCGGCCGACCCAAGCCCCCCCGCCGGAAGGGCAAAACGAACGGCGAACGGTGAACGGTGAACAAGCAGGACACCAAGGAGAACAAGAAGATGGGCAGAACGCTGACCTTCAATATATTCCGCTACAATCCCGCGGACGAGGCCTCCTCGCCCCACATGGACAAATTCCAGCTCGACGAAACCGAGCGCATGACCCTTTTCATCGCACTCAATAGAATCCGCGAGGAGCTCGACCCGACACTCATGTTCGACTTCTGCTGCCGGGCCGGCATCTGCGGGGCCTGCGCCATGGTCATAAACGGCCGGCCGGGCCTGGCCTGCCACACCAAGACCAAGGACCTGCCCGACGAAATCAACCTCATGCCCCTGCCGATCTTCAAGCTCGTGGGCGACCTCTCGGTCGATACCGGCACCTGGTTTCGCGGCATGTACCAGAAGGTCGAATCCTGGGTGCACACGGACAAGGTCTTCGACCCCACCGCCCAGGAAGAACGCATGGACAACGGGCTGGCCGAGCGGATCTACGAGCTCGACCGCTGCATCGAATGCGGCTGTTGCGTGGCCGCCTGCGGCACGGCGCTCATGCGCGAGGACTTCCTCGGTGCGGTGGCCTTAAACCGCGTCGCCCGCTTCATCCTCGACCCCCGCGATAAGCGTACCGAGAAGCAGTACTTCGATATCGTCGGCACCGACGAAGGCATCTTCGGCTGCATGGGCCTTTTAGGCTGCGAGGACGTCTGCCCCAAGGAGATTCCGCTCCAGGAGCAGCTTGGGCACCTGCGCCGCAAAATGGCCCTGGCCGCCGTGAAAAACCTCCTGCCCAAGTTCCTCAAAAAGGACTTTTAGCATGAAGACGATCAAGGCATCCGACATCACCGAAGCCGTGGCCAAGATGTGCGTCACGGCCAACCACGAACTTCCCGCCGACGTCCAGGCCGCGTTCGAGGCTTGCCACGCCGCCGAGGAAGCTCCGGCGGCCAAGGAGATCTTCCGGCAACTGCTCGAAAACTCCGAGCTGTCCCGCACCACCAACCTGCCCCTGTGCCAGGACACCGGGCTCGGCGTCTTTTTCGTCGAGGTCGGCGAGGACGTCAAAGTCGAGGGCGGCGGCCTGCGCGCGGCCATAAACGACGGCATGGTCAAGGGCTACAAGGACGGCTACCTGCGCAAGTCCTCCTGCGATCCCTTCAGCCGCAAGAATACCGGCGACAACGCCCCGGCCATCATCCACTTCGACATCGTGCCGGGTGATGCGCTCAAAATCTGCATGATGGCCAAGGGCGGCGGTTCGGAGAACATGTCGCGGGTCACTATGCTGGCTCCGGCCCAGGGCTGGAAGGGCATCAAGGAATTCGTGGTCAATCGCGTGGCCGAGGCCGGCCCCAACCCCTGCCCCCCGACCATCGTCGGCGTCGGCATCGGCGGCAACTTCGAACTGGCGGCCATCAACTCCAAAAAGGCGCTGATGCGCGCCCTGGACGACCGCCATCCCGATCCCGAAATAGCCAAGCTCGAGGATGAACTGCTCGAAGCGATAAACAACCTCGGCATCGGCCCCATGGGCCTCGGCGGCAAAACCACGAGCCTTGGCGTCAAGATCAAAGTCGCGCCGTGCCACCTGGCAAGCCTGCCCCTTGCCGTCAACATCCAGTGTCACAGCGCCCGCCACAAGGAGGTCGTTTTCTAATGGCCGAACACCATCTGACCACGCCGCTTTCCGACGCCGACGTGGAGAAGCTCCAAACAGGCGATGTGGTCTTTATAAGCGGCCACATCTACACCGCGCGCGACGCCGCCCACAAGCGCCTCGTCGAAACACTTGACGCCGGAGAGCCGCTCCCCTTTGACCTGAAAGGCGCGCTCATCTACTATGTCGGTCCCTCCCCCGCGCCTCCGGGTCGTCCCATCGGCGCGGCCGGACCCACCACCAGCTACCGCATGGATTCCTTTGCCCCCAGGCTCCATTCCCTGGGGCTCAAGGGCTCCATCGGCAAGGGCAAGCGCAACGACGCCGTCAAGGAGGCGTTGCGCCAATACAAGGCGGTGTATCTGGGAGCCACCGGCGGCGCCGGCGCGCTATTGTCGCAGCGCATTACCGACGCCAAGGTCATCGCCTACGAGGACCTCGGTCCGGAGGCCATACGGGAGTTGACGGTCAAGGACTTCCCGCTGTTGGTCATAAACGATTGCCATGGCGGGGAGCTGTACGTGAAGCCGAACCTCGGCTAAGCCGCGCCGTTTGGCGCGTTGCGGAGCACCCATGCCAACCCGAATTCTGCGCAAACGCAAGCTGATCCCGGGGCAGACCAGCGAGCTGGTCCTCGAAGCCCCACATATCGCGGCCAAGGCCAGACCCGGGAACTTCGTGATCCTGCGGGTCTGGGAGGATGGCGAGCGTATTCCGCTCACCATCGCCGACGCCGATCCCGACGCCGGGACCATCACCCTGGTCTACCTCATCATGGGCAAGACCACGGCCCATCTCGACACCCTGGACGCCGGGGATTTCCTCCTCGACGTCTGTGGACCGCTCGGCAAGCCGACCGAGATCCACAAGCTCGACGGGCCGGTCATCTGCGTCGGCGGCGGCACCGGGATCGCCGCCATGCACCACATCGCCAAGGGCCATCACATGGCCGGCAACCATGTGGTCACCATCATCGGCGCGCGTTGCGAAGACTTGCTGCTCTTTCGGGACGAGCTGTGCTCCTTTTGCCCCGAGGTTTTAATCAGCACCAACGACGGCAGCTGCGGCCGGCAGGGGTTCGTCACGGACCTGCTGGTCGAGCGCCTTACCGAGGACAAGACCGTGGCCGAAGTGGTGGCCATCGGCCCCGTGCCCATGATGCGGGCCGTGGCCGAGGCCACCCGCCCATTCGGGGTCAAGACCACGGTCAGCCTCAACTCGATCATGGTCGACGGCATCGGCATGTGCGGCGCGTGCCGGGTCAGCGTCGGCGGCGAGACCAAGTTCGCCTGCGTCGACGGCCCGGAATTCGACGGCCACAAGGTGGATTTCGACGGGCTCGCCGCCCGTCTGACGTCCTTCAAGGAACAAGAACGCATTTCTTACGAGGAGTTCAGGAAAAGCCATGAATGCCACTGCTCCAAGTAAGAAGGCCAAGGCCCCCCGCACCGCCATGCCCGAGCAGGACCCCAAGGTCCGGGCCCGCAACTTCGAGGAAGTCGCCCTCGGCTACACGGCCGAAATGGCCGCCGCCGAGGCCGCGCGTTGCCTGCAATGTAAAAAACCGGCCTGCCGCAAGGGCTGTCCGGTGGAAATCGACATCCCGGCGTTCATCAAACAGGTCGTGGCCGGCGACCTTGACGCCGCTTACGGCGTCATCCGCGAAACCAACTCCCTGCCGGCCGTGTGCGGCCGTGTCTGCCCCCAGGAAACCCAGTGCGAAGGTTCGTGCATCCTGGGCAAAAAGGGCGAACCCGTGGCCATCGGCCGCCTCGAGCGGTTCGTGGCCGATTCGTTCCTGGCCAAGTCGGCCTGCGAAACGGTGACCGGCACCCCGGCCTGCTCCATGGCCCGCGACGATCTCAAGGTCGCCTGCATCGGGTCGGGGCCCTCGAGCCTCACCTGCGCCGGCTATCTGGCCGCCCGGGGCATCCCGGTCACGGTCTTCGAGGCCCTGCACGAGGTCGGCGGCGTGCTCGTCTACGGCATCCCGGAATTTCGGCTGCCAAAGGGCGTGGTGCGCCAGGAAGTCCAGGCCATGAAGGCGCTCGGGGTCGAGTTTCGCCCCAACTGGGTCGGCGGCAAGACCATCACCGTGCCCGAGTTGCTCGAATCCGGCTACGACGCCGTCTTCATCGGCGTCGGCGCGGGACTGCCGCGCTTTCTCGGCATCCCGGGCGAAAACCTGATCGGCGTGTTCTCGGCCAACGAGTACCTGACCCGCGTCAACCTCGGCCGGGCCTACAAGTTCCCGGCCACGGACACCCCGACCTTCCCCGGCAAGCACGTCGTGGTCTTCGGCGGCGGCAACGTGGCCATGGACTCGGCCCGCACGGCCATGCGCCTGGGGGCCGAAAAGGTGTCGCTGGCCTACCGCCGCACCGAGCACGAAATGCCCTGCCGGCGCGAGGAACTCCACCACGCCAAGGAAGAAGGGCTGGAAATCCTGTGCCTCAACGCCCCGCTGGAATTCATCGGGGACGACAAGGGACGGCTGACGGCCATCGCCATGCAGAAGATGATGCTCGGCGAGCCCGACGATTCGGGCCGTTGCGCGCCGGTCGCCTGCCAGGGCGACACCTGCACGCTGGCGGCCGACATGGCCATCGTGGCCGTCGGCACCGGAGCCAACCCGCTGATCAGTCAGACCACGCCGGGTCTTTCCACGTACCGCCGGGGCTACATCACGGCGGACCCGGAAACCGGCGAAACCTCCATACGCAACGTCTTCGCCGGCGGCGACATCGTCACCGGCGCGGCCACGGTCATTTCGGCCATGGGCGCCGGCCGCCGGGCGGCCAAAGCCATTGCCGAACGCCTGCTCGGGGCGGCCGCGGCCGATCCGCCACAGGCCCGCGCGGCGGATGATTCCGCCGACGCTTAGAGCACCAAACCCTCCAAGGAGTCCACACATGGCCCTTTTCACCAAGGAAGAAGCGCTTCGTTACCATTCCGCTTGGCGTACCGGCAAACTCGAGTCCGTGCCGATCAAGCCCTTCCGCAACCAGAAGGACCTTTCGCTCGCCTATTCCCCGGGCGTGGCCCTGGCTTGCAAGGAAATCGAGGCCAATCCTGAAAACGTGTGGAAATACACCAACCGGGGCAACCTGGTGGCCGTGGTCTCCAACGGAACCGCCGTGCTGGGCCTTGGCAACATCGGCCCCATGGCCGGCAAGCCGGTCATGGAAGGCAAGGGCGTGCTGTTCAAGATCTTCGCCGACATCGACGTCTACGACATCAACCTGGACACCAAGGACCCGGAAAAGGTCATCGAGACGGTGAAACTGCTCGAACCCACCTTCGGGGCCATCAACCTGGAAGACATCAAGGCGCCGGAGTGCTTCGAGATCGAACAGCGCCTCATCGAGATGATGGACATCCCGGTCTTCCACGATGACCAGCACGGCACGGCCATCATCTCCGGCGCGGGCATCCTGAACGCGGTGGAGATCACCGGCAAGAAGATCGAGGACTTAAAGATCGTGGTCTCGGGCGCGGGCGCGGCCGCCATCGCATGCTCCAAGTTCTACGTCGCCCTCGGCGTGGACCCGGCCAACATCGCCATGTTCGACTCCAAGGGCCACATCAACACCTCCCGCACCGGCCTGCATCCGACCAAGGCCCAGTTCGCCCAGAAGCACGCCTACGCGAACCTGGGCGAAGCCTTCAAGGGTGCCGACGTGTTCCTGGGCCTGTCCAAAAAGGGCCTGGTCTCCCAGGATATGGTCAAGAGCATGGCCAAGCATCCGATCATCTTCGCCATGGCTAACCCCGATCCGGAGATCGGCTACTACGAGGCCAAGGAAGCCCGTCCCGACGCCATCATGGGCACGGGCCGCTCGGACTTCCCCAACCAGATCAACAACGTCTCCGGCTTCCCGTTCATCTTCCGCGGCGCCCTGGACGTGGGCTCCAAAAAGATCAACGAGGCCATGAAGCTGGCCGCGGCCAAGTCGCTGGCCGCCCTGGCCAAGGAGCCGGTGCCGGCCGAGGTCATGGATATGTACGGCGAAAAGGACGTGAAGTTCGGCATCGACTACATCATCCCCAAGGCCCTGGACTTCCGCATGCTGGAATGGGAAGCCCCGGCCGTGGCCAAGGCCGCCATGGACACCGGCGTGGCCAAAACGACCATCGACCTCGAACAGTACAAAAAAGACCTGCGCGCCCGCATCGACGCGTCCCACAAACGCATCGACGCCTACGTCGCGACGTATAATTACGACTTCTAGGAAAGATAAAAGGAACTGGGGGGAAACTTTTCTGAAGAAAAGTTTCCCCCCAGGCCCCCTTTCCAAATACCATGTTGGCCTCGACCCTCAAACTGGCTGATAGTGCCAGTGAACGTGCTCCAAGGGCACAAACGAGGCGAGGAGACCAACATGGCAGGACAAGCGATATCCCAACTTCAGGCGTTTGTAGAGGCTTCTCAAGGTCGATCTTTTTTTGTCGGATTGGATATCCATAAGAACAGTTATTCTGTGGCATTGCGCCGCGTTGATGGGGCTGTCCACACCTTGGTGCTATCGGCGAGCCCGCAGGCTTTGATCGACAAATTGGCCGCGTTGGGCATCACCGTGGCCATGGCGGCCAGTGAATCCGGGCCAACCGGATTTCACTTGGCCAGGGCGCTTACCAAAGCGGGCATCCCCAACTTGGTGGCGGCTCCCAGCCGTATTCCCCGCCCCGTGATCTGGGGCGCAAAAACAGATCGGCTCGATTGCGTCAAATTGGCCGATTACGCCGCCAAGGGAATGCTGCGTCCCATCGCCGTACCGACGGAAGAACAAGAAGCGCAGAGGAGTCTGGAACGCCGGCGACACAACTTGGCCGACGACCTGCGTCGTGTGAAACTTCGCATCCATTCCCATCTGCTTTTTTTGGGCCTCACCGAACCACCCAATCTGAAATACTGGAGCAAGGTCGCTGTAGCATCCCTGCTTAAACTGCCCATGCATCAGGCTGCCCGGTATACGCTGGAAAGTTTTGTGCGGGAGATGCATGCCATCACCAGCGAATTGTCCCTCGTTGAACAGCAACTTGAAACAATTTGCCGCCAGGAAGAGCATGACGAAGTCATCAAGTGCCTGCGCACCGTGCCCGGTGTAGGACCGCTCATCGCCGCTACGTTTCGTCTGGAGTTGTTCCAGCCGGAGCGTTTCAGCCGGGCCGAAGAAGTGACAAGCTATCTGGGACTTGCGCCCATGGTGCGCCAGAGCGGCGAGAGCAAGGGCCGGGCCAAGTTACGGCCGGTGGGGCAGACCAAACTGCGAAGTCTTTTAGTGGAGGCGGCCTGGAAATGGCGCGCACACGATCCGAAGGCCCAGGCTTGGTATCACAAACTGCTGGGGAAAAGCGGCCTGGCCCAAAAGGCCATCACAGCCTTGGCTCGAAAACTGGCCATCATTTTGTGGCGGCTGAGCCTGGAGAAAAGAGTGTACCGCTCTGAGGCCGTTGTAGCGTGAAACGGCGGAGGGCGAGTCTGGGAAGCCCCCTCCTCGCCCGCCAAGAGGGTATTGCAGCGCCAACAAGGACCTGTGGCAACGAGTAGGGAAGACTGAAAGCCTAACAGCCAATAAAATTTCGGATTGGTCGCGGAGAAGTCTGGCCGCATGGCGGCGATTTCCAAATGGCGGGAATCCGAAAACTACCGAATCGGTACTTGGCGCTTCGGGCGCGAATAGGAAACGGGCGGTTAGACTGCGTCAGCCGGCTTGACTTCGGGCCACATAGGAAAGACTTTAACGGTCACGGAGTGTTATCGTCACACCACCCGTAACCGTTGAAAGTTTTTGGGAAGGGAGAGCGCGAGAGGGGAACCCTTTTTTCAAAAAGGGTTCCCCTCTCGCATTCTCTTCCCCCTCCTAAAACTCCGGCTGCGCCGTGCGCGACGAGAGCGGCCAGGGGCCGGGTCGCAGGAAGAGCGCGAAATCGTTGGTTCCGGGATCGGCCAGGGACACCTTGAGGTCCGGACCGGAGAGGTGCAGCGGCGGCAGCGCCCGCGCGTCGATATCGGCCTCGATATACATGTCGTCCACGTTCCAGGACGGGGAGAGAAACCCGGCCTGTTCCCCCTGCTGCAACTGGAAGGCGACGATCACCGTTTTGGCCGGCGGATCGAGGCGCAGCCGCCGGTAGGCGGAAGTGCCGGCCGGCGTCCAGGTGCATTCCTCGCCTCCCTTCTCGTCGACCAGGGTACGGTAGGTCTTGCCGCCGTCCGTGGACACGGACACCCGGGCCTGGTTGGGTTCGCATTTGCGGCAGGGATTGGCGTAGACCAGGGGAAAGGCGCGCAGGCGCAGTTCGGTCATGGGCAAGGCGGAAACGAAGGTATAGCTGAAGGCGCAGTTGCCGTCGATGCCGCAGGTCAATGCCCCACGCGTCCGTTTCGAGGCCGTCACGTCGCGCGCGTAGCTCATGGCGGCGCTATAGCGCGACGGCGTGGTCGTCCAGTCCGGAGCGAAGGTAATGCGCCCCTTCCCCCCCGGCGTCAGGGTCAGGGTGCTTCCGGCCGGGGCCAGGACCGGAATGGTCAGGCTGGTTGCGCCAAAACGCAGGGTCGGGATGGCGATGGTCCCGGTCAGGCGCAAGGAAACCGGGGCCTGGCCGAAATCCGGCAGACTGGAGACGGCATGCCCGGGAGTGGCGGCGCTTAGCTTGATCCCAGGGCTGGCCATGGCGGTATCGTAGACGAGAAGCGCCGGATGGCCGTCTTTGTCCGCCAACGTGGCCACGGGTGCAAGCGCCGGATGGCGGGCACGAAAGACCTCGGCCTCGGCCGGCGTGCCCACGGGCAGGCCGACATCGGCCAGCCAGGGAGTCCCCGGCGCGGCAAAGGCGAAAAGTCCCGTCTCCGTCCCACCGTCCGCTTCGCGCCAGCGCGCGGCCCGGATGTTGGCCAGCAAGTGCCCGGCCTGGAGCGCCAGGGGGCTGTCCTTGCCCTGCCCGGCCGGCCTGCCCGACAGATCGGCGACCACGGCCAAACCAGCCAAGTTGAGAAAGCCCTCCTTGTGCCCGGGGCGGTAGGACACCCGCACGAAAATACGGCCCGAAGCGGCAAGTCCCGCCGGAACGGCATAGTCCACCGCCACTTTCCGGCAGCGATCGTGGTAAAAACCCATCTCGTCGAAAAAGGCGCTGGGTACCGTGACCGGATGGCCATCCTTCACGGGGAAGGCGTCCTGGCCGATAACGCCGAGGTCGGTCAGATGGGCGGGGTCCGGCCCGGCGGCGACGACCAGATCGGAATCGGACGCCACGGTCGGATGGCGCTTGAAAAGCGCGGCCGTGACGGTCAGGCGCAATTTGGCAAACGTCGTGCCGGGCGGGACCTCGAAGGCCCAGGTCGCGGATGCGGGCCTGGAATACCGGGCCGGGCGCAACATGCCGAGTTCGGTGTCGAGGGTGGTGTTGGCGGCGCGTAGCGCGTCGGCGTAAAATCGCCGGTCCCGAAAATCATCCTTGTAACGCCAGACCCCGCCCGGGCCCGGGTCCATGACCAGTGGCGCGCGTCCGGCCGCCGGGGCAAGGGTGACGCGGGTGGTGGTGAAAAGCCAGCTGAAAGTCTTGAGCGGCAGACCGGGCAGGCGCGGCCTTTTTGGGGCATCGTCGGTGTAAAAGGTGTCGATGTCGGCAATGCGACGGTACCCCGGCGCGGCAAAGGTCCCGGCCTCGTCGAACCGGCCGGGGAGATACCAGCCGAGGGCAAAGCGGCGCGTATTGCGCTTGTAGCCGTGGAAATTCAAAGCGTTGACATCGCCACGCACGCCGTCCAGCCAGTGGAAAAAGTCCCGATCGAGACTCAGGGAACGCCCGAAGAAGCCCGGATAGGCGGAAACGCTCGGCCACAGCAGGAAAAGGCAGGCGGCCAGGGCGAAACCCGCCGCCACCTGAGACCCGAAGCGAAACCGGGACAAGGCCCGGGCGGTCACGTCGCGCAGCCCGACCACGCCGCAGGCGGCGAAAAGAACCATGGCCGGAAAGGCCATAACGAAATGCCTGCCCTCGAGAATCGACCGCAGCAGACTGCGCGAACTGACCAACGCCAGGCTGGTGATCCCCGCCACGAGACAAAGCAGCCCCAGCCCCCGCCATTGGCGATGGGACACACAGCGCCAAAGCCCCAGGGCGAGCATGGCGCACCAGCCGATGACGTAGCCCCGGGGCAGATGCGGATCGAGCGCGATCAGGCCGCGCAGGATCTTGCCCGCAAAGGCGACATTCACGCCGGCCCACGGATGGACGGACGGATCGAGCAGAAACGTCCGGGCGAAAAAAACCGCCGGAAGCCACGGAAGATACGCCAGCCCCACTGCCGCGCAGGTGACCAGCAATGGCGTCAGCCGGCGGCGTCGCCCAGCCGCCCCAGCCGTCTCAGCGGGAGCCCGCCACAGGACGAGGCCCGCCCACAGACACTGGGCCGCGAAGGCGGGCAACGCCTGGTAGCCGGCATAGAGCATGGCCAGGGCGCAGGCCCCGTAGGCAATCCAGGCCCACACGGTACGCTTTTCCACGGCCCGGACCACGAGCCACAGCGCATAGACGGCCAGGCATAGGAACAGCGCATAGGTCTTGATGGCCTGGGCGAAGCCGAGGGGATAGAGCAGGAACACGGACAGGACGGCGGTGACGAACCCGACCGCGGGGCCGAAGAGTCGCCGGGCGAGCAGCCACAGCCCAAGGGGCGTCAGCAGCGCGGCCAAAAGACTCGGAATGCGCGCGGCCAGCGAACTTTGGTGGATGGCCAGGGCCAGATGCTGTACGCCGTAGACAAGCGGCGGCTGAAAATCGAAGATGGTGTCGGCCGGGCCCTGCCATTTCTGGACGGCGACCATGTCGCCCAGGGGCATGAGCGCCCGGTCCAAATTGAGGTAGTCGTCCTCCCATAGGGAGGCAGCGTCGATTCGCCAGAGCCGGGTGGCGAAAAGCCCGGCCAGCAAAGCCAGAACAATCAGGGCTATAATAAGCCGACGCCGGTCAACCCGCATGACCGCAACCGTCCCCTGCCGCAACGTCAAAGCCCGGCTTCGGTCCGCGTCGACGGGACGCGTCCTGATACCGGGTGTTCATGGCGCACGTCACCCATGCCCCCCCGTTCCCGCCCGGTCCACCGGGCGCGCATGTGATCCGCGTTCTTATCGTTTGGACGCCCACCGCGCAACGCCTGGGGTGGGGAGGGAAAAAAGGAGGGGGCCTTCCTTCAGAAAGCCCCCCCGGAAACGCGAGATCCTCCGCCTCAGGCGCGGAGCCTGGGACGGGAGTCGCGGCGGGGCTGGCGGGCGACGGCCGGAGTCACGCGCGCGGTCGGGGTGGCGGGCCGGGACGGCTCTTGCTCACCGGTCAGGTCGCTACGGGAGAAATGGACGTACCAGTCGTTGGCGCTTGCGGCCTGCAACTGGGGTTTGTCGGATTTGCGGGCGAAACGCTCCAGAAGGCGGTCGGAGAACCCATAGATGCGATCGGCCAGCACCACGGCGCAAAAAGCAAACAGGAATTCGGTAAACGCCAGTCGCAATTCCATGGGGTCCTCCTTGGGAGAAAAGGTTAGGTTTCTTCGTCCAAGGGTACGGCGTCCGCATCCCCTGGAGCGGCCTTGACCACCAGGACCGGGCAGGAGGAAAGGGCCAGCACCCGCTCGGCCACGCTGCCGAGCAACAGCCGCCGCAATCCGCTCTTGCCGTACGACCCGAGCACCAGGCAGCCGGCTCCGACCGAGGCGGCATGGGCCGCGATGGCCCGGTAGGGCGAGCCTTCCAGAATCGTCACCGCACAGGCCACGTCCCGCTCCTTGGCCGCCTTGGCCACCGCCCCCGTGGCGACAAGCGCCCGGCGCTTGATGTCCTCGAAGATGCCGTAGATCAGATGCCTGTCCACGGGGACGTCGAGGGCCGCCACCACATCCAGGGAGCCGGCGTAGGCGGCGCAAAGGCCGATGGCGCGCCCGGCGGCGGCCATGCTCTGCTTGGAGCCGTCAACAGCCGTAACCACCTTGGTAAAATCCAGCGTGGTTCGTTCTGGAACAACCAGCACGTCGCACGGGCTGTAGCCGATGATCTTGGCCACATTTCTCCCAAGCAATATCCGTTCCATATAGGCGCGCCGCGCATCGCCCACAACGATCAGACTGGCCTCCTCGCCCTCGGCCGCATCCACCAGCCGCTCGAAGGCCTCCCCGGCCTCGAGCACTTTTTTAAGCGGCAACCCGGCCTTGGACGCAGCCTCCCCCGCCGCCTCGAGGGCCTCCTCGAAGGGCCGCAACAGTTCCCGGCGTTCTCGTTCCCGGCCGATGCGCTCGAGCCCGCCCAAGGCGGGAGCCACCGCAACGGCAACAAGCCGCCCCCGTAAGGAGGCGGCCAGGATCATGGCCTGCTCGAAGGCTCCCCGGGAGGCCGAGGAGCCGTCGAGCCCGACGACAATGGTCTTGGGTCGGTGCACGTACATCGGGCTAGGCCCCGTTTTCCAGCCTTCTGGCCTTGAACATGGAGGCCAGGATGATGCCCGCGCCGATCAGCAGGG
The DNA here is from genome assembly GCA_021730285.1 of Desulfovibrio sp. JY. Taxonomy (NCBI): domain Bacteria; kingdom Pseudomonadati; phylum Thermodesulfobacteriota; class Desulfovibrionia; order Desulfovibrionales; family Desulfovibrionaceae; genus Desulfovibrio; species Desulfovibrio sp. JY. Next base: position 251,129 of record CP082962.1, read on the forward strand.
CCACCACCATGATGCCGAAGCTCGTCTGGGTGAGCAGGGACACGGTGGAATCGGCGAAATTGGTCAGGGAAAGCTTGTTGAGGTACTTGGGCATGGCCAGAAAGCGGCTTACGGCCACGATGAGCATGATGATGGCCATGACCATTTTGATCATGTATTCCTTGACGTAGGTGGTGCCGATGGCGCCGAGCTGCACGCCGAAGAGCGAGCCGCCGAGGATGATGAGCGTGAGCCGGATGTCGACCATGCCGTAATAGGCCCAGATCAGCGTGCCGCCAAGGCCCATGACGAAGGCGATGACCAGCTCGGAGGCCGAGGCCACGATGCTGGTGACGCCGATGACGTACATGAGGCCCGGAACGCCGATGAACCCGCCCACGGCGATGGTGGCGGCCAGCATGCCGGTGGCCAGGGAGACCGGGATCAGAAACCACATGGAGATGCGCACGCCGGCCCGCTTGAAGGTGAGCATGGGCCACAGCTCGATGGCCTGGAGACGCTGGGCCAGGCGGTTGGGCGAGCCCGCGGCGCCGCCGGAACGGGCCAGGCGCATGGCGTCGCGCATGACGAAGCTGCCGACGGTCAACAGCACCACGACGAAGGCCAGACTGACGTAGAGGTTGGAGCCGGCCTGCCCCCAGCGCTCCAGAATGGAGGTCTGGACCTTGATGCCGAGCTGGACGCCGATTTCGGCGAAAAGGCCCATGATGACGCCCAGTTTGATGTCCACCTGGCCGTAGCGGTAGCGCTTGATGGAGCCGACCAAGGCCTTGGGGAACTTGTGGCACATGTTGCTGGCCACGGCCACGGGGCCGGGAACGCCAAGGCTCATCATACCCGGGGTGAGCACGAAGGCCCCGCCGGAGCCGATAAAGCCGCTGACCAGTCCGCCGATGAAGCCGACCAGAAAAAGAAAAACGACGGAATACATATTGAGGTCGATGAAGGTGATCATTTCGCCAGCGCCGTGCATGTCCTATCCTCCCGTACCCTTGCGGTGCTCGTAACCCTTGAAACCCTTGAAAACCTTGACGCGGCCGCGACTGTCCCGGGCCGCCGCAGAATGCCTACGCGTTGATCTGGGCGGCAGCGCGGCCGTCCTTGCGCTTCTCGGTCGAAACGGTCGTCTGCTTCTTGGCCGCCGCGCCCTTGGAGGCCTCGATGCCGAGCGCCGACCAGAAGGCGCCGGTGAAGCTGCCGTGCACGTAGGAGAACAAGAACACGGTGATGACCGGCACGATGGCGTACAGGCCGCCCTTGGCCGACAGGTTGGCGACCCAGTCGGTATGGGTGAAAACCGCCGCGTACAAAGCCACCGACCCGATGCCGAAGATGATGGAACGAACCCCGTTGCGTTTGCGCGTTCTCTCGGACATGGACAACCTCCCAGGATTTCGGTGTTGCAGCATCTTGCGGCCGCGACCGCGCCCCTTGCCGTCCGCCTCGGCCACATCCAGGCCGAAGACCGGCACGGGCGAACGCCGGGCCACATCCTCAAGTCGAATCGCCGGATCGAGCACCACGAAATCGATGCGCCGGCCGCCGTGCACCAGGGCCAGCACCGCCTCGGACGCCTTGCCCGAAGCCGTGACATGCTCGAAGCCAATGTTTGATTGTTGCGCCTTTGCCGCGAACGCGGCCGCGTCGTGGGCGGCCCCGGCGGCGAAGCGCTCCCGCCGCGTCAGCCTGTCGCCAAACCGGGGCAGGGTGTCGACGTAGGCCGCCAGGATTCCGAGCCCCAGCCGCTCGGCCACGCCCAGGGCGTATTCGGTCAAGGCGGCAGCCGCCTGGCCGCCCCGAACCACCACCAGCACCTGGTGGGGCCGTCCGGCCGGCATCTGGGTTTCCTGCGTCATGGTCGCGGCGTCGTGCATCCTGTCCTCGCGTTGTGGGCTTCGCGCCCGGATTGCGCTTTTAAGAACAAGATGCGTGCCATTTTGAAACATTCTTCTAACTATACGTTTTTATTTGATAAGATTTGATTTTTCAAAAACTGACTGACCGCTCAGTCAGTGTTGCCATCTGCAACGCAACATCGCTTCGTCCCCCCGCAACCCGCATAACCACGTTATTTCCCGTCAAAACGGCCACTGCGTTGCAATCTGCAACATGCCATCCGGAGCGTAACAATGCGCAACAGGCGCTTCGCTGATGCCAGGCGCGGGGCATTTGCCCGTCCGCCCGATTTGACGCTAGATTGGCCCATCCGGTCCCCAGGAGAACGCCATGTTTTTCCGCAACAAATCCCGCCCGGCCGAGCCCGCCGCCCCGAACACCGCAGAGGCCGAAAACGGCGTGCTCGAAACCCTGCGCCGCTCCGTGGAAGACGCCCGGCTGCCGGCCCAGGCCGCCGATGCCGCCGGTCGCGAACTGGAACGCCTGGAAAAAACCGATCCGTCCGTGGCCGAATACGGCGTCGGCATCAACTATCTGGAATTTCTGCTTAAGCTCCCCTGGAACAACTGCACCCGCGACACCCTCGACCTCGCCCGGGCCAGGGAGGTTCTGGACGCGCGGCACCACGGGCTCATGGCGGTCAAGGAGCGCATCCTGGAATTTCTGGCCGCCCGGGCGCTTCGCAGCGCGGCCAAGCCCAAGCTCCTGGTGGTCGACGACGAGGAAATCGCGCGCATGAACATGGCCCATGTCCTTGGCAAGGAGGGCTATGACGTGCGCACGGCCGGCGACGGCCTGGAGGCGCTGGACATCCTGACCGGAGGATTCGCGGCCGATGTGGTGGTGACGGATCTCAAAATGGAACGCCTGGACGGCATGGAGCTGTTGCGGCGGCTGCGGCGCACCGCTCCGGACGCCGCGGTCGTCATGGTCACGGGATTTGCCACCGTGGGCACGGCGGTGGAGGCGCTCCGGGCCGGGGCCGCCCACTACCTCGGCAAGCCGGTCAATCTCGACGAGCTCAAAAAGACCGTGCGCGAGGTCCTTGACGCCAAACTGGCCGCTTCGCCGGGGCGCGGGCCGGTGTTGTGCTTTTCCGGCCCTCCCGGGGTCGGCAAGACGTCCGTGGGGCAGGCCGTGGCCGAGGCCCTGGGCCGCGAATTCGTGCGCCTGTCCCTGGCCGGGCTTCGCGACGAGGCCGAACTGCGCGGCCACCGCCGCACCTACGTCGGGGCCATGCCAGGGCGCATCCTCAAGGAACTGGCCCGCATCGGCGTGTCCAACCCGGTCTTCATGCTGGACGAGATCGACAAGATCGGCGCGGATTTTCGCGGCGACGCCGCCTCGGCCCTGCTCGAAATCCTCGACCCCGAGCAAAACGCCCGCTTTTCCGACAATTACCTGGAAATTCCCTTCGACCTCTCGCGCATCATGTTCATCGCCACGGCCAACGACGTCTCGCGCCTGCCCGGCCCCCTGCTCGACCGCCTGGAAAACCTGGCCTTCCCCGGTTACACCGACCGGGAAAAGCTCGGTATCGCCAAGGACTTCCTCCTGCCCCGACACCTGCGCGAAAACGGCCTGTCCCCGGATTCCATCACCTTCACCGACCAGGCCCTTGGCCGCATCATCGACGACTACACCCGCGAATCCGGCCTGCGCGGACTCTCCCGCGAAGTCGGCGCGGCCTGCCGCCGCCTGGCCCGGCTCACCTTTGAGGACAAAGGCACGGCCCCGACCGCCATCGACGCCCCGGACATCCCCAAGCTCCTGGGGCCGCGCCGCTTCACCCGCGAGGCGGCCGAAGCCGGCGACCGCGTGGGCGTGGTGACGGGCCTTGTCGTCGGCACGCACGGCGGCGAAATCGTCTTCGTCGAGACCGCCCGCATGCCCGGCTCCGGGCAGCTGCTGCTCACCGGCTCCCTCGGCGACGTGCTGCGCGAATCGGCCCAGGCGGCGCTCAGCCATATCCGCAGCCACGCCGTCGCCCTCGGCGTCGCCCCGGATTTTTTCGAAAAAACCGACATCCACGTCCACTTCCCGGCCGGCGCCATCACCAAGGACGGCCCCTCGGCCGGGGTCACCATCTTCTGCGCCCTGCTCTCCCTTTTGACCGACCGCCCCGCCCGCTGCGACGTGGCCGCAACCGGCGAGATGACCCTGGCCGGACGCCTGCTCCCCGTGGCCGGCATCCGGGAAAAATGCCTGGCCGCCAAACGCGCCGGCATCACCACCGTCGTCCTGCCCCAGGCCAACGCCCCTATCGTCGAGACCCTGCCCGCCGACGTGCTCGAAGGCCTCGATATCGTCCTGGCCGCCGACGCCACCGCCGCCGCCGAGGTGTTGCTCCGCAAATAGAAAGACTGGGGGAAACTTTTCTGTAGAAAAGTTTCCCCCAGGCCCCCTTCCAAAGACTTTTAACGATTACAAAGTATTATCGATACCAATCTGTAATTATTAAAAGTTTTTGGGAGGGGAGAGCGCGAGAGGGGAAACCCTTTTTCCAAAAAGGGTTCCCCTCTCGCATTCTCTTCATTGTCCTTACCTCTACTATCTTTCCCAGCCGGTGATCATGGCCTGCACGTGGGCCAGGGGCGTATGGCCGGTGGTGGTCATGTAGACGTGGACGACCAGGAAAACGAGAATGGCGAAAGCGCCGATGAGGTGCGCCAGGGCCACGGCGGACAGGCTCAGGCCGCCGAGGCCCAGGGAGGCCCAGTCGTTGTAGCTGTAGTAGAGGAGCCCGGTGACCATCATGAAGGGGAGCAGGAAGGTGGCCAGGACCAGGTAGGTCAGGCGTTGCAGCGGGTTGTGCTTGACCTCGGCCGTCTTGGGGCAGGGATGGGGCGCGCCGAGGAAGATGCCGTAGGCGTAGAAGCGCATGACCTCGAACATCTTTTTGGTGGTCGGCACGTACTGCTTCCACTCGCCGGTGGTGGCGATCCAGAAGATGAAGAAGGCGAAGGCGATGAGCCAGGTCACGCCGAGCCAGGCGTGGACGGACACGGCCCGTTTGTAGCCGAGCAGGGTGAAGGTGCCGTGGACCTCGAAGCCGGTGGCCAGCAGGCACAGGATCAGGGCGGCCTGCAACCAGTGCCAGAAGCGTTCGTAGCGGGTGTAGATATAGAGCATGCCCTTGGCGGCGTTGGCGTCGTTTTGCATTATCCCTTCCTCCTCTTGCGGGAAACGAAGCGAACGGCCCCATGGCCGCACACGGCCAGGATCGCGGCCACGACGGCCGCCCAGCCCACGGTGGTCACGGCGGCGTGGATGTCGCGCCCCGGGACGTAGACGCCGGGCAGGCCTTCCAGCCGCCCGCCCTGGCTGTGGCATTCCCCGCAGGCCACCACCTGCTCCTTGGGGGCCACCATGTGGGTGGTGGGGAAGAAGTATTCCGTTTCCACGAATCCGACCTCGCCGGAAAACGGCTGGTCCACGTAGGCCATGCCGGAGGTGATGGAGGTTTTCCAGTCATAGCCGGTCCAGAAGGCGGTGGGGTCCTTGGGCCCGAACAGGTGCGGCACGACCATGGTGGCGTTTTTCGGGTCGAAGGGCTGTTCTCCGATATGGCGCTTGAAGGGCATGATGCGCGATTTCGGATCGTCCGGCGAACCGGCCGGGGCGTTGACGGAAACGCGCCGGGTCGGATCGACGGTGTCGGTGATGAGCAGGTTGCTCATGGCCCCGTTGAACCAGCGGTAGGTGGGGACGACGTTTTTCTCCCAGACGAAGTCGCCCTTCTTGGTGTCGTAGACGGGCTTGCCGTAGGGCCCCTTCTTCTTGAAGGGCTTGCCCTCGGCGTTCATGCGTCCCGCCGTGGACCAGTCCCAGGACATCTTGGTCGGCAGCACCCGGGCGAACCGGGGGATGTGGCAGGCCTGGCAGGCCACCTTGTCGGTGTGGTCGTTGGCCTTGGCGTCCTTTTTGTGGGGCTTTTGGCCGTGGCAGGATTCGCAGGCGATCTTGGAGGCCAGGTCGGCCTCGGTGAGGCTGATGCGCTCGGGCGCGGCCGGCGAGGTGTAGAGCCGCCCGGCGATCTGGTGCTCCTTGGTGGTGTGGCAGCGCTGGCAGGTGAAATTGAGCCCGTCGACGTCCATGTGCACGTCCAGGGACTTTTTCGGCGCGCCCATGGAGCTGTCCAGGTCGCCGTGCTTCACGCCGTCGCCGCCGCCGCCGTAGAAATGGCACACGCCGCAGTTGAGGCGGTCGGGCCGGCCCACCTTGCCCACGATCAGCTTGTAGTCCGGCGGCAGGTAGGTCACGCCGTCTTCGGGAAAGAGCGTGGGCTCGGTGGCCGGATAGCCGGCCTTGGTGGGGAATTTCTTATAGGTGTGGGTGGTGTCGTGGCACACCAGGCAATCGATGCGGTCGTTGGAGGCGAAATCGAAGTCCTTGTTCTTCCAGCCGTAGCCGATGTGGCAGGAGGTGCAGCGCGGTTCGTTGGACGGCACGGCGATACAGAAGTTGTTGAGTGTCTTGCCGTACTTGCCCATGGATTTGCCGTCGCCGCAGTCCGGACAGATCCAGGTCCAGTGGATGGTGTGGTGAATCTGGCCGGCGGCCAGGTCGTGGCAGGACAGACAGGCCGCCGTGACCTCCTCCGGTTTGGTGAAATCCTTTTTGAGGGCCTCGAATTTCGAGTGGTCGGCCGTGGTCCAGCGGGCCCCCGGAGCCTTGACCGCGCTGCGGGCCAGCTGCCGGCCCGGGGCCTTGTCCTCTTCCTCTCCAGTGGCGGCGAGCGGGGCCGGGCCGCTCCAGGAGGCGGCCAGAATCAGCACGGCCGCGACGACGATCCATGTCCATGGCTGCTCGGGAAGTCGCATGCGCCCTCCTTGATTGCCGTCCGGGGGGACGGTAGGGGCGCTTGCCCGGCACGGGAAACGCCCTGGTTCCAAGACGAGTCACAGGGATGCGGGAGACTATGGATTTGGGTCCAACCGTACCATGACAGGGAAGAAATTGGAAAGAAGTATTGCACCATGCCGAAACAATACGCCCTTCGGGCCGGGACCGGACAGATGGCCGGGAAAAGACGCGAAAAAGGCCGACAACGTCTCCGTCGCCGGCCCTGTACGTCGTTATCGCCAGCGCGCCGCTAGTAGCCGCGCGTTTCCTGGCTGTGGCCGATAAGCCCGCCGGCGATGCCGCCGAGCGCGCCGCCGATGCCCGCGCCGATGCCGGCATTGCCGCCGGAGATGGCGCTGATGGCCGCGCCCGCGCCCGCACCGATGGCCGCGCCGGAAAGCGCGCCCTGCTGGGTTTTGGTCATATTGGTGCAGCCCAGACCGCCGACAAGCAACAATGCGGCGATCACCGCGCTCAAACGCTTCATGGCGTCCTCCTTTATGCAACCATGGGCCACGGCCGCAGCCGGCCCACCGTTCCTGTCATGCGCACGAATCGTGCGGCTATCCTTGAACAAAGCGGACAGCGGCGGCTAGTTGCCGGCCTTGGCCTTGGTCTTGGCATGCGTCGCCTTGGTCTTGACCGCCTTGGTCTGGACGTCCTCGGACACCTCCGTGGGCAGGCTGGCAACCGGACAATGGGGCTTGGCCATCTCGTACCACATCACCGACACCACCGGCCGCTTGAGCTGGTCCGGATGTCCGGCGTACCACTTGTCGATGGTGGCGACCATCTGGTCGAACGTATAGGGGCTCAGGCCCTCGGACCAGGCCTCGATGGTGCTGTTTTTCGCCGGATGCTTGCCCTGCACTTCCTGGTCCAGTTCGATGATCGTCGCCGCGCCGACCAGAAACGCCTTGCGTTCCTGGGGCGTGGATTTTGTCCAATGCTCGCCGGTCACCACCGGCATCGGACGATCCTCGGCCAACGCGGGCACGGCCATGGCCGCGGCCAGAAGCAGCCCGCAAACCAGCAGTCCCAGAATTTTCGACTTCACGTCTCACTCCTTTGCAATGGGTCTTCCCACCGACAAATCAAGAATCCGCGACAGCATCGCAACCGCCTCCCCCGACGGCAGGCAGTCCGACACTCTTACCGAAACTATGCAGAAGGACCACGCAAATTGCAAGCTGGACACAACTTGCCAAGCCTCCCGGCGAGCCTTAAGCATTCCCCCGGGTACTACCATGACGCACCAAACCACCCTTCCCCAGGAACTGTCCCGCCCGCTTTTGGCCGGCGCATTTCTCTCCGACACCGACCGCGACCGGCTGCTGGCCGCCCTGCCCCGGGCCGAAGGTCCCGAGCTCACCGCCCTGGCCCAGGCCGCCGACGCCATCCGCCGCGCCCGACTCGGCAACGCCGCCTCGCTTTGCGCCATCATCAGCGCCAAATCCGGCCGCTGCGGCGAAAACTGCGCCTTCTGCGCCCAGTCCGGACACCACCACACCAGCGCGCCCGAATACCCTTTTCTCGCGCCGGCCCGCATCATCGCCGCCGCCAAGGCCATGCACGACGCCGGCGTGGCCCGCTTCGGCATCGTCGCCTCGGGCAAGGCCCTGCCCCAGGCCGAACTGGAACACGCCGCCACCGCCATCGCCGGCCTCAAAGCTTTCGGCATGGCCGCCGACGCCTCCTTCGGCGTGCTGCCGGACGACGCCCTGGCCCGGCTCAAAGCCGCCGGACTCGCCGCCTACCACCACAACCTCGAAACCTCGCGCGCCTTCTATCCGCGCATCTGCACCACCCGCAGCTTCGAGGATAACCTGGCCGTGCTGCGCACCTGCAAACGCCTCGGCATCCCCGTCTGCTCCGGCGGCCTGTTCGGCATGGGCGAATCCTGGGCCGACCGCGCCGACCTGGCCCAGACCCTTCTCGAAGCCGGCGTCATGTCCGTCCCCATCAATTTCCTAAGCCCCATCCCCGGCACGCCCCTGGGAAGCCGGCCGCCTCTGGCTCCCGACGAAGCCACCCGCATCGTCATCCTGCTGCGCTTCCTGCTGCCCGACCGCCATCTGCGCATCTGCGGCGGCCGGCCCACCGTCTACGGCGCGACCGCCCCCCTCGCCCCCATGGCCGCCGGAGCCGACGGCCTCATGGTCGGCGACTACCTGACCACCGCCGGCGGCACCCTGGAGGCCGACAAGCAAGGACTGCGGCAACGCGGCTTCACGCTGTAGCGACGGGACGGCAGGGCTCCCGCCTCTATTAGGACGCGCTTACCGCAAAAGCCCCCGCCGACGCATCGCATCGGCGGGGGCTGTCGTCAGGTCCGCAACAGTCCGGGCGCGGTGTCCGCAAACCGCCTGGCGGCTATTGGACGCGCACCACGGCCGGGATCTTCCACGTACCGTCCAAGATGGAAGGCGGCGACGTATTCGGCCAGTAAAGCCGCAGCGTCAACGCAAAGGGGCCCTTTGGCGCGGGAAGCCAGTTGGCTTCCTTGGCTTTGCCAGGCGAGTCGTGCTGGAAATACAGCGTCACCGAACCGTCCGCGTTCTTCACGAGCTTGTCGCGCGGGCTCACGGTCAGCTTGTTCGCCTTGTTCGGGTAAAACCACAAGCCGGTCGGCGTGGCCTCGTACATGGTGATCGACCAGAAAGCCAGGGGGTTGACGGGCGGCAGCTCTCCCTTGGCGAAGGTCAGCGTGTACTTGTTGGCGCCGTCGAGTTTCTGTCCGGAGCCGTCGACATAGGTCGTCGGATAGACCGAGACATGGGGGAGCTGCGAAGGCCAGCCGCGTGTGGCCCAGGCGCCGCGTTCGAGGTAGTTGGTCCCGTAGCGGCCGCCGACCGTCGTCACGCGCCAGCCGTTCACGGACGTTCCCAGCCCTTCCCAGGCGGCGGTCATCTTTTCGAGGGCGATTTTGGGCACGTCGCGCAGCGCGGCCTGGGCGGCCGCATCGAGCTTGCCCGGATCGAAGGGCTGGCCCGCAACGATGCCGATTTTCGCCATGCGCGCGATCATGGACGCATCCTCAGGCACCGCCGGCGCCGCGCCCGCCATGAGCTTGGTCATCAAATTGAAATAGCCGGTGGTGCCCAGGGCGGCGATCGCTTTTTGCGGCGCTTCCGTCATGCTGAAGCCCGGATTGGGATTCACGGGCGGCGCCTTGAAGGTATACGGCTTGCCATAGGCGGAAAGCGGCATGACCTTGTACTGCGCCTGCAGCGCATGCACCTTTGCCAGGTCCGTGGGCGTGTTCAGCGCGTAGGTGCGGCCGAGGATCACCATGTAGCGCGTCGGAAAGCTGATGTGCGTCATGCCCTTGGGCACCTCGCCTTTCCAGCCGGGCCCCGTGAAGAGATAGGTCATCGCCTTCTCGCCGCTGGTGTTCGTGCCGACGCTGTCCTTCACGATCATCCAGAGATCGACCAACTCGAAGGTGAAAAAACGCTTCTTGATCGCGGGATGGCTGAAGACCTGCGGCTCGGACAAATCCAGCCAAGCCACCGAATACAGCGTGTCGGCATTGGTGGCCGAAACGCCCCGGTAGGTTGCCGGCGGATAGCCCTTGATATTGAAGAAGGTGCCTGTCGGCGCGGTGACTTCCCCGACCTTGTCCACGTTGCTCATCTGCATCCGCGTCACATCCGTGGTGACAAGCGAATAGCCGTAGATGTAAGCATCCACGGCGATTTTCTGTACTTCCTCCGGGCTGGCCGCCGACGTATTCTGGGCGTGGGCTGCGGAGGCGACCAGCAGCATCGCCAGGGCGAGCGCCGCGCCCATCGCAGTTCTCATGCTACATCTCTTTCGCATCATCATCCTCCACATTTAACGTTTGGCGATTTTTCCACCTGACCATGCATCATACGGACAGCATGACAACACCTTATTTACATCGTATCCACATAGCACAACAAAGCGCCTTTGTCTTGCAGCATTGCGCAATTATTTGTCGCGAAGCGAAATCAAAGGGCATTCTGCCCTGGCGCATGAACTTGCTTTTTTATTTGGCCATGGTCCCGGAGAAAATCGGAGTTTCCCGAGAATCGTCGCCGCCCGCTTTCTTGGGATGCCAGGCCCCCTGGGACGGGCCGCATCCCCGTCGGAGGGGAGGCGGGAATTTGCGCATCATACCGGCTTGCGCTACATAATGGCCGAACCTTTTCGTATTTCGACTTCAAGGAGCGGCACCATGGCCCTTTTCGGCGGTGATAAAGACAAGAAAGCCAAGGACGCAAAGAAGGCGGCGAAGGACGAGCCCAAGCGACTCATTCCGGAAGACAACATCCCGGAACTCAAAAAGTTTTTCAAACCGATGCAGGAAACGGTGGAATTGCTTGTTTTCACCGACCCGAAACAGAACACCCCGTACAACGGATTCATGGAATCCCTGTGCCGGGAGCTGGCCGAGATCACTGACAAAATCACGGCCAGATTCGAGACGTTGGAAAGCGACGCGGCCAGACAGCACGGCGTGGATTTCTCCCCGACGCTGCTTTTGGCCCCGGACCGGTACAAGATCCGCTACCTGGGCGCGCCGCTCGGCGAGGAGGCGCGCACGCTGATCGAGACCATCCTGCGGATTTCGGTCGGCAAGAGCGGCCTGGGGCAGACGTCCCGGGAGCTGCTCAAGGAACTGACCGAGGAGCGCCATATCCAGGTGTTCGTCAACCCGTCCTGCCCGTATTGCCCGGGCCAGGTGGCCAATGCCTTCCACTGCGCCATCGAGCGGCCGGACCTCGTGTCCGCCGACTGCGTGGACGCCTCCCAGCATGTCGCGCTGGCTCAGCAGCATCAGATCGGCTCGGTGCCGCACACCATCATCAACGACGAGTTCTCGACCCTGGGGCTGTTGCCCGAGGAGCGTTTCGTGGCGGAGCTGGTCACGCTCAAGACCGCCGAGGAGTTTCTTGGCGGACACCACGGGCTGGAGGATGGCGGGCCGGATGTCGTCGAGGTGGACGTGGTGGTGGCCGGGGCCGGGCCGGCCGGTCTGACGGCCGCCATGTACGCCGCGCGAAGCGGGCTTTCGGCCGTGGTGCTGGAGAAAAACGTCATCGGCGGCCAGGTGGCGCTCACCCCCGTGGTCGAGAACTACCCCGGGTTCGCCAACGTGCCGGGCAAACGGCTGATGGAGATGATCGCCGACCAGGCGCGCGGCTATGCCCAGGTGCACGAGGGCGAGGGCATCGACGAGGTCAAGGTCGGCAAGAATATCGAGGTCTACACCGACAAGGCGGTGTACGTGGCCAAGGCGCTCATTCTGGCCACCGGCGCGACCTGGAAGAAGCTCGGCGTGCCCGGCGAGGAACGCTACTTCGGCTTCGGCGTCAGCTACTGCTCGACCTGCGACGGCTATCTGTACAAGGAAAAGAAGGCGGTCATCGTCGGCGGCGGCGACACGGCCCTCACCGACGCGCTGCACCTCAAGAACCTGGGCGTGGACGTGACCGTCATCCACCGCCGCCAGGAGCTGCGGGCCGAAAAATACCTCCAGGACGCGGTGGCCAAGGCGGGCGTGGCCCTGCTGCTCGGCTCCGTGGTCACGGAGATTCTAGGCGACGACAAGAAGGTGACGGCGGTGAAGGTGAAAAACCTGGCCGACGACGCCGAACAGGAAATCACCACCGATGCCGTGTTCGTGGCCATCGGGCTCGAGCCCAATACCGGCATCGCCGAAGAGCTGGGACTGAAACTGGACAAGGACGGATTTATCCGCACCGACCGGGGCAAACGGACCTCGATCCCCCGCATCTACGCCGCCGGCGACGTGACGGCCGGTGCGCGCCAGATCGTCACGGCTGTCGGCGACGGCTCCACCGCCGCCCTCTCGGCCTTCGAAGACCTGTCGCACCCGTACTGGAAGAAGGAAAAAGCTTAAGAAGGGAAAGAGAATGCGAGAGGGGAAACCCTTTAAAAAGGGTTCTCCCCTCTCGCGCTCTCCCCTTCCTAAAGTTTTCAATGGGTGCAGGCTGCACCGTAACAAATTATTTTTATTAAAAGTCTTTCCTATGTGGCCCAAAGTCAAGCCGGCTGACGCAGTCTAACCGCCCGTTTCCTATTCGCGCCCGAAGCGCCAAGTACCGATTCGGTAGTTTTCGGATTTTCGCCATTTGAGAAACGCCGCCATGCGGCCAGACTTTTCCGCGACCAATCCGAAAAATTGTTGGCTGTTAGGCTTTCAGTCTTCCCTACTCGTTGCCACAGGTCCTTGTTGGCGCTGCAATACCCTCTTGGCGGGCGAGGAGCACGGGGCTTCCCAGAGCCGGCGTGATCCTCGCCCGCCGCCGTTTCACGCCATAACCGCCTCAAATCGGTACGCTCGTTTCTCCAGGCTCAGCCGCCACAAAATGATGGCCAGTTTTCGAGCTAAGGCTGTGATGGCCTTTTGGGCCAGGCCGCTTTTCCCCAGCAACTTGTGATACCAGGCCTGAGCCTTCGGATCGTGTGCGCGCCATTTCCAGGCCGCCTCCACTAAAAGACTTCGCAGTTTGGTCTGCCCCACGGGCCGTAACCTGGCCCGGCCCTTGCTCTCGCCGCTCTGGCGCACCATGGGGGCAAGTCCCAGATAGCTTGTCACCTCTTCGGCCCGGCTGAAACGTTCCGGCTGAAACAACTCCAGACGGAAGGTCGCGGCGATGAGCGGCCCCACACCGGGCACGGTGCGCAGGCACTTGATGACTTTGTCATGCTCTCCCTGGCGGCAAATTGTCTCAAGTTGCTGTTCAACGAGGGACAATTCGCTGGTGATGGCATGCATCTCCCGCACAAAACTTTCCAGCGTATACCGGGCAGCCTGATGCATGGGCAGTTTAAGCAGGGATGCTACAGCGACCTTGCTCCAGTATTTCAGATTGGGTGGTTCGGTAAGGCCCAAAAAAAGCAGATGGGAATGGATGCGCAGTTTCACACGACGCAGGTCGTCGGCCAGATCGTGTCGTCGGCGCTCCAGGCTCCTCTGGGCTTCTTGCTCCTCGGTCGGCACGGCGATGGGACGCAGCATCCCCTTGGCGGCGTAATCGGCCAGTTTGACGCAATCGAGCCGGTCTGTTTTTGCGCCCCAGACCACGGGGCGGGGAATCCGACTGGGAGCCGCCACGAGATTGGGAATCCCTGCCTTTGTGAGCGCTCTGGACAGGGTGAATCCGGTCGGCCCGGATTCACTGGCCGCCATGGCCACGGTGACGCCCACCGCGGCCAATTTGTCGATCAGAGCCTGCGGGCTCGCCGACATCACCAAGGTGTGGACGACTCCATCAAACCGACGTAACGCAACAAAATAACTATTTTTATGGACATCCAATCCGACAAAAAAAGATCGACCTTGTGAAGCCTCCACAAACGCTTGAAGTTGGGATAACGCTTGTCCTGCCATGTTGGTCTCCTCGCCTCGTTTGTGTCTACGAGCACATTTACTGGCACTATCAGCCAGTTTGAGGGTCGAGGCCAACATGGTATTTGGGAAGGGGGTCCGGGGGGAACCCTTTCTACAGAAAGGGTTCCCCCCGGTTCCTCTACAACATCGCGTAAAATTCGGCGGGGGAGAGTTCCGTGGATTCGAACCAGCCCCGTTCGGACAGGTGTCGGCGGATATCCTGGCACAGCTCGCACTTGTTGACGTAGCCTCCCGGCCGGGGCGTGTACTCCTCCAGGGCCGTGGCGTAGTCGTAGAAGCCCCGGATACCGGTTTCGGCCAGGGTGGTGAGGATGGGGTAGCGTTCCGGGTCGAGCGGCGTGCCGAGGTCGTCGGCCCGAAAGGCCAGTCCCGCGCACAGTCCCGGGATGTAATCGCCGTAGAGGTCCATGTGGAAATGGCCGACGTCGGTGAGTTCCGCCCGGCAGTCGGCCGAGGCCTCGGCCAGGATGGCCGCAACCGGACGTCGCCCCAGGGCCGGGGCGAAGAGGTCGAAGGCCCGGCCGCCCAGATGTATCCATATCCGGCGCAGAATCTGGGCCGGGTAATCCTGGCCGAAGCGCTCCTGATATTCCCGCAGCGGGTGCGTCGTCTCGGGATCGAAGGCGCGCATGTCCTCCAAAAAATGTTCCTGCCAGGGAAATACGACGATGCCGGCCGCCTGGGCCGCCTCGATGGTCCCGAGCGTCTTGCGCAAGGGGATGAACCCGTTGTGCATGGGCGTTATGGACACCAGCAGCCGGGCCAGGCCCATGGCGCGCAGCTCGGTTAAAAGCTCCACGGCCTCGTCCGCGTCCGTGAACCAGGCCCCGCTCGTCTCCACGTATTCGATGGGCATGCCCGCCTCGTCGGCGGCCGCCAGCAAGCCGGCCAGGGACAGGGGGTCGGAGAGGGGCTCGCCGCCGCCGATATGCATGGCCGCCGCGCCAAGTGCACGCGCCTTGGCGAAAAGAGTCGTGGCCAGCCCCTGGTCCATGTAGATGGGTTCCCGGCCCGGGCTGCCCCGATACAGGCAATGGGGGCAGGCGCTTTGACACTGGTAGGTGGCGATAAGCCCGCCCGACTGGAGCCGCGAGACGCACAAGGACATGGGGCGTTACCCTTGCGCCAGCCCGGCCAGGGCGTCGAGGACCGCTGCGGCGTGCCCGGCGGCCTTGGCCACCTTGGGCCAGGCCCGGCGCACCACGCCTTCGGGGTCGATGAGGAAGGTGGAGCGCACCACGCCCATGGCTTCCTTGCCGTAGGCCTTTTTCAGCCGCCAGGCGCCGTAGGCCTTGTGCACGGCCATATCCGGGTCGGACAGCAGCTGCACGGTCAGATCGTTTTTGACGATGAACTTCTCATGGGAGGCCGGGGCGTCGCGGCTTATGCCGACCACGGCCGCGTCCAGTTCGACGAAGCGGGGCATAAGGGTGGAGAATTCCAGGGCCTCGGTGGTGCAGCCGCTGGTCATGTCGCGCGGGTAGAAATAGAGCGCCAGCCAGCGGCCGGCGAAATCGGCCAGGGAATGGACCTGCCCGGAAGCGTCCGGCAGGGAAAAATCCGGCGCGGGCTGCCCGGCTTCGGGCCAGAGGACTTCGCTCATGGTTTCTCCCGTCCGCCGGCCAGGGGCGCGGCATCGGTCAGGGTCAGCTTCTTGTGCATGGCATCCAGGTCTTCCACCGGATAGCGCTGGCGCAGGTAGAAATAACGGTCCACCACCTTCAGCACGTAATCCTTGGTTTCCTCGTAGGGTGGCACCCCACCGTGCTTGGCCACGGCCCCGGGCCCGGCGTTGTAGGCGGCCAGGGCCATGACCTCGGTCTGGAACCGGTCCAGCATAGACCGCAAATATTTCGTTCCCGCGGCGATATTGCGCTCCGCGTCGAACGGTTCGCTTAGTCCCAGCACTTTCTGGGTGTCGGGCATGATCTGCATGATGCCCTGGGCCCCCTTGGGCGAAACCGCGCAGGGGTTGAACCGCGATTCCTGCTCGATCAGCGCATAGACGAGCCGTGGGTCGAGACCGTTTTTTCTGCTGTAAATATTGACCAGGCGCAAGAGCTTCTTGTCTTCGATAAGCGCCGGGTAGCGACAGGCCACGGACCGTTGCCTGGCCTGCCGCAGCCGCACGTCATGCTTGGCGGCGGCCACGGGATCGGGCAGCGCGATGCCGTGTATCTCGGTCGCCGAGGTCGGCACGGTGGCCATTTTCGGCCCGGCGGCCAGTGTGGGAAGCGCCGCAGTGACGACCAGAAACGCCGCCACGACCGGCAAAACAACACGCATGGACACGACTCCTTGGTACTCTCTTTTCAGCCCCCTACCTTCTTCCACAGGGATTGACAAGAAACGGGGGCATCAACGCACCTGCTTTCGCCAGCGATCAATCGTGTCGTCGATAAAGCCCGGCTCGTTACGCGGCGCGGACCAGACCTCGGAAAAACGCGCCGTATCGCTGCGCGGCCGCTCGCCATCGGCCAGATCGCGCAGGCGGATGCGCATGGGCACGGGCACGCCCTCGCCCACCACCACCGCCTCCTGGGTGCGTAGCGCCGGCAGGGCGGACAAAAGCCCGGCCGCGTTTTCCGGCATGGCCCGGCGCACGAAGAGCTGGTCCTGCTCGTTGCTCATGCGCAGCGACACGAGGGTGTTGACCTGGGACAGCACGGTTTCGGAAATCTCCGACGGCCGCTGGGTGACCAGGCCAAGCGACACGCCGTACTTGCGGCCCTCCTTGGCGATGCGCGAAAGCGCCCGGCGGGTGGGCCCGAACGCGGCGGCCGTGTCGCGCGGCACGTAGCGATGGGCTTCCTCGCAAACCAGCAGCACCGGTACCCCGCGCCCGCGCTCGGTCCACAAGGCGAAGTCGAAAATCAGCCGGCACAGCACCGACACCACCACATCCACGATCTCGGCCGGCACGCCGGCCAGATTGAAGATGGTCAGCGGCCGCCCGTCGGCCGGGAGCCGCAGATAGCGCGCCAGGACATCGGCCATGCCATCCTCGACCGTCAACTGGCCGAACATGAAGGTGAAACGCCGGTCGCGGCGCAAGGCGTCGATGCGGGTCGTCAGGCGCAGGTAGGGGATGGAACTTTCGGGCTTGTCCAGTCGCCCCATGCCGGTTTTGAGCAGCTCCGTCACCCGGGCCAGCCGGTACGGCACCGGCGTGTCGATGGTCAGGGCCGCATCGTCCTGCCCGGCCCCGCGCATGAACTCCGCCTTGGCCGTCAGCACGCAGTCCTTGAGGATATTGGCCTCGGTCTCGCGGTAGGGCTGCTCGCCGCTGCAAAAAACCTGGGCCATCTCCTCGAAATCGAGCAGCCAGTACGGCAGGGCCAGATTGTCGGTGGTGACCGATTCGGCCATGTCGCCAAAGGCGGCGGCATATTCGTCGTGGGGATCGAGCAGCACGATATGGCCGTGAGCATGGGCGGTCAAAACCGAACGCAACAGCACCGCCACCGTGCAGGACTTGCCCGAACCGGTGGTGCCGAGCACCGCGAAATGCTTGCCCAGAAAATCGTCGACAACCATGAAGGCCGGCACGTCCGCGTCCTGGTGCAGCGTGCCGATCAGGACGCTCGACTTGGCCGGCTTGGCATAAATGCGGGCCAAATCCCCGGTGACCGCGCGCCGGACGACAGCCCCCAACTTCGGACTGATGGACACGCCGCGCTGAAACGTGAATTCTTCGGTTTCCGCCCCGAGACTCTCGCCCAAAAGCGCCAGGCGGGCCATGCGCATGCCGTCGGCTTCCGGACCTGGCGACGGCGTGAAAAGCGCCTGCACCAGGCCGAACACCATGGACCGCTCGGAGACAATGACCGCCATGTCGCCCACGCCGACATCGGCCGCCACGGCCGCGTCCAAGACCACAACAACCTCCGCGCCCTCAACGGACGCCACATAGCCGATTGGCGTTCGGTCCATCGCTGTGTGCCTCCGGCGGCCAGGGGGAAACTTTTTGAAAAAAGTTTCCCCCTGGACCCCCTTCAAAAACTTTCAACGGGCTCCATGCCCGATGCGTCAACGCTTCAGTTTCCCAAACGTCTCTTCCATGCGGCGCTTCGCCGCTGGCGCGGTTGTTGCCGCAATCGCGTCCGGCGTCGAGGCGCAACGCGCCTCGTGCCGCCGGGCCGATTGCGGCAACAAACAATCCATTCCCACCAGCCCCCGACACCTCCACCCGTCATCCCAACCCGGTAAAGGGGGGTCCGGGGGGCATCAAGCCCCCCGGTCGGGAGGGTCCGGGAGGGGCGACGCCCCTCCCGGCGCTTCCCCTCCCCCCGCTGCCGCTTCCACCTGCGCCGCCGCCAGGGCCGCCTCGATGGCGACGGCCAGATCGCGGCGCAAAATAGGCTTGAGGAGCAGGTCGCGGATGCCGATGGCCCGGGCCGCGTCCTTGCTCATGGTCTCGCTGAATCCGGTGAGCATGAGCACCGGCAGATCGGGGCGAATGGCCAGGACCTCGCGGGCGAGGTCGGCGCCGGTCAGGCCCGGCATGTTCTGGTCGGTGACCATGAGGTCGCAGGCTGTGGGATCTTTTTGGATGCGGGCCAGGGCCTGCCGGGGATCGGTTTCGGCCTGGACGGCGTAGCCCAGGGATTCGAGGAGTTCCCGGCCGATTTCAGCCAGGGCCGGCTCGTCGTCGACGAAGAGCACACGTCCCCGACCCCTGCGGGGCTGGGGTCCGGCGTCCTGGTCCGCCTCGCCGGCATGATCGGCCAGGGGCAGGTAGACGCTGAAGGTCGCGCCCTGCCCCGGAGCGCTTTCGACCTTGATGTCGCCATTGTACTTGCGCACCACGCCGTGGGCCACGGCCAGGCCCATGCCCGTGCCCTCGCCGGGTTTCTTCGTGGTGAAAAAGGGGTCGAAAATCCGCTCCTGGATATCGACGGGAATGCCGGGGCCGGTGTCGCGCACCCACAGGCGCAGGCAATCGGCGGCCGGCGCGTCGCCGCCGATGGGGCAAAGCCCGCCCAGGCACTCCTCCAGCCCCACTTCGAGCACGCCGCCTGTTTCGCGCATGGCCTGGGCCGCGTTGCCGCACAGGTTCATGATGATCTGCTGGATCTGGGTGGGCTCGGCCAGGATGGTGTCGCGGCCGGGGCGCACGGCGTCCACCAGTTCGATGGAGTTGGGCACGGTGGCCCGGATGAGCTTGAGGGTTTCCTTGACCAGGGGGGCCACGTGCAGGGGCTTGGCCCCTTGTTCGTTCTGGCGGCTGAAGGAGAGGATCTGGAGCACCAGGTCCCTGGCCCGGCGGCAGGCGGACAGGATATGGTCGACGCGGCGGGCCAGCGGGCTGTCCGGCGGGGCGTCGCCTTCGATCATCTCGGTAAAGCCCATGATGATGCCGAGGATGTTGTTGAAATCATGGGCGATGCCGCCGGCCAGGGTGCCGATGGCTTCCATCTTCTGGCTCTGGCGCAGGCGCTGTTCGAGATTCTTGCGTTCGGTGATGTCGTGGGCCACGAACACGGTGCCGATGGGGACGTCATCGGCATGGGACAGCGGCGAGGCGGTGACGAGAAATTCCCCGTGCAGCCTGGCGATGGCGATCTCCCGGGAATGGTGGCGGCCGTCGGTCATGGCCAGGATTTCCCCGGAGCGTTCGCCGGGCCGGTCGGGCAGGTCGAAGACGAAGGCGGCCTCGCGGCCGACGACTTCCCGGGGCGACAGGCCCAGGCGGTGGGCCATGGCCAGGTTGAGGCGGCGCACCCGCCGTTCGCGGTCGATGACCACGACCATGTCCTGGACGGAGTCGAAGATGCCCTCCCACTCCCGCTTGGCCGTGACGATGAGTTTGGTGACGCGTTCGCGCTCTTCGATTTCCCGGGTGAGCTTGCGGTTGGCGCTGGCCAGGGCGGCGGTGCGCTCGGAAACGAGGGTCTCCAGGTGGCTTTTGAGCGCCGTGAAATCGCGTTCGGCCCGCCATTTGGCGCACAGGGAGGTGGCGAACTGGCGGATCTCCTGGGAATGGAAGGGCTTTTGGATGTAAAGCAGCTTGTCGGCCGGCGGCACCCGGGCGGCGATGCTGGCCGGATCGACGTCGGTGAAGGTGGTGACCACCACGATCTGAACCCAGGGATCGAGGGCCCGTATCTCCTCGGCCGCGAAAAGACCGCCGCGCCCGGGCGGCATGTGCACATCCAGGAAGGCGGCGGCATAGGGCCGGCGCTCGCGTTTGGCCGCGACCACGGCCGCCACAGCCTCCTCGCCCTGGCGGCACAGCGTCAGTTCGAACCGGGGTTCGTCGGATACGGGAGGCGCGCCCCCGAGCCCGTCGAGGCCGCCGAGGATGTCGTCCCGGGGCGCCAGGATCTCGGTGAAAAGAGCGAGGATGCGCGGCTCGTCGTCGGCCACCAGCAGGCGCAGGGGCGCGGGTGTCGGTTGGGTGGATGCGGCCATTTCGCGTTTCGCCTTTCCGGGGGCATCGACAGTCGCCCCCCGGCCTAGGGCATCTCCAGCCTGTCCAGGCGTTCGGCCGCCGCGGCCCGGCCCGACGCGGACGGCGCGGCGGGGGAAGAGGCCGCGGGCCTGGCCTGGGCCGGCACGGCCACAGGCTGTCCGGCGGCCGGCTGGGCCGGGGCGGAGGATGGCAGGGCCACTTCCTCGGCCGTGGACAGGCGGGTCAGGTTGTCGTGGGCCACGGGATAGAATTTCGGATTGGCGGCAATGGCCCGTTCGAAATATTCCTGGGCCTTGGCCTTGTTGCCGGCCTCCATGTAGCACACGCCGACGTTGTTGAGCGCCGTGGCCTCGCCGGCGACGCCGGCAAACGCCGCGTAGGCGTCGTCGTAGCGGCCGAGCTTGCACAGGGCCAGCCCCAGATTGTTGGCGATCTTGGGAGATTTCTTCACCCCCCCGGCCTTGGAAAACGCGGCCACGGCATCCTCGGTGCGGCCCATGAGCATCAGCGCGAGGCCCCGGTTGTTCTCCACATCCGGGTCGAAGGCGACGGCCAGGGATTTGTCGTACACGGCAAGCGCCGCCTCGGGCCGGCCTTCCCGGGCCTCGATGGCCCCGAGCAGGGCCGCCGCGCGGGACAGGGACGGCGAAAGCTCCAAGGCCTGGGCCAGGGTCTTGGCCGCCTCGTCCTTGGCCCCGCCGAGGTAGAGGGCGAAGCCGAGTCCCTGCAGGGCCGGGGCGTATTTCGGGTCGGCCGCAAGCGCCGCCCGGTAGGCCATGGCGGCCTTGGGGTAATTGCCCACGCGCAGGTACAGGTCGCCCATGCGGGTGTGGACCACGGCCGGCGCGGCTCCGGCCTTAAGCGCCGCCAGATAGAGCCGGCCGGCGTCCTTGGGGTCGCCGTGGGCAAGCGCGGCGTCGCCGGAGGCCAGGGCCTCGGCCCCTGGCTTGCCGGCCAGGGCGTCCGGCCCGGATTTTCCCTTGGAACCGGCACAACCGACGAGTCCGGCCATCCCGGCCAGACAAAGAGCCACAAGCGCGGCCGCCAGCACCGCCCGTACCTTCTCCTTCACCACGCGCCCTCCCCTTGTCCTTGGCCCAGCATAGCAAAGGCCGCCGGGTGGGTAAACACGGCCGCCGGGCGACGGCATCCCCCGCCGTCCTTTGCTGGAAGAGCACCTCCACGAAAAATGGTTCGGCCGCGATATACTCCACGATTCATAGATTCCATCCGACGCTGCCACTGGCCTTTTCCGGTTCGAGCAAAAAAAATTTGTCAAGCGGCCATGTTGCGCAAGCCGGCCGTCTCCGACTCCCTTCCCCCGCCCTGGCATGAATCTTTCAGACGCCTAGGGGAATGCCCCTAGGGGGAATTGCACATCCCAGAGAAACGACAAGCGAGATGCATGCCATGAAACGACTTCACAGGGACCAGCGCGGCCTGGCGGCCGTGGAAATGGCCATCGCCATGGTGCTGCTCGTCCCCCTGCTCCTCATCCTCGTGGAGGCGAGCCGGGCCCTGACCGAATATTCCCAGCTGCAAAACGCGGCCATGGAAGGAGCGCGCATGCTGGCGCGGCAAAACGGCGATACGGACGGAGTCGAGAATTACATCAAGCATACGGTGCTCACGGATGCCTCCGGGAAGCCCCTGTTCGACGGCGCCGACCCGACCGTGACCATCTCCCCCCGCGACGCCGACAACAACGTAACCGTGCAGGTGGACCATGACTACAGCCCCTCGTTCATGCCGCAATACGACGACTCGGGGAATCCCAATCCTTTCAATTTGCTTGGATCGGATACGCTCACGATTTCGGCCAAGACGACCATGGCTTTGCCGGCGGCAAACTAACCGGGGCGACGCCCGTGGGGCGTCGAGCGTGGTCATGGCGGCGGCTCTGGTCGGGCTCATGGCCGCCGCGGGCGTGGCCGTGGACCTCGGCCGCGTCTACGTGGCCCACAACAAGCTGCAAAACGCCGTGGACGCGGCCGCGCTGGCCGGCAGCCTCCAGCTTCCCGACGACCCGGACGTGGACAACGGCAAGGTTTCGCAGGCGGTCACGAGCAACCTGGCCGCCAACGACCCCGAGGCCACGGCCACCGAAATCGCCTCGGGCGGGGCCACCCGCAGCGTGTGCGTCACGGCCGAAGCCAACGTGGACATGACGCTGTCCAAGGTGGTGGGCCTCGACGCCACCACGGTCACGGCCGATGCCTGCGCCGGTTACAACGACATCGAGCTGGTCATGGTGCTCGACGCCACGGGCAGCATGCGGGGCACGCCCATCGCCAACGTCAAGGAGGCGGCGGCGAACCTGGTCGACCTCATCATGCCCGATTCCGGGGCCAACACCCGCTCCAAGATCGGGCTGGTCCCCTTCCAGGGCAAAGTCCGCATCGACGGCAACGACCCGGTCACAGCCGAGCGGGACCCCGACGGCGTGGGGGCCGGCTGCCGCAATGCCGACGACACCTTAAACGACGGCAAGCTCAAGACCGAATACAGCGACACCAGAAGCCGCAACTCCATTTTCTACGGCTACACCATCAGCGGCGTGAGCACCTATTACGACAAGACCTGCTCCGGCATGTCTCCCATCCGGGCCCTGTCCTCGGACAAGGATGCCATTCTCGACAATATCGACGCCATCAACGCCGGGGCCGTGACCTCGGGCACGCTCATCTCCGAGGGCATCAAGTGGGGCCATCGCGTGCTCTCGCCCGAGGCGCCCTACACCGAAGGCAACACGGACAAGAAGGTGCGCAAGATCATGATCGTGCTCACCGACGGCGACACCGAGGACGGACGTTGCGGCGGCCGCTACGCCTCGGCCTCCCGGACCATCAACTCCTACTGGACCAACGCCTACTTCGGCCAGGGACTCAAGCCCAACACATCGGGCTCGCCCTATTCCACCCTGTCCACGGCCACCGAAACCCTGGCCCAGATTCCCGACTGCGTCGACGGCGGCAAACTCAACCAGTTCGTCCTCGACGAAGCCGACGACGCCAAAAACGACGCCGACTATCCGGTGGAGATCTTCGCCATCCGCTTCGGCGATTCCGACGCCACGGACATAAGCCTCATGAAGCAGATCGCCTCGTCCAAGTCCGGCACCGACGACCATTATTACGACGCGCCGGACAGTTCCGACATCAAGGACATGTTCAAGAAGATCGGCCAGCAGCTCGGCCAGCGCCTCATGAGCAAGAAGGAAGCCACCACCGGCACGCCATAGCGCAACGCAGGAGCACGACCATGTTCACGCCGCCTCCCCGCAACCAGTCCCCCTCCCGCCGCACGACGCGGCGGGAATCGGGCGCGACCGCCGTGGAATTCGCCATGGTGCTGCCCGTGCTGGTTCTCATGCTCCTTGGCATCATCGAAATCGCCAACATCCTGCGCATCCAGTTCACCCTGGAAAGCGCGGTCACCACCGTGGCCCACACCATCTCCCAAAACCCCGACATCACCAACCAGTCCGATGCCCAGAACCTTTTCACCAGCCATCTGGCCGACTATGCGCCCCTGGTGCAGCAAAACACCGACACCCACGATCCGTCGGCCCCGCCGGCGCTGACCATGAGCCCGACCATCAGGCCGACGTGCAACTCGAGCGCCTGCACGCCGTTTCTCATTACGATCACCTACACCTACAGCGCGCTCTCCGCGCCCATGCAGCCCTTTTTCGACGGGCTGACCCTTTCGGCCTCGGCCCGCAAAAGCCCCGAGCCCAACACGAGCACCACGCTGGTTGCCAAGTAAAAGCCCCGCACCGGAGGAAACACCCCATGAAAAAAATCTCCATCGCCCTGGCGGCGGCCATCGTCCTGACCCTGACCGGGCTGGCCCCGGCCGCCACGACCAAGGCCAGCGTGGTCAACTTCTACAATGCCTACCTGACCCTGGTCAGTTCCAGCGACTACGTGCCCTTGTCGCGGGATACGCCCGAGGCTTTCGACGCCAAGTTCGACGCCATCGCCAGGGACACCGGCTTCGAGGATGCCGCAGCCGCCCTGGCCGCCGGCGAAGACTATGCCGCCGACGCCGAGGTGGCCGCCCTGCGCAAGGCCGTGGCCGACAAGATTCTCGAGCAGTATGCGCCGTACAAGGAATGACGCCGGGGACGTCCCAAAGGAATCCTGCCCAACCGCTGGTTGGCCGGCCCGGGAGCGGGTGCGGCCGCCACGCGCGGCGCATATTTGAAGAATACGCCTTCGTGTCCGCCACACCCGTCCCCGGCCCTGTCAACCCATCTCATACCCTTGAGCAATCTCCGCCTGTGACGGCGCCCTGAGCCCATCGCCTTTTGCCCTTCTCACAAATATTGCATCATTTCCGAAAAATAACGTGTATTTTCAGGCAGCACCGAGTGAAACGCCCCTGCCCCCTTTGAAAGTTTTTGAAAGGGGGTCCAGGGGGGAAACTTTTTTCAAAAAGTTTCCCCCCTGGCGGCCGTTCGCATTGGAGCATCAGAACAGACGTGAAAACGCCGCGACAAGGGCCGCCAGGCGTCCCGAAGCCAACGCCAGCCCGACGAGGGCCACCACCGCGAACAGCATGATCCGCAGGGCCAGGCGGCGGGCCAGGAAGCTGCCGGCGAATCCGGCGCCCAGGCGCGGGGCCGGGATGATGTTTTCGGCGCGCAGCAGCCGGTAGAGGCCGACAACGGCCGCCAAGCACACGACCAGGGCCAGCAGGTTGTCGAGGTTGTGGAAGAAACCCGAAAGTCCCCGCGCCGCGTCCACAGCCTGATGCGCGTTGCCGGACAGGGCGTCGGCAATGCCCTGCCCTTTTCCCTGCAGCTCCCCGACGGAGCGCATGACGTCGTCCGCGCCGGCCATGTCCATCGCCTCCTAACGATTGATGTTGCCGAACATCCGCATGAGGCTGATGGCCGCCGGTCCCAGGATCACGATCAATAGCGTGGGGAAGATAAAAAGGATGAGGGGGAAAAGCAGCTTGACCGGCAGCTTGGCGGCCATTTCCTCGGCCAGCTGGAACCGCTTGGTGCGCATGGAATCGGCGTAGACCCGCAGGGTCTGGGCAATGGAGGTGCCGAACATGTCGGTCTGGATGAGCATGGCCACAAGGCTGCCCATGTCCTCGAGCCCCACCCGGGACGACAGGTTTCGCAGCGCCTCCCGCCGCGATTTGCCGGCCCGCAGCTCCAGGGTCAAAAGCCGCAACTCGGAACTCAAAATCGGCTCCTTGGGGGCCAGCTCCAGGCATACCCGGTACATGGCGGCGTCAAGGCCCATGCCCGCCTCGACGCAGACCACGAGCAGGTCCAGGGCGTCGGGCAGGCCGTGCTGGATGGCCTTCTGGCGCTTTTTCACCCGCGAATCGAGCACGATCCCCGGCAGGTAGAATCCCCCGGCCACGCAGGCCAGGGCCGCGAGCATCTTGTACTGGGCCGGAACCCGGCCCGACATGGCCAGAAGCACACCCACGAGAAGCCCGACCATGGCCGCGCCGACCTTGATGCCCCAGTAGATTTCCACGGCCCCGGGCTGGCGGAACCCGGCGTGGATCAGGGTCGTGCGCGTCTTGGAAAGCTCCTTGGCCTCCTTGGGCTTGACCGCCTCGCCAAAGCGGGAGGCCATGCCCCGGGCCAGCCCGACCAGCCAGCCGAAGACCCCCGGCCGGCGACCGCCCCCCGGCTCGACCGGACGCAGCATGGCCATGGCCCGCTCGGCGATCTCCCGGCGCTGCTCGCGCTCGTCGCGCAGGACCATGACGGCGTACACGAAAAAGCCGACGCTGGCGGAAACGAGCAGGGAGATAAGCACAAGTTGCATAACGGCCTCAGACCTCGATGCGGACCATCTTGCGGATGACCAGGATGCCCATGGTCATAAGCCCCATGACGAGATAGATCAGGATGCGGCCCAAAGGCTCGGTGAAAAGCAGGTTCAGGTAGCCGGGATTGAGCATCTGCACCGCGCCGCACACGAAAAACGGCAGCAGGCACAGGACCCAGGCCGCCATGCGCCCCTCGGCCGAAAGCACCCGGATGCGCCCCTTGAGCTTGAGCCGCTCGCGGATGAGCCAGGCGATGTTGCCGACGATCTCGGCCAGGTTGCCGCCGGTTTCGTTCTGGATCTTGACCGAGATCACAAAGAAGTTGAGGTCCGGGCAGTCCACCCGGTCCATGAGGTTGTCCAGGGCCACGGCCACGCCCATGCCGAAGTTGATCTCCTCCATGGTCGTCTGGAACTCGCCCCGGATGGGCTCGGCGAATTCGCTGACCACCATGCCCATGCCGCTGGTGAACGTGTGCCCGGCCCGAAGCGCCCGGCCCACGAGCTCCAGGGCCTCGGGCAACTGGCGCTCGAATTCCTGCATGCGCCGGGCCTTGCGCATGGCGATCCACTTGAAGGGCATAAGCCCCAGCCCGATGCCGACGGCCAGGCACACAAACGTGTTTTGCGCGTAGAGCGACGCCGCCGCATAGCCCGTTGTCGCAAGGACCAGCGACAGCAGGACGAAGATGCCAAGCGGCGCCTCGATGTCCGCCTGGGCCAGCATCTTGTCCATGCGCCGGCTCCAGGCCTGGCGCGACAGGAAGACGTCCAGCCAGCGCAGCCCGCTCATCTCGTGGCGCTTGACCAGATCGCCGGCCACATCCGCCGCCGCGTCAGAGCCGCGCGTCGCCGCCCGGATGCGCCGGGCCAGCTCCTTGCCGCTCTTGTCCGTCAGCCGGCGCACCACGAAGACCGCGGCCACGAACACGTAGACCAGCGACAACAGCCAGGCCAGCGACAAAATGCTCGGCGGTCCCTCGGTCATAAGCGGCCCTCCCTTCCGGTGCGCGGGGCGCGTTGCGGCGGCATACGCTCCCCTGGCGAATCAGCTCTCGACAATGTTTCGCGGGTCGAACACGCCGTTTGCCATCCGGATACCCTTGGACTCGAACTTGGCCGCGAACTTCGGCCGGATGCCCCGGGCCAAAAAAGCGCCCTTGACCTTGCCGTCGGCCGTGACCCCGCGCTGCTCGAAGGCAAAAATCTCCTGCATGGTGATGACCTCGCCTTCCATGCCGGTCAGCTCCTGAAAGCTGACAAGCTTTCTGCTGCCGTCGGAAAAACGCGAAATCTGGATGATCACGTCCACGGCCGAGGCGATGTAGCGCTTGAGCGAGAGCGCCGAAATGGTCAGCCCGGCCATGGCCACCAGCGTCTCCAGACGCATGAGGGCGTCGCGCGGGGTGTTGGCGTGCAGCGTGGCCAGCGACCCGTCGTGGCCGGTATTCATGGCCTGCAGCATGTCGAGGGCCTCGGCCCCGCGCACCTCGCCGACGATGATGCGGTCCGGGCGCATGCGCAGACAGTTGCGCACCAGATCGCGCTGGGTCACCTCGCCGCGCCCCTCGATATTGGGCGGACGCGATTCCAGACGCACCACATGGTCCTGCTTGAGCTGCAACTCGGCCGCGTCCTCCACGGTCACGATGCGCTCGTCATGGGGAATGAACCCGGACAGGCAGTTGAGCATGGTCGTCTTGCCCGTGCCCGTGCCGCCGGAAATGAGGATGTTGAGCCGGGCCAGGACAATGCCCTGCAACACCTCGGCGATGTCGCGGGTCATGGCCCGAAACCGTATCAGGTCCTCGATGGTCAGCTTTTCCTTGGCGAACTTGCGGATGGAAAGCGCCGGACCGTCGATGGCCAGCGGCGGAATGATGGCGTTGACGCGCGAGCCGTCGGGCAGGCGCGCGTCCACCATGGGCGAGGATTCGTCCACGCGACGGCCCACCCGGGACACGATGCGGTCGATGATCTTCTTTAAGTGGTCGTTGTCCTTGAAGCGCGATTCGGTGAGCACCAGCTTGCCGGAGCGCTCCACGTAGATCTGGCGGTAGGAGTTGACCAGGATGTCGTTGACGCTCGGGTCCTTGAGAAAGGGCTCCAAGGGGCCAAGGCCGAGCATCTCGTCCTTGACCTCGTTTATCATCCGCTCGCGCTCGACCTGATTGAGCGGCGTCTGGGAAAACTCGTCGCGCAACAGCCGCTCGACCAGCTTGCCGATCTCCCCGCTGATGGCCACGGCATCCAGCGTGTCGAGCAGCGACAAATCGATCAGGTCGATCAGCCGGTCATGGATGCGGGTCTTGATCTCGTAATACTCGTCAACGGCAACGCCCGGCTCCTTGCGCTCCGTCGCGGCGGACATCCCGGGCCGCTGCCCCTGCCGCATAAGCGGCGTTCTTCCGCGTTCCATACTCACGTGGCGTGCCTGCCTCCGGCGGCCAGGGGAGGCTCCGCCTCCCCTGGACCCCACCGCCAGAAGGGGCGTTGCCCCTTCTGGACTTCCCCACCGGGGGGCCGAGGGCCCCCCGGTCCCCCCATATAGGGGGTTAATAACGACCACCATTACAGCCGATGCCGTTTATCTCTACCGTATCCGCGACATCCCAACAACAACCCCGTCAAAGGGAGCCGGGGGAAATCCCCCCGGGAGGGAGGGGCGACGCCCCTCCCGGATCTTACTTGCTACTTGCGGCCGGTAAGGCGTTTGAGGCCAAAGAGGCCCTTTTTGCGTTCCGGTTCCGGGACCGGGGGGGCCAGGGCCCGGGCCAGGTCGGCCAGGGACCGGGTGACTGGGGCCTTGGGCGCGGTTTCGAGCAGCGTCTTGCCCTGGTTTATGGCCGCGAGCGTGGTCGGGTAATCGTTTGGCACCTGCCAGAAAACCGGCAGGGAAAGCGCCTTTTCCATGTCCTCCACCACCAGGTCGCTGTCGCGCAGGTGGCGGTTGACCACGATCTTAAGTTTCTCATCGAGCCCGGCCTCGGCCTGCCGGATATTGTCCAGGAAGCGGCGCACGTTGGCCAGGCAGGGCAGGTTCTGGACGCACACAAGCACGATGGCGTCGGAAATGTCCATGACCTTGAGGGTGATTTCGTCGAGGTACATGCCGAGATCGATGACCACGGTATCGAAGATCTGGCGCATGAGCTCCAGGAGCTTGGAGATGTTCTCGGGCGTGGCCATCTGGAGGTCGTCGAGCCGGCTTGGCGGGGCCAGGAGGTAGAGCCCCGAGGGATGGCGCGACATGACGCTCATGAGGTAGGTGGCGTCGAGCCGGCTGATGTTGCCGAGCACTTCTCCCCAATGGTATTTGGGGGTGATGTCCAGAAACAGCTGGGCCTCGCCGAAGGGCAGGTTCATGTCCACGAGGGCCACCGAGGCCCCGGGCCGCAGCGTCAGGCAGGCGGCGGCGATATTGACCGCGGCGGTGGTGGTGCCCACGCCCCCCTTGGCCCCGAAGACGTCGATGATGCTGCCGTGCTTGCCGCTCATGGGGCCAAGCCGGCTTTCCAGGCGGGTTTTGAGCCGCCACAGCGCCATGCGGACTTCCTCGTGGCTGACGGGCTGGGGAAAAAATTCGCGCACGCCCTGGCGCATGAGCCGCATGAGGATTTCGGCGTCGTAGGTTTGGGCCGTCAGGAACACCTCGCGTTCGCCCCGCCGGGCCACGGTCTCGGCCAGTACCTCCAGGGCTTCCTCGCCACCGTCCGGGTCGAGCTCGCACACGAGCAGTTCGGCGAACTCCTCGCCGTCGCCGATCACCTCGAAATCGCCGTCCTCGGACAGGCACTCCTCGAAAGCCCTTCGCGCGGG
Organism: Desulfovibrio sp. JY; assembly: GCA_021730285.1. NCBI lineage: Bacteria > Pseudomonadati > Thermodesulfobacteriota > Desulfovibrionia > Desulfovibrionales > Desulfovibrionaceae > Desulfovibrio > Desulfovibrio sp. JY. Next base: position 281,316 of record CP082962.1, read on the forward strand.
CGAGGCGGCCATGTCCAGGAACACCGTGAGTTTGTCGCGCATGCTCGTGTCCTCGCAGGACTTGCTGCAGCCCTACTGCCCCTTGGCGATGTTGAGGATCGGATTGGAGGCGGTCTCTTTTTCCGTCGGCTTGGCCTGCTGGTAACGGTCGTAAGCCATGGCCGCCTTTTCCCCGTCCATGCCGACCACGGGCGTATCGTCGCCGGCCGTGGGGTCGATTTTCTGGTTGTCGAACACGGCATGGAACGACTTGCCGTAGTCCCAGTTCTGGGTCTTGTCCGCCTGGCAGCCGGCCAGGAGGCCGAAAAGGGCGAGAAACGCCAGCATTGCCGTCATGCGGTACATGGGAGCCTCCTGCCGGATGAATCCGGATGCGGCGGGGAACCGCCGTTGTTACTGTATTTCCCTGGGCCTGGCCACGGCGGCCACGGGCACGGCGTGCCCGAAATCGCCGTCCAGGGTGCCCGGCGTGGCCAGCGTCCGGGCCTGCGCCGCGCCGGCGTCGGATTTGGCATCCCGGTTGATGCCCAGGAAAAATTCCAGGTCGTCGGGCTCGTGGGCCGAATCCGTGGGCAGGGAAATGGCTTTCTTATCCAGCGGCTTGACCAAGTGGGCGGTGATGAGGATCACGAGCTCGCTCTGGTCCTTCTGGTACTGGGAGCTTTTGAAAAGCGCGCCGAGCACCGGAATGTCGCCGAGCACCGGATACTTGTCCATGGAATTGCGGGACTGCTCGTTGAGCATGCCGGCGATGGCGAAGGTCTGGCCGTTTTTCAGTTCGATGGTGGTCGAGGTCTGCCGGGTGTTGATGGCCGGGATGGTGGACCCGAGCAGGGTGATGGCGCGGGTGTAGTCGAGATTGGAGACCTCGGGGTTGACCTTGAGGTTGATGCGGTCCCCGGCCACGATGGTCGGCGTAAAATTGAGCTGCACGCCGAACTTCTTCCATTCGATGGTGGTGGTGCCGAGCCCCGAGGATACGGGCACGGGAATCTGGCCGCCGGCCAGGAAATCTGCGGTCTGGCCGTTTAAGCAGACCAGATTCGGCTCGGCCAGGATCTTGACCAGTCCGTTTTGCTTGAGCATGTCGACGACGGCGGTCATGGCCGTGTTGCCGGCGCCGCCGAAGTTGGTGTTCCAGCGGGCCACGGCCGTGCCCTGGTTCATGCTCATGGTCGCCTTGCTGGAGGGCTGGTTGAACTCCCGGTAGGCCAGCTGAATGGGCGACGAATCGAAGCTTGCCGAGCTGTCCGCGGATTTGGCCGTCATGGTGATGTATTGGTACGCGTTTTGGGGGTAGTAGGTGTCGAACATGCCCGAGGCCACGGACGAAAGGCTGCCGACGAGGGTATAGGCGAAGTTGCCGTCGCCGACGGCGCTCAGGTTGATGCCCATGCGGTTGACCAGGGACTTGGACATCTCGGCCACGCGCACCTCGAGCATGACCTGCTGCACGCCGCCGACGGAAAGCAGGTTGAGGACTTTTTTGGGCGCGTAGACCTCGGCCAGGGTCAGGGCCTTTTTCATGTTGCCGCTGTCGCGCACGGTGCCGGAAAGCGCGATGGAATCCTGGCTGGCCATGACCTCGATGCCGGTTTCCCCGGGCATCACGTCGTGGAGCATCTTTTTGAGCCGGGAAATGTCCGGGGCGACGTCCAGGTCGTAGACGGCGCGGACCTTGTCGCCCTTGTCCCAAAGGGTCAGGTTGGTGATCCCCGGAGCCCGGCCGGTAACGTAAATCTGCCGTGGGGAAAGCAGCACGAAATCGGCGATCTCGGGCTGGGCCACGGACACCCGCGACACGTCCGCGTCGCTTTGCAGGATGACGGACTTGCCGATGGTCAGCGACAGCTTGGGCGCGGTGCGCACGGCCACGGCCCCGATCCGACCCGGCGCGGCGTAGGACATCGTGGCCAGGCCGCACACAAGCAGCCAGATGAGCAACCGGGCGCCCGGTTTCGTGAACTTACGGCCGCGCATGGCTTTTCTCCTCAGGCTTCGCCTGGTTTACGCCGTCGAGGGTGATGCGCTCGCGCTCGGTGCCCCGGATGATTTCCACGCTGTAGCCGCCCTCCTCGGGCTCGCCTTCGGCGGGAGCGCCTTCCAGGGGCGAGGTCGGGGGGCCGGCCGGCGCGGCGGCAAAGGCTTCCAGGCTTCCGGCCACGTCCGCGCCCGGGGTCGTGACCACGTCGTCGTCGCCGGGCTTGCGCAGCGCCATGTGCATGCTGCCGAGATCGGCCGCCAGGGCCAGCCGCTCGGCCTCCTCGGGCGTGACCATGAGCGTGAAGGAATCCGTGCTGGCCAGCTCTTCCCGGCCGTCCTTGCCGATACGGGGCTCGAGCTCGGTGCCGGTGGCCAGGACCGGGATGTTCTCCAGGATGACCTTGGAAATCTTTTCCTCGAGCTTGCCCGGCCGGGCGTAGGTGACCACGACGTCCACCCGGCTGCCCGGGGTGATGAGCCCGCCCGAGCCCATGACCTTGGTGCCCTTGACGGTGAGCGCCCGCTTGCCGGGCGAGACCGCCGCGTCCAGGCCGCCGCTCGTGGCGCCCTTGGCCAACAGCTTGTCCGGAGTGATGGGGTCGTCCTTGGAGATATCCCGGGCCGCGACCCGGCCCACGGCCTCGGCGACGCCACGAAGCGCCCCGCCCGGAGCGGCTTCGACCTCGTAGGGCTTGAGCCGTAGCATGGCCGCGTCCAGGCGCGCTCCCTTGGGGATGGCCACGGCCGCCACCAGCACGTCGACCTTTTTCGCCTCGACCCTGGTCCGCTGGCCCTGCCCCGGGCCGCGTACCGACCCCAGCCAACGGATGGTCAGCACGCCGGCCACCAGGGCCAAAATCACGGCCAGGATCATGTGGGGGATCGCCTTGGACTTCATCCGTTCCTCCGCCCTGGGCCGCGCCTTGCCCCGCGCGTCGCCCGGCACCTGGAACACAGCGTTGTTTTACTTTATTAAACGGTGGCACAGGCCACCCGCGTCTGTTTCTCCCGAAGCGCGCCGGGGCCCGGCCCGCTCCCGGCCTTTGCCCACAACGCCTTGCGCCGGATTTCCGGCGGGGCAACCCGGTTTCGAGCGGGCGGCCCGGCCGGGCCGGGAGCGATCGGCAATGCCTGTGCAGCAAGAAGCCTGCCACCCGACCCCCTGTTTCGCGCCGGGCCGAAACGATTGCCCCGAAGCGGCCATGAGGGTAGCCTGCCAGCCATGCCTCGCGCCAAGGAGCCTCGCCCATGCTGATCCAGGTCAAGGCCTCGGCCGGTTCCGGCAAGACCCACGCCTTAACCGAGCGCTTCATCTCCCTTGCCCTGCGCACGGCCCGAAACCTGCCCCGCAGCTGCGCCGGCAGCCTCGAGGCCGGCTACGCCCTGCCCGAGATCCTGGCCGTGACCTTCACCAACAAGGCCGCGGCCGAGATGCGCGAGCGGGTCTTCACGCGCTTAAAAAAGATCGCCCTGGGCCTCGGCGGCGCGGACGCCGACTCCCGGGGCAAGGCCCGCGACGAGCTGGAAGAGCTGCTCGTCCACGCCGAGCGCCTCAATATCCGCACCATCGACAGCCTGCTGTTCCTTTTGGCCCGCATCTTCGCCCTGGACCTCGGGTTGCGCCCGGATTTCGAGCCGGCCTTCAACGATGCGGAACTGCTGTCCGACGTCTACGACCGCCTGGCCGCCCGGTTGCCCGAGGACCCTGGACTGGGCCGGCTTTTCGGCGACGCGGCGGCGGCCCTGCTCCAGGGGACGTCCGGCTTTTTGCCCATGGCCCCCTTTCGGGAGCGGATCCTGGCCGTCACCCAGAAGCTTTTGACAGAGCCGCTGGCCCATCCGGCCGAACCCGAGGCCCTGCGCCTGGGCCTCGAGCGGCGCATCGGCCGGCTGGCCAACGCGGCCGGGGCCATCTTCGCCGCCCTGGACGCGGCGTCGCTCAAGGCCAATTCCAATTTCCTGGCCTTTCTGCGCAAATGCCGCGAAGCCGCCCAGGCCGACGCCCCGCCCCAGTCCGCCTACGCCGGCAAGGCGACGCTTACCGACTGCATGCTCAAGGCCAGTCGCGACGCGGTCACGCCCGAGCTCGAACGCCTCTACGCCGAGCTTAAGGAGGCCCACGGCGCCTGCGAGCGCGAGCTGCCGGCGCTGCGCGCGGCCATGGGCCTGGCGCCCTTTGTCGCCCTGGCCGGGGCCCTGGCCGAAGACTACCCCACCTACCTGACCCAGATGCGCAAACTCCCCCACTCCCAGTGGTCGCGCCTGGTGGCCGGCCGGCTCGGCGGCGACATGGGCGTGCCCGACGCCTGGTGCCGGCTGGGGGCGGGGCTGGCCCACATCCTCATCGACGAATTCCAGGACACGGCCCGCGACCAGTGGGAGGTGCTGCGGCTTCTGGCCCTGGAATGCCTGGCGCGCGGAGGGAGCCTCTATCTCGTCGGCGACGTCAAGCAGGCCATCTACGGCTGGCGCGGCGGCGAGGCGGCCCTTTTCGACGAGGCCCCGGCCGATCCCGAGCTTTCCGGGGTGGTCGACGGCGTCACGCGCCAGACGCTGCCCGTCAACTGGCGTAGCGCCCCGGTGGTGGTCGACGCCAACAACCGCTTTTTCGCCCCCCTGGCCGATCCGGATACGGCGGACCGCGTGGCCGCAGCCCTGCTCGGCCCGAACCTCGCCTCCGCCGCGCCCAAGCTTGCGGCCGCGCTTGGCCGGGCCTTCACCGACGCCCGCCAGAGCCTGCCCGACGACTACCATGGCCCGGACGGGCACGTGCGCATAACGGCCCTGGCCGGCGCCTCGGCCGGCGAATACGAGGACGAGGCCCGCAAGGCGCTCGTCCGGCTGCTGACGGACGAACTCATCCCCCGCCACGGCCCGGGCGGCGTGGCCGTCCTGACGCGGTCCAATCCCCAGGCCGGCCGGGTGGCGGACTGGCTGATCCGGGCCGGCATCCCTGTGGTGACCGAAAACAGCCTGCTTCTGGCCGAGCATCCGCTGATTCGCCAGCTGGCCGCCATGCTGGCCTTTCTGGATTTTCCGCCGGACAGCCTGTCCTTTTTCGCCTTCGTTTCCGGACGCGAACTTTTCGGCGACATCGCCGGCATCGGCCGCGACGAACTGGCCGACTGGCTGACGGGACTCCCCCACCGGGGCTCGCTGTCCCTGGCCTTTCGCGCCCGCTGGCCCGACGTCTGGGACCGGCTGATCCGGCCCTACCAGCGCCAGACCGGACTGGCCGCGCCCTATGACCTGTTGCGCGAGATCGTGGCCGGTTACCGGCTGCTTGAGCGCCGCCCCGGCGACGAGGCCTTCATCCGCCGTTTCCTGGAAATCGCCCATCTGGCCGAGAACAAGGGCTACGGCTCCATCGCCGCCTTTCTCGACTTCTGGCGCGAACTCGGCTCGGACGAGAAGGTGCCCCAGCCGGAAAACATCGACGCCGTGCGGGTCATGACCATCCACAAGGCCAAGGGGCTCCAGTTTCCGGCCGTGGTCGTGCCGTTTCACCACTTCACGGGCAAGGCCGGCCAGGCGGACCTGGTGGTCGGCCACGTGGAGGAAGGCGAGGTGCTGGCCCCGGACATGCCCGGCCTCGGCCCGGACCATGCCCTGCGCCGGGCCCGCGAACTGGCCGAGCAACTGCACCTCCTCTACGTGGCCTGGACCCGGCCGCAGGTGGAACTGCACGCCTTCGTGCCCGGCTTCGGCAAGCTGCGCGACGAGGCGCGCTATCCCCTGCCCAAGGCGCTGACCATCCTTTTCGCCGCCTTCGGCCAGGATCCGGCCGCCGGCGAGCCCATCCGCCTGGGGAGCCTGCCCGACGCGCCGCCGACCGCCGCCCGCGCCTGCCCGGCCCTCGAAGCCGAAACGCCGGCCGATACGGAAACGACCGGGGACGGACAGGCCGTCGCGGCCGACAAGGAGGCCATCGCCGTGGACGCGCCCATGGCCTGGCTGCCGCGCCTCAAGGTCTACCGCAACGTGGCCCGCGATATCCGCGACAGCCTGCGCTTTTCCGAAAAGCGGCGCGGCGAGCTGGCCCACCTGGCCGCCGAAACCTTCGCCCGCCTGGGGCACGACCCGGCCGATCCGCAGCCCGCCGCCAGACGCGCCGCCGCCATGGCCCTCGGTGGGCAGCGCCTGGACGCGGGCCTTCGCGCCCGGCTGACCGGGGAATTCACGGACATGCTGGTGTGGCTGGCCGAGCTGCCCGACTGCCGGGACGCCCTGGCCGACGGCATCCTGGAGCGCGAACTCCTGGACGATGCCGGCGCGCGCCACCGGCCGGACCTGCTCTTCGCCGGACCGGAACACACCCTGGTGCTCGACTTCAAGACCGGCCATGAAGACCCCGAACACGTGACCCAGGTCTCCCGCTACCTGCGTTTGGCTCGCGCCCTGCCCGGCCGGGCCGGACTGCCGGCCAGGGGGCTGCTCGTCTATCTCGACAAGCGGGTCTGCCGGCCCGTGGAGGCCGCTTCGTGAAACCCGTCGGCGTCATTCCCTGGACCGAGGAATTCTTCGGGGCCGTGGCCGAGCGGCTGGTGGCCGCAACCGGCGGCGATTTCCGCGACACGCTGGCCATCTTTCCCCTGCGCCGGGCGACCAGGCATTTGTGCGACCGGCTGGCCGCCATGGCCGAGCTGCCGAAACCGCTGCTTTTGCCCGAAATCACCGCCGTCGGCGACTGGGCGGCCGAGGTCGGCGCGTCGTTTATGCCCGAGCCGCCGGTGACCCTCGACACCCTCGACCGGGTGGCGCTGCTTTACGACATCGTGCGCGAAATCGCCGCGGAAAACGCGGGCGAGGCCCAGCCCGGGGCGTTTCCCACGGACATGGCCCGCTTTTTCCCCTGGGGCCTGGAGCTGGCCGAACTGATGGAGGAACTTTTCCGCCACAACGTGCCCGGCCGGGACCTGGAATACCTGGAGGGGCAGGTGGTGCCCCCCGCCGCCGCGCTGCTTTCCCGCCTCGGCACCATCTACGCCCGGTACCGGGAAAAGATGCTCGAGGCGGGCCTGGCCACGCCAGGGCTCCTTTTGGCCCTGGCCGGGGAAAACGCCAAGGAGGCGGCGACGCGCCTTGCCGGCAAGCGGGTTTTCGCCTGCGGCTTCGCCGTGGCGTCCGGGGCGGAAAAGGCGCTTTTCACGGCGCTGTGGCGGCAGGGCAACCTGGAGATGCTCTGGCACGGCGACCCGGCCCTGGCCAATCCCGGGGCGCGGGTGCATTTCGCCTGCCTGGAGCAGAAACGCTGGCTCGGGACCCTAAACGCCCGGGCCGGCTGCATCACCGGCGGCAAGGCCCGCCGTGCGCGCCGCAAGGACGATCCCGACCGCCCCACCCTGGTGCTCGGCGCGGGCACGGCCAACCTGTCCTCCAAGAAGCTGCGCTTTTTCGAGGGCCACGACCTCCACGCCCAGCTCAAGGCCCTGGAAGGCTGTCTGGCCGAGGGACAGGCGGCCGACGCCCTGGACAGCACGGCCATCGTGCTGCCGGACACCGGCCTGCTCTCCCCGGTGCTCCACATCCTGCCGCGAAAAGACGTCAATATTTCCATGGGCTATCCCCTGGCCCGCTCGTCGCTGGCCAGGCTCCTGGAGACCATCCTCACCCTGCAGGAAACGCGGCTGGACACCGGGCGCTACCACTGGCGCGAGCTTGTGGCGCTTATCCGCCATCCCTACCTCAAGATGCTGCACACAGGCGACGACGAACCCCTTCGGGCCGTGTTTCACGCCCTGGAAGCGGCCCTGCGCCAGGGCGGCGCCTTCGTCGATCCGCTGGCCCTGGAATTCGGCGACGAGGAGGCCCCGCCGCCAAAGGAAGCCCTGGCCCTGTGTCGGGAGGTTCTGGAGACGTGCCTGACCGCCTTCGAGGACGTGGACACGCCCCGGGCGCTCGGCAACGCCGTGGGCGGGTTGTGCGAACTGCTGCTCGACCCCGCGCGCAGCGGCGACGCCTGGGAACGGTTTCTCATCGACGCCGAGTGCCTTTTTCGCCTAGCCACGAACGTGGTCCCGGCCCTGACCGGCGGCCGGCTGGCCGACGCGGTCCTGCCCCGCGAAACGCTTTTTGCCCTGTTGCGACGGCTCCTGGCCGACGAGAGGGCCCCGTTCGAGGCCGAACCGCTCACCGGCTTGCAGGTGCTCGGCGTGCTGGAAACGCGCCTCCTCTCCTTTCGCCGGGTGTTCGTCCTCGACGCGGTGGAGGACAAGCTGCCCGGAGCCGCGCCCTACGAGCCCCTGCTTCCCGATCCCCTGCGACGGCTTTTGAAGCTCCCGGACAGCCGCGAACGCGATCTGGTCGCCGCCTACAACATCTACCGGCTTTTTTTCGGGGCCGAGGAGATCACGGTGTTCTACCGCACCGGGTCCTCCGGGGCCGGACTTTTCGAGGACAAGCCCGTGCGCAGCCGGTTCGTGGAGCAGCTTTTGTGGGAGGAGGAAAAACGGCTCGGCCGGGTGCTTCTGCCCGGTGAAGCGCCGGTGTCCCTGGTTTCGATCCCCCTGTGCCCCATCCCGGAGGGCGACGCGGCCATGCCCAAATCCCCGGTCGTGGCCGAACGCCTGCGCGCCTACCTGGCCGAAAAACGCCTGTCCGCCACCTTTCTCGACACCTACCTCACCTGTCCCTTGCGCTTTTTCTACCGCTACCTGACGCCGCTGGCCCCTTTGGCCGAGGTGGCCGAGGAAGGCGACCGGGCGGCCGTGGGGCAGGTGGTCCACGACACGCTGAAGGAATTCTTCACGCCCTATCTCGGGTGCGACATCGACGCGGCGGACATCGACGCCGCCGCCTTGGCCGATCTTTTCGAAACGCGCCTGCGCGCCGATCCCGCCTATGATGCCCTGCCCCCCGACGGCCGGCTGCTTTTGCTGCGGGCCGGGCGCACGCGCCTTGCCGCCATGGCCGCCGGTTTGCCGCGCACCATGCCTGTGGCCCTGGAAACCGAGCTTGCCGCCAGCATCGAGACGGCCGGGCGCAGCTTTCTGCTCGGCGGCCGGCTCGACCGGGTGGACCGCCGCGAGGACGGCATCGTGATTTTGGATTACAAGACCGGCGGTCTGCCGGCCCTGGGACAATCGCTCTGGGACGACGAGGCGCTGTGGGGCCGGTTGTCCCGGTTCACCGCCCCGGACGACGACCCGGAACTGCTCGAGACCGTGGCCAGACGCGTGGGCAGCCTGCAACTGCCGCTCTACTGCTGGCTGTACGCGGCAGGCCAGGGCGAGACCCCGGCCGACGCCGCCTTTGTGGAGCTCAAGGAAACGGGCCGGGAAAAGCCCCTGTTCGGCCCGCGCCGCGACCAGAGCGCCCGCGAGGAAGCCATCACCGGCCAGACGCCGGCGCTTTTGGCCTTCGCGCTGCGCCACCTGTCCATGGCCACGCGCTTTCCCCCGCGCCCGGACGCCCGGCGCTGCGCCTACTGCGATTTCCGTCCGGCCTGCGGGGCGCGCCCGGGCGGCGGCGCCGCCGCCTCGGACACGTAGGACGAGGGACGACCGCGCCCCATCCCCCGGACGCGCTAGCGGTTCAGGGAATCCTCGGGTTCGGTATTTTTCTTCGGGCGCAGGGGCTCGTAGTAGATGGCCGATTTGGTGGCCTTGGTCGCATTGTTGTACTTGAGCTTCATCTTCATCTTCTTTTCCGGAAAATCCCAGGACATCACCAGCCAATCGCCGTCGGTTTCGGTTTCGGGCGTGCCGGCCAGTTTCGTCGTCACCTGCTTGATGATGTCGATGTTGTCGTGCTCGGTGCGCATGATGCGGTCGTACAGTTTGCCGTCGACCACACCGTAGACAATCACAGGGGCCAGCCGCTCATGCACGCCCAGCCGGCAGGGGCCGGTGAAATTGTAGTACGCGACGCCGTCCTTCTCCATGAACTTCACGAAGTAGTCGTGATCGTTTACCTCCGCCAGCGGCTTACCGTAGGGCGGCTTGGCGCAGTCGAATTCCCCGGCCCAGGCGGTAGCGGCAGCGGCGACAAGACACAGCAGCAGACACAGAAGCGACAGGCGGCGCGACATGAGGTGTCCTCCCAAGGGATTGTAAAGTGCCCGACCATAGAGAAACATCCGCCCCGCGGCAATATCCCGGTTAAAGACGGCGCTTCAGTCTTTTTTCGGGGCGGTATGCGTCGCGGACGCTTCGTCCGAACGCGGGTGGGCCTTGTCGTAGACCTGCATGATGCGGGCAAGTTCGAGGTGGGTGTAACGCTGGGTGGTGGAAAGGCGCGCGTGGCCGAGCAGTTCCTGGACGCTGCGCATGTCGGCCCCGGATTCGAGCAGATGGGTGGCGAAACTGTGGCGCAGCATGTGGGGGTGGGTGTGCTTGGCGATACCGGCGGCTTTGGCCAGGGCATCGACGATGCGCGCCGCCTGCCGGCGGTTGAGCCTGCCGCCGCGCGAGCCCAGGAAAAACGCCTGTTCGCGCGGATCGGGCGCGAATTCCGCCCGGCGCATGGCGTATTCCCGCAACCGCTCCCGGGAGGCGTCGCTTAGGGGGGCGAGGCGCTCCTTGCCGCCCTTGCCGTAGACCCGGGCCACACCCTGGGCGATACTCACGTCGTCGAGGTCGAGCCCCACGGCCTCGGCCACGCGAAGCCCGGAGCCGTAGAGCAGTTCGGCCAGGGCCAGATCGCGGCAGGCCTCGCGCGAGCCGTCGGCGGCCGGCGTGCCGGGGCTCGGCGTGACCAGGGCCACGGCCTCGTCCACATTGAGCGCCTTGGGCTGGCGCTTTTCCGTCTTGGGGTTTTTGAGCCCGGCCAGGGGATCGACTTCCACCAGCTTCCTGCGCAGCATGTAGCGGAAAAAGCCGCGCAAGGCCGAGAGCTTGCGCCCCATGGACGTCTTGGCCTCGCGGCGGCGATGCAGCTCGGCCAGAAACCCCCGGCCATGTTCCCGGGTCACTTGCCCGGGCTGGCCGAGGCTGAGGCCCCGGCCATGCAAAAAAAACTCGAACTGGTCCAGATCCACGCCATAGGCGGCCAGCGTGGCCGGGGAGTAGCCTTTTTCGGCCGCGAGGTAGTCGAGAAAACCGACCACGGTCTCCGGTCGGGCCGTCGCGCCGGGCGCGTCCGGTTCAGCCTTGCCGCTTGTCGAGGACATAGCAGCTCCGGGGATTTTCCTTGGCCTTCTTCTTGAGCGTCATGGCCATCTGCGAGGCTTCGCCGTAGTGGGTGAGCCGGCCGTCGCGGTTGAATATCACGGCAATGGAGATGGCCATGAGCGGAAAGGACCTGCGGTTGCCCTCGCGGTCCGTGGACAGGATGAAACCGCGCTCGCGGTCCTCGGCGTCGTAGAAATGGGGCACGATGTCGTCGAAGCTGGCCACCACGGCCTTGCAGGCCTCCTCCACCCGGTCCGTCGGCAGGATGAAGACGAAGTCGTCCCCGCCGACATGGCCCACAAAGGCCTTCTGCCCGCCCACGGTCCGCACGGTGTTGACGATGATGCGCGCCGTCATCATGAGGATTTCGTCACCCCGGGAAAAGCCGTACTTGTCGTTGAACGACTTGAAGTAGTCGAGGTCGGCGTAGGCCAGGGCGAAATCCTCCTTGCGCTCGATCAGTTCCTGGATACGGCCGATGATCGAGGTGTTGCCCGGCAGCTTGGTCAGGGGATTGGCGTCGAGGGACCGCGAGGCCCGGGCCAGGGTCAACGACACCCGGGCCCGCAGCATGGCGGCGTCGAGGGGCCGGGTGAGCAGTTCGTCGACCTCCGTGGCGCACCAGTCGATGTCCCGGCCGGCCAGCGCCGCCTCGTCCATGACCAGAGCCACCGGCATCTGCCGGTAGACGTTTTCGCTTTTGACCATGGCCACGAGATCGAGCCCCGGGATGTCGGTAAGCTTCTGGTCCACCACGAGCAGGTCCGGCGGGTCGTTGAACAGGTGCTCGATGGCCCCCCGGCCGCGCGGCCGGTCGAACAGCTCGATCTCGGCCGGGGTGAACGCCTGGCCGAAAAGGGCCATCAAATCCTGATCGGGGCTTAGGACCATGATCTTCTGGGGCCTGGGGAAAAGGCAAAGAGGGGTGTCTGGCATGGCGGATCAGGTGAACGACAGGTCGGCGATCTCCACGAACTGCTCGCACAGATGATCCAGGAGCTTCTCGACGTGGGCGGGTTTGAGCTTCAAAATCTTGAGCGCCTCGGGTTGCAGGTAGGTGGCCCCCACATCGCCGGAAAAACCGTATTCGAAAACCCGGACCATGAAATCGCCCAGATGCACGACGCTGGCCATTTCGGGGTACAGGCTCGCCAGGTGGGGCTTGTGGTGGTAGGTGAGCCCTTCCTTGATGTTGGCCGGCAGCTTCCAGTGCCCGGCCAGCCAGGCGTTGATGCGGTCATGGCCGAAGCCCATCACCTCGCGTTCGGCCTCGAGGTAGTAGCAGTCGCGCTCGGCCACCACCCGCTCGATCTCGGGCTTGAGGTCCGGCAGCTGGACCGTGGCCACCACCTTGCCGAGGTCGTGCAGCAGCCCGGCCACGGAATACTCCTCCGCATCCTTGAAGCCGAGCATCCGCGCCGTGGTCCCGCAGGCCATGGCGCAGCCCAGGCTGTGCTCCCAGAGCCCGACCATGTTTTCGGTCATGACCTCGAAAACCGAGGTGGACACGATGATCGAGCGCAGGACGTTGAAGCCCAAAAGCACGAGGGCGTGGCCGATGGAGCTGATGCGGCCGGGAAAGCCGTAGACCGGCGAATTGACCATCTTGAGGACCTTGGCCGAAAGCACCTGATCCATGCTGATGAGCTTGGCCACCTGTTCGGTGGTGGAGTCCGGACGCTCGACGAGCTTGCTCACCTCTTCGAGCACCTTGGGCAGGGTGGGCAGGTCGCGCACGGCCAGGATGCGGTCCTTGCGCTCGGTGCGCAGGTCCTCGCTCATTTCGCGGCCCTCTTGCCCTTGGCCGCCGGGGCGGACGCTTCAGCCGGCGGCTGGTCGGGCGCGGGGGCTGCCGTTGCGGCTTCCTTGGCCGCCTTGGCCGCCGCGGCCGCCGCAATCATGGCCGCGCTGGAGGCCGCCTTCATGTGGAAATAGTTGTCCAAAAGCCGCCGGATCTGCCCCATCCACTTGTCGTCGGGATATTTGCGGAACAAAAAGGGGATGCGCTCGATGCGCTTGTCGAACGACGACGCGCCGCCCGGTCCGTCGAGACTGATCGGTTCGCCCTCGACCACCAGATGGTCCACGCCCATGGACTCGAAACGGGAAAGCAGGCTTTCGGAAATTTCGGAGCCGGCGGCGGCCACGGCGATGCCGTCGGCCCTGGCCACGGGCTTGGCCAGAATCATACCCGGCCGCGCCAGGTTGAGCGGGATTTTCTGCATGGATCGCGTTACCCTTCCACTTCCCGGGTGTAGTACATGCCCGGCCATTTCCGCACAAGGCCCTTCATCTCCAACAGCACCAGGGCCTGGCTCAGCGGGCCGGAAGCGGTCTCGAGCGTCCGGGCCAGGGCGTCGATGTGGCGCTTGCTGCCGTCGGCCAAGAGCTTCACAATCCCGGCCTCGAGCGGCGGAAGGTCCGGCGGCGAAGCGGTCGGGGCAACGGGCGATTCGGGCGGCGTGGGCGAAGCGGGCTTGGATTTCGGGGCGGCGGGCGGCGCGGGACGCGGCGCGGACTGGCGTTTCGAAACGGCGGGTGGCGCGGGACGCGGCGGCGCGGGGCGCGGCCTGTCCACGAAGGCGGCCAGCTCCCGGGCCAGGGCGGTCACGATGTCCTCGGCCGTCTGCACGAGTCTGGCTCCCTGGCCGATCAGCGCGTGGCAGCCGGCATAGGTGGGCAGGTTGACCGGCCCGGGCAGGGCGAAGACCTCGCGTCCCTGGTCCAGGGCCAGCCGGGCGGTGATGAGGCTGCCCGAGCGGGCCGCCGCCTCCACCACCATGACCCCGAGAGACAGCCCGGCGATGATGCGGTTGCGGATGGGAAAATTCTGGGACTGGGGCGGCGTGCCCGGGGGAAATTCGCTGATGATGGCGCCATCGGCCGCAAGCGCGCGCCAGACGTCGAGGTTGGCGTCGGGATAGACCAGGTCGAGCCCGGTGCCGCACACGGCAATGGAGCGCCCGGGCCCGGTCAGCCCGCCGAGGTGGGCCTGGCGGTCGATGCCATAGGCCAGCCCGGACACCACGGTGATGCCGCTGGCGGCAAGCCCGGCGGCGATTTCATGGGCGGCGGCGAAGCCGTAGCGCGAACACTGTCTGGCCCCGACCATGGCCACGCAGGGACCGGAGAGCAGCCGCGCCTCGCCGACGACGTAGAGGACCACGGGCGGATCGGGCAAATCGCGCAGCCGGGCCGGGTAGGCCGGATGGAAATAGGGCAGGGGCAAAAGGCCCTTGGCGGCGGCGGCTTCGATCTCCCGCTGCGCAGCGGCGGTGGAGACGCCCCGGGCCAGACCCGCCGCGACCGCGTCGTCGCAAAGCCCCTGGGGACCGAAGCTGCGCACGTCGGCCAGCGCGGCGGCGGCGGAATCGTAGCGGTCGAAAATGCGTTTCCAGGTCCGGGGGCCGATGCCGGGGGCATGGCGCAGGCGCAGGCAAGCCCCGAGTTCGGTCAAAAACGCGTCATCGCCCGTCCAGGCGGTATCGGGCGCGACCGGCTCGTTGGTCATTTGGGCAGGGATTGGAGTTTCTGGCGAACAAGACCGGCCAGTTCCGCTTTGGGGTAATCCTTGAGATACCGTTCGTAGGAAGCCCTGGCGGCGGCCGTATCCCCGGCCTTCTCCTGGGCCATGGCCATCTTGTACAGAGCATCGGCGGCCTTGCCGTGCCCGGGCCAGCCCTTGGCCACCTTCTCGAAGTCGTCGATGGCGGTCTTGTAGTCGCCGGAGGAAAAAGCCCCCTCCCCCACCCAGTAGAGGGCATTGGGGGCCAGCGGGCTGTTGGGATTGGCGGCCAGAAACTGTTCGAAGGCGGTCTTGGCCGCTTTGGCGTTGCCGTTTATGGCCAGCTGCAAGGCCCTGTTGTAGGCGTCCTTTTCGGCCGGGGAAGCGGTTTCGGCATACCCGCCCGGGCCTGAGCCGCCGACGGTCGGGGCCGGCTTGGGGGACGGCTCGGGGGCCGTTGCGGCAGGCGTGGCCGCAGGCGAGACCGGCGGAGCGGCAGGCTCCGTGGGAGCGGGCGCTGCCGTGGCGGTGGCCGGCGGACCGGCCGCCGCGCCTGCCGGTCCGGCGACAGGCGGCGTCTGGGGCGGTTGCGCGATCGTCGCGGCCGGCTTTTTCTCCGCTGCCGTTACTGGCAACGGCGGGGTGGCGGGAGGCGTGGCCGCCGTGGCGACCTTGTCGGCGGCAATGGCGGCTTCGGGCGTGGTCGGCGCTTCGGCCGGTCCCACCCGGCCATAGCCGTGACGCCCCTTGGGCGCGTTCACCCGGGGCGAAGGCTGGGACCTGGCCGGCGGCACATTGCCGAGCGGCGGCATGGGGATGCCCTCCCCGGCCAGGGGCTGGGTGCGCTCCGGCTTCGCCGGCTGGCCCGGGGGGGGCGGCGCGGAAACTTCCGGCGTTTGCCCGGGCTGGGGAGACGCTGGTGGAGACGCGGGCGCGCCTGCGGGCGAAGCCCCGGGATTGACGAACCCCATGCCCAGGGCGCTGCCCTGGGGCACGGCCACCTCCGGGGTCTTCACGCCCTGGGCGTGGAGCGCGGCCTGGATTTCACCGACCCGTTTGGCCAGGATGGCCAACTGACCGTCATTGTGGGTCTGGCGCTTTTCCAAATCCTTGAGCGTCGCCTCAGCTTTCTCCAGGGACGACTCCACCGCCTTGAGACGAAAATCATCGCTCCCTTTGCCCACGCGCAACGTATTGCCCGGCCCGCATGCAGCAAGCAGGCAGGAGACACAGATGGCCGTAGCCGCCGTAACAAGACGTTTTCCGCTCATGTCGCAATGCAGGGATAAAGAGTTGGCAACCCATTCAAGTTCCGCCAGAAACTACGTCAGGGGGGCGCGTTGCGCAAGCCGATTTTGCGACGCGGTCTTCACTGTGCGTCTGTTTGTTGCATCCGACAGGAATTTAGGGCAAAAGCCGACGGCAAGGCGTGGCGTTTCACGGCGTCATGCCTGCTTTGCGCCATCCCCGCGCCAACCCCGACTCCACAAAGGAGAACGCTCCTCATGACCGAGGCCATCCCCATCGCAATCTTCTGGGCGGTCATGTTCCTTTTGGCCTTGCATCTGGGACTGGCCCTGGCCGCCGCCTCGGTGCCGGCCATCACCTCCCTGACGGGCCTGCACAAAACCAAGCGGCTGAAAATATTCATCGATAAATTCGGCCAACAGGCTTCCACCTTTGCCCTGCTCGGCGGATTGTGGGTCTTCGTGATCGTTTGCGCGGCCCTGGCGGCGCTGTGGTTCCTCTTGCCCGAAAAGGCCCCCTACGTCTGCGGCATCCCCCTGCCCCTGGCCGCCGTGGCCGGCCCCATTCTCCTTGGCGCGGCCGTCTTTCTCGCCTACCGGGGCCTTTGGCAGCGCCTCAAGACAAATAAATCCCTGCACGCGGTCATCGGGCTTTCGGCCACGGTGCTGCTCTGGGTCGCCTTTTACACCGGCCTGGCCAGCCTGCGCCCCCTAAGCCTCGCCCTTCCCGCCCCGACCGGCCCCGAATTCCTGTTGCCGCCGGCCGGTTCCCTGTTCTGGCGGCTGCTCGTGCTCGGCATCGCCTTGTCCGTGGCCCTGGCCGGCATCTTCACCGGAGCCTGGCTGGTCTGGCGGCGCAACAAGGACGATTTCGGCCGCGACTACTACAACTTCACCCTGCGCCTGACGGCTCGGATCGGCTTTTTGGGCCAGATCGCCGCCCTGGCCGCCATGGCCTGGCTGGTGCTCGGCTTCGTGCCCCTGGTCGGCGAAATTTCCAACCGCCTGACCATCGCCGTGGCCCTCTACGGCACCGGCACGCTTTTCACCCTCGTCTGCCTCGGCGTGGTCATGCCCCAGGAAAACGCCCTGCGCCATAAACTCATGCTGGCCGTGGCCTTCCTGACCACCCTTGCGGCCCTCACCGGCCTTTTCGCCGGCCTGACGACGATCTTTTTCCCGGCCGTTTTCACGGCCCCGGTGCCGCTTCCGTGAACTTCGCGTGACGCCTCCGTTCGCCCAAGCGTCACATCCGTGGGCTATTCCTTGCCAAAAAGTAAGGAGCATCCCATGCCCGCACGTCCCCTCGCCATCGCCCTGGCCGCGATCCTGACCGCCACCAGCGCCCTGGCCGCCCAGGCCCCGACCGTGCAGAAATACACGGTCGAGGCCCCCCAATCGACCAATATCCCGGCCCCGGCCAGCCTGGCCAAGGCCTTCCCGAACGGCTTTCCCCTGGGGCTCGGCTCCGGCGTGGTCTTCGCCGGCAAGGACGCCGACGGCTCCATCGTGCTCTACGCCGTGGGCGATCGCGGCCCCAACGCCGACGCGCCCGACTACGTTCCCACCCCCGGGGCCAAGCCCGAACCGGCGAAAATCTTTCCCGCCCCGGGTTACACCCCGTCCCTGGCCAAGCTGCGCGTCAAGGACGGCAAGGTGGAAGTCCTCGCCATCACGCCGCTTTTGACCGCCGACGGCAAGCCCATCTCCGGCCGCCCCCTGCCCAAAGGCAGCGTGGGCAGCACCGGCGAAACGCCGCTGGCCGCCGACCTGTCCGTGCTGCCCACGGACACCAACGGCCTGGATACCGAAGGCATCGCCATGGCCCCGGACGGCAGCCTGTGGCTGTGCGACGAATACGGCCCGTTTCTGGTCCACGTCGATGCCGCCACCGGGAAAATCATCAAGAAATACGGCCCCGGCCAGGGACTGCCCGAAATCGTGGCCAAGCGGCAGCCCAACCGCGGCTTCGAAGGCGTGGCCGTGACCAAGGACGGCAAGGTCTTCGCCGCCGTGCAGTCGATCCTCGACGTGGACGGCAAGGTCAAAGCCTCCAAAGCCCCCTTCATCCGCATCGTGGAGCTCGACCCGGCAACCGGCAAGACCCGCATGTTCGGCTATCCCCTGGACAGCGAAGCCTACAAGAAAAACGCCGACGCCAAGCTCGGCGACCTGACCGCCATTTCGCCGACCAAACTCCTCACCGTGGAACAAGGCAAAGGCGTGGATAAAAAGATGCGCAACATCGTCTACGCCATCGACCTGTCCCAGGCCACGGACCTGACCGGCAAAACCGCCCCCGACGGCAAGCCCCTCGAGACCGTCTCCGACCCGGCCGCGCTGGAAAAACTCGGCGTCAAACTGGCCCAAAAAACCAAAGTGGCCGACCTGCGCGCCCTGGGCTGGAACGCCGAAAAAGCCGAAGGCCTGTCCATCGCCCCGGATCACAAGACCCTTATCCTCACCTCGGACAACGACTTCGGCATGACCATCAAGCCGAATAACCCGGTCGCCGACAAGGACGGCAAGCCCGTCAAAAAGCCCGGCGACTACCAGCTCGCCCCCGGCGGGCAACTGTCCCACGACGGCCAACCCGTCCCCACCACCTTCGTCATCACCCCCACCACCGAAAAAACCGACCTCTGGGTCCTCACCCTGCCCGAGGCGGTGCGGTAAACGGGGAAGAGGCGGGGAGGCGAGCAAGCGGGGGCTCCGCCCCCGCCCCCCCGCCGGGAGGCCATGGGCCCCCCGGGCCCCCCATCCGGTGTGCTTTGGCCGGGCGGGAGGCCGGGTTGGCTGGCGGAAAGGCGGAGAGCGGAGAGTGGAGAAGATGCAGGCGGAATTTGTCGGGACGGTGCATGTCGCTTCGCGACAAGCTCGTCCCAAGCAAATTCCGCCTGCACCACGCCGGTCGCCCCTGCGGGGCGACATTCGGAGAACATCTCTTCTTAATTCTCTTAAAATGCGGCGCTTCGCCGCTGGCGCGGTTGTTGCCGCAATCGTGTCCGGCGTCGAGGCGCAACGCGCCTCGTGCCGCCGGGCCGATTGCGGCAACAAAACAGAGGACGTCCCCCCCTGCCGCCCAACCCCATGGCCTCCCACCATCCCAACCCGGAAAAGGGAGGTCCGGAGGGCATAAGCCCTCCGGCGGGGTCCAGGGGCAGAGCCCCTGGCCGCCGGAGGCACCCCTTCCTCCCCTCCTCCCATTCCCTCGCCTATTTCGACGTCATCACCAACACGCCGTTCCATTCCCCCGCCGGCGGCTCAGCCAGCAACTTCTCGCAGCGCTTGACGTACGAAGCGGCGGCGGGGTCGGTGCCGGCCAAGGCGGTAAAGCCGGCCAGGGCGGCCTGAAAATCGCCGGAGATGAAGGCGTCCAGGGCGTTGGCGTAGGCATCGTGAGTGGCGGTGAGGGCTGCGGCGGCGGCGGGCCAAAGGGGTTCGTGGACGTCCACGGGTTCGGCCCGGCCGACCACGGCCACGCGGCCGAGGCGGCGGCTGGCAAAGGCGTCGCCGGCGGCGTCGCGGGTGGCGCTGGAGATCATGGTATAGGTGCCGAATTGCTTGTTGATGCCTTCGAGGCGCGAGGCGAGGTTCACGGCGTCGCCGAGCATGGTGTAGTCGAAGCGGGAATCCGAGCCCATGTTGCCGACGACGGCCGGGCCGGTATTGAGGCCGACGCGCATGTGCAGATCGTGGCCGGAGCGTTCGCGGAAGGCGGGGCGCAGTTCGGTCAGTTTGTCCTGGCAGCGCAGGGCCGCACGCACGGCCCGGGCGGCGTGGTCCGGCTGGTCGAGGGGCGCGTTCCAGAAAGCGATGATGGCGTCGCCTTCGTATTTGTCCACGGTGCCGCCTTCCTCCAGGATGATGTCGGTCATGGCGGTGAGGTATTTGTTCAAAAGCGCGGTCAATTCCTGGGGCGTCATGCCTTCGGAGATGCCGGTGAAGCCCTGGAGGTCGGAGAAGAAGATGGTCAGTTCGCGCAGTTCGCCGCCGAGGCTCATGCGCTCGGGGTGGGCAATGAGCGCCTCGATGACGTCGGGGCTCAGGTATTGGCGGAAAGCGGATTTGATGAAGCGTTTCTGGCGGCCCTCGGTGGCGTAGCCGATGAGCACGGCGGTAACGAGGGAGCCGGCCACGGCCAGTTGCGGCAGGGCCAGGGGCAGCCAGCTTCCCAGGGCGTAGGCGGCCAGGGCGATGAGGATCGGCAGGGGCAGGAAGAGGATGATGACGCCCGCGCCGGCCATGGCCCCGGTGGTCAGGGTCACGGCCAGCCCGGCGGCCACGGCAAGGGCCCCGGCCAGCCACCAGCCGGCCCAGTGGGGGATGACGTGCAGGAAATCGCCGGTCAGCAGACTTTGCAAGGTCTGGGCATGAATTTCCACGCCCGAGGTGACGCCGGCCACGGGCGAGGGACGCAGATCGAGCAGTCCCGGGGCGGAAAAGCCGAAGAGCACGTAGCGGCCCTTGAACATGTTCGGATCGAGGTCGGGCTTGCCGCCTTCGAGCAAGGTCAGCTCACTGCGGATGACCGCCGCCGCGGACACGGCCGGGAAATCCGACGAGCGCCGCCAGCGGGGGATGGCCCGGCCGGCGTCGTCGAGGGGCACGGTGACCGGCCCCAGGCGCAGGGAATGGCCGGCGATGGCGGCGTCGAGGTTGGGCTCGGCCAGCATGCGGGCGGCAAGGGGCAGCGACGGCACGGCCTTGCCGTCGAAGAGGCCGAAGAGGTTCACCCGGCGGTAGATGCCGTCGAATTCCGGGTCCTGGCTGACGTTGCCGAGGATTTTCGCCCCGGCCGCCACTTCGGGCACGGGAAAGGCGGCCTTGGGATAGATCGGGGCTTCGCTTGGCGGCACCTTGGCCAGCCAGGATTTGAGGCCCTTGATGACCAGGGGATCGGGCGGCACGTCGGCCGGCCAGACGTTCGTCTTGCCTGACTCGCGCCCCAGAAAGACCGGCAGCACGAAGTTGCCCAGCCGCTTGCCAGCCGCCGCGAAGGCCGTGTCGTCGGCCACGCCGTAGGTCGAGGGCTCGGTGTAGAGCACGTCGAAGGCCACGGCCTTGGCTCCGCCGCGCCGGCAGAAATCCAGAATCGCGCCGTAGACCTCGCGCGGCCAGGGCCAGGACAGGCCGTTTTCCTTGGCTGCCCAGTCGAGGCTGGCCTGATCCAGGAGAATCAGCCGCACCGCGTCCGAACCGCCGTCCCGGGGCGTGAGCAACCGGGCCCGCCAGTCGAAGGTGCGCGCCTCGAACGAGGTCACGATGCCGGTCAGGGACAGCAGCCAGGCCGCCGTGAGCCCGACCACCCCGGCCATGACGCCGAAAAGGATGCGCTTGCGAAAGGCGGCCGCGCCGCCGGAACCGCCCTCTTTCGCGGGGGAAACCGTCTGTTGCACGCCTGTGTTCCTTTTCAAAGGAGCCCTTGCAGGTGTTCCCGGATGTACTCCGGGGTATAGTTGCCGTCCGGCTTGGCTTTGATGCGCACCATGGGCAGGTCGAGGGTCCGGATCACTTCGTCCTTGAACCGGTCCCTGAGCGGCTGCCCATCGTGGGAGCTGTCGTCGAGTTCGATGATGCAGGCGACATAGTGGCCGGGACGGGTGATGATCACAAAATCCAGGTGCATCTTGGACACGCGGTTGAAGGCCGCGTAATACGCGCCTCTGTCGGTATATTTCAAATTCTTTTCGTCGTTGTCGATGCGCAGCACATCGGCCAGTCGCACCATGGACAGGATATGGTAGCGCCTGTCCACGACCTGTTCAAGTTGCTCGAAAAACTTGCTTTCGTTCTGCGTGAAGACTTTTTTCCTTTTGAAAATGCTGAAATCGAAATCCAGGGAATAATAGTCTTTCTTCGCCCTACCCTTGCGCCACCAGAGTATCCTGGCAACGATATAGGCCACAAGAATCAAGCCAAAGACAATGCCGACTGTTTTGAACTCCACGAATCAATGCTCCGCCACGCTCGGCGCGCGACTCACCCGTAGTCTTCTTCCATGCGGCGCTTCGCCGCTGGCGCGGTTGTCGCCGCAATCGCGTCCGGCGTCGGGAAGCGCAGCTTCTCGTGCCGCCGGGCCGATTGCGGCGACAAGATCAACCCAACCCGCACCGTTTCCCCGCCCCTCCACCCACCATCCCAACCCGGTAACGGGAGGTCCGGAGGGCATAAGCCCTCCGGCGGAGAGGTCCCGGAGAGGCAGAGCCTCTCCGGGCGGGGTCCAGGGGCAGCGCCCCGGCATATCCAGGGGCAGCGCCCCGGCCGGTCCTTAGATATTCCCCAACGCCGCCTTGAACCGGGCCACGCGCGCCGGGGGCTCGTTGATCTCGGCCACCCGGGCCAGATTGGCCAGCTCGTGGATGCGATCGGACGGCGCGGGGTGCGTCTTGGCGAAGTCCGCGCCGCCGGGGGTGAGGCGCTTTTGCATCGCTTCCAGCATGTCCGGCAACCCGGAGGGGTTGTAGCCGGTGCGGACGAGGATGGTGACGGCGGCCTTGTCGGCTTCGTATTCCAGGGTGCGGGAGTAGCCGTTGTTGACCATGGTGGTCATGATGTCGCCGATGGAGTCCGCGAAGATGTTGGTCAGGCGGGCCACGTCCGCGCCGCCGGCCTGCTTGAGGGCCTCGCCGCCGATGATGGCCAAGGCCTCGGTGGTGCGGGCGCGCTTGATGGCGCGCAGGGCGTCCTTGTGCTCCACGTGGGCGACCTCGTGGGCCAGTACGGCGGCCAGGGCGTTTTCGCCGGAACAGCAGCGCAGCATGCCGCGCGTGATGAAGACGAGTCCGCCCGGCGCGGCAAAGGCGTTGATCTCGGTGGAGTCGATGATGAGGAAGTGGTAGCCGCCGTAGGTCTGGGGCATGTCGGAGAACATGGCCAGGGACTGTCCCACTTCGTTGACGTAGGCATTGGCCTTGGCGTCGCGGTAGGGATGGTATTTGGTCAGAAGCGACGCGCCGACAGCCCGGCCGATGTAGTATTCCTGCTCGGGTGTGAAGTCCTCGGCGGCGTGGGCCACGGCCTTGACGCTTTTGACGGCCGAGGCGGCATAGTCGCCGACCGGCGCGCCGCCGACGCTCGCGCCGAAGGAATCGAGGACCCGGGAAAGTCCTTCGGGGTTGTTGCAGCCGTAGAGCGCGAAGCCGAACACGAGCAGCCCGGCCAGGGAAAGAAGGATACGCGACCTCATTTCGCGCCTCCCTGGGGATGCACGCCGCCCTGGCTCAAAAAGGCCAGGAGTTGTCCCGGGTTGTAGCTGATGCGCTCCATGGCGTTGATGGCCGCGTAGTCGCCGCCGTGGCTGCGGCGATAATCCGCCTCGACCTGGGCGGAAAAGCCCTTGCCGGCCAGGGCCATTTCCTTGCCGGAAACGCTGCCCGTGCCGCCCGCCCCGCCCGAGGACATGGCCAGTTTCTCGGTGGTCAGGGCCGTGCGGTGCATCCAGCCCGAAACGCCGCCGGGCAGGGTGACCTTGGCCCAGTCGCCCTGCTCGGTGCTCACGTTCACGCTCTGGCCATAACTAGCCTTGCCCACGATTTTGCCAAGGAATGAAGGCGACTGGCGCACTTGCCCGTCGCGCACGGACACACTCATGACCTTGGCCGCCAAAGCGATGGCCCCGCTCAGGCACACGGCCAGGGCCAGGGCCAGCGTCAGTTTCCGGTATCGCACGAAGGACTCCTTCACATGGCGCGCGGCGCGCCGGACTTGTGCCCCAGAAAGGCGGCGTTGCTGGATAGACTGCCGATATATCGACAAAATATCGTTTTACCGTTCCACCGTCACATGGGCCAGTTTCTCGAAATAGCGAATCATGCCGCCGTGATCGTCCTCGCCACAGCCATCGGCCAGCATGGCCTGCATGACTTCCATGACCGAGGCGGTAAACGGCAGGGGCACATGCAATTCGTTTGCCGTGCGCAACACGTTGGCCAGATCCTTGACGTGGAGCTTGAGGCGAAAGCCCGGCTCGAACTTGCGGTCCATGACCAGCGGCGCCTTGGCGTCGAGCACCGTGCTGCCGGCAAGGCCTCCGCGAATGGCCTGATAGACAAGCTCCGGCTCCACCCCGGCCTTGGCCGCCAGGACAAACGCCTCGGACATGGCCGCAATGTTGAGCGCCACCACGACCTGGTTGGCCAGCTTGGCCACGTTGCCGGCCCCGACCTCGCCCACGCGGGTCACCGAGGCGGCCATGGCGAGCAGCACCGGTTTGACGGCTTCGAAATCGGCCGCGTCGCCGCCGGCCATGACCGTGAGCGTCCCGTCCACGGCCTTGGGTTCGCCGCCGCTGACCGGCGCGTCCAGAAACCGCACGCCCTTTTCGGCCAGGGCGGCCCCGATCTCCCGGCTGGCCAGCGGCGCGATGGAACTCATGTCCACCACGTAAAGACCCGGCCTGGCCCCTTCGATGACGCCGCCTTCGCCAAGCACCACAGCACGCACCTCGGGCGAATCCGGCACCATGGTGATGACCAGCTCGCTTGCCCTGGCCACCTCCGCCGGCGACGGAGCAGAGGTCGCGCCATGGGCGGTCACGGCTTCGACGTTTTTCACGGTGCGGCTGAACACCGTCAGCTCGTAGCCGGCCCTAAGCAGATTGCGACACATGGGCTTGCCCATGATGCCAAGGCCGATGAATCCGATTTTTTTCATAGGGTGTCCTTTTGGGTGTGGAGGCCTCCGGCGGCCAGGGGAGGCTCCGCCTCCCCTGGACCCCACCGCCGGGGGACCGAGGGCCCCCCGGTCCCCCCAACTAGGGGGACAATGGGGCTAAAGGGTAAGTCCCATCTCCGTTACCCAGGCCAGGGAGGCGCGGGTATCGGGATCGGGCACGTATTCCAGGCCGACAAAGCCCTCGTAGCCCAGCCGGTCCAGTTCGGCAAAAAGGAAGGGAAACCGGATTTCCCCGGTGCCGGGCTGATGCCGGCCGGGATTGTCCGCGATCTGCACATGCCCGATGCGGGGCAGGTTGGCGGCGATGGTCGCGGCCAGCTCCCCCTCCTCGCGCTGGGCATGGTAGACGTCGTACTGCATGGCCACGTTGTCGCGCGAGACGGCGTCGATCAGATCCATGACCTGCTCGGTGGTGCTCAGCAGAAAACCGGGGATGTCGAAATGGTTGATGGCCTCGATGACGAGGGTGCGACCCTCGGCGGCCAGGGCGTCGGCGGCGAAGGCCACGTTCTCGATGAGCGTCTCGAAGGCGTCCTCGGGCGAAACGCCGTCCGGCAGTTTTCCGGCCAGACAGTTGAGCCGGGCCACATCCAGGGTCTTGGCGTATTCGAGGGCCAACCCCACGCCGTCGCGAAATTCGGATTCGCGGCCGGGCAGCGCCGCGATGCCGCGCTCGCCGCCGGCCCAGTCGCCGCAGGGCAGGTTGAAAAGCACCTGGGACAGGCCGTTTTCGGCCAGACGCGAGGCCAGTTCCACGGCCGGGTAGGCGTAGGGAAAGAGGTACTCGACAAAATGGAACCCGGCATCCCTGGCGGCGGCGAAACGCTCGG